>NZ_JBSSDD010000013.1:0-74265 GCF_054060415.1 Thermostichus sp. OS-CIW-32 | reverse complement strand
GTAAACCAGCCTGGAGGTTCGTGGTTGGCTTGCCAACTGCAGGGCTACCAAAAGCCCGCCCTGTACTGCGAAGCAGTCAGGGTCGGGTAGTTTACGAATATTCTGCTTCGCCTCTCACCTGATCCTGCCGGACCTGTTCCCGCTCCCGGTTAAGGCGGGCCACCTGGGCTTCCAGATCTTGGATACGGTGCAGCAACTGTTCGATAGCCCGTCCCACTGGGTCAGGCATGAGATGGTGATCCAGGTCAATGCCATGGGCGGGGATGCGGCGCTGATGGGGCGGGATGACCGCACGGCCTGGGATCCCAACCACCGTCATGCCGGGAGCCACATCCTGAATCACGACCGCGTTGGCTCCGATACGAGCTTTTTCCCCAATGCGAACCGGCCCCAGAATCTTGGCCCCCGTGCCAACAATCACCCCGTTTTCCAGGGTGGGATGACGTTTGCCCTTGCTCCAGGAAGTACCCCCCAAGGTGACCCCGTGGTAGAGGGTAACATCATCACCAATTTCTGCCGTCTCACCGATCACCACCCCACAGCCGTGGTCAATGAAAAAGCGCCGCCCAATCTTGGCTGCCGGGTGGATTTCAATCAATGTGAAAGAACGAGCCAAGAAGCTGAGCAGCCGCGCTAGGAAAAACCAGCGCCGTTTCCACAGCCAGTGGGCGATGCGGTGCAAAAACAGAGCATGCACACCGGGATAAGTGAAGATGACCTCCCAGCGATTGCGTGCTGCCGGATCCCGATCGAAGACACAATCAACATCCTCCCAAAATTGCTGCCAGAACCCCAGTTTTGGCTCCGGCTTGCCAGCAGGGAGAGAATTGCCCTCCCCCGTTTTGGGGCTTTCCACCGCCGACTGCTCGGCCTCCGTCAGCATGAATGGTCTCCGTTTAGGAACCTCCACTCCCCTTTTAGCACTTTTTGCCGGCAGCAAGGAGAGATCTCCAATCGCGCCAAGGGAGCTCCTCGCGCAACTCTCCACTGGGTCGAGCTCAAGCAAATTGCCTTCTGCCCTAGCCTTTACTCAACTGCTGAGCCACCAGTTCTCCAATGGCTTGCGCGGCTCCCGGCCTTCCCCCCAGCCGCTGCAGTTCTGTCTGCATTTGCTGACGGCGCTGGGGATCTTCCAACAGAACTCGCATTTGTGCGGCCACGGCCACCGGGCGCAAGTGGCCCCGCAACTCCGGTACCACCTCTCGCCCTGCCCAGATGTTCGGCCAAGCCAAGTGACCTAGCCAACGCAGAGCAATTCTGTTGACGGCGCGGGCCAGCCAAGTGCCCAAGCCTGGAAGGCGGGTCAACAGGCCAAGAATCCCATCCCAGGCGCGCATTGCCTCCAGCTTGTTGGTAGGGATCACCACAACCATCGGCACCCCCAAATAGGCCAGCTCGGCGGTGTTGGCGCCAATGGTGGTCAGACAGAGATCACAGTTGGCCAGCACAGAATAGGCAGGGAAGCTTGTCCACAATTGCACCGTGCTGCCAAAGGGGGTAACAAACTGGGATCCCAGATTGGTCTGCTCCAGAATGGCTGAGGTGCCATAGATCAAAGCCATATCGGGATTGAGCTTGGGATGGGCATAGGCTGCCAACGACTGGGGGGTTTGTCCTGGGGCCACCGGGATCACAAAGCGGACATTCGGCAGCATCTGTCGCAGCTCATCGGCCACAGCCAACACCAATGGCACCCCCAAGGAGAGCTTGGCTGGCTTGGAGCCTGGGAGCAGCCCCACCTGATAGTGGGTGCGGTTCTCATCGCTCAGACGCTGCCAGCCGCGCGGTAGCAATTCTTCATCGGTGAAGCGGTTCCCCACTCTCTCTGGCGCAGTTCTTACAGGCTCCCCCTCGCCGATGGAGCTGGGAGATGCATCTTGGAGCAGGCCAAAGGCTTGGGTTGGGGAAGAAAAGCCTGCCGTGGGTTTGGAGGCAGCGGCAGGAGATCTGCTGCCAAGCCAGCCGGAAAGGGGCACCCCCGGCAAATAGACAGCGCTGGCTACGCCATCCGCCATCAAATCCCCGACAACGTGCATTTTGTGGGCCCAAGGGTGGCCCAGCAGCCGTCCGCCATCGTAGCGGCGTTTGATTGCCTCGGTTCGCACGGCGAAAGCATGTACCCAAGGCCGCCAACGGGGTTGATGCTCAGCATAGACCACCAGCCGATAGCGCAAGCGGCGAGCAATCCAGACGGCAAAAAACTGATCCCCCCCCAGAAACAGCACCACCCCTCGCTTGGCCCAATTCCAGGCTTCTTCGGTTTGGCCAGTAAGCAAAAAAGCCAGAAAAAAATCGGGATCCTGCACCCGATCCACGTCGACGAACGCTTGCGCTATCTTCATCTCTTGCCCGGAAGCATGGGGGCAGGGGGACAGCACCAGGGAGAGACGTGCCTGAGGCAGTTGCTGGCGCAATTCCATCACCACCGGACGCACCCAGGTGGTCAGCTCTCCAGGGCCGTTTGAGAGAATAAGAATGTCATAGGGAGGCTCACCGCTGCTCAGTGGGGCCATCGGAGGCTGGGATCCTGCAATTAATCGTCTCATTCTACCGTTTGCCCATGGCCCTGGGCCGATTCCTGCCAGTCCGGAGATTTGTCGGGATCCCTTCCCAAAGAGGCAGCCCCAGCGTCGGCTGAGGGGCAAGGCGTTCTTCAGAGAGGCATCTGGCCATGCGAGAGGCCAAGGGATCCTTTAGGCCAGCAGGGACCCGCCGATCATCCCCGCCAGCAGAATAAACCCTTGCACCACATTTTGGCCGAAGATGGCCAGGTACAAGGTGGGAGAGGCATTCCTTTGGTGGAGCTGCCAGGTTTGCCGGCCCCAGAGGACGCTGGCGATGGCCCAACTGACAAAATAAACTCCATGCAACCGTAGGCTGATCCCCACCCCCAACAGCGCGATGGCAGTGCCCAAAAAAAATAGCCCCACCGCCGTCGGCGTCCGCTGCCCGAAAAAACGGGCGCTGGAATGGATCCCGGCCCGCTCATCGTCCTCCCGATCCGCAAGAGCATAGACGGTATCAAATCCCAGTGTCCACAACACCGTGGCCAGCCACAGCCAGCCCAGCCCCTCTTCCCACAGGGGTGTGTTGGCATCTTGGCCGCTCACCGCCGTCCAACTGATGAGCACGGCAAATCCCCACGCCAGAGCCAGCACCAACTGCGGCACCGGAAACACCCGCTTGGCCCCTGGATAGAGC
Source organism: Thermostichus sp. OS-CIW-32 (assembly GCF_054060415.1). Classification (NCBI taxonomy): domain Bacteria; kingdom Bacillati; phylum Cyanobacteriota; class Cyanophyceae; order Thermostichales; family Thermostichaceae; genus Thermostichus; species Thermostichus sp. OS-CIW-32. The sequence goes on along the minus strand of NZ_JBSSDD010000013.1, from coordinate 71,064 downwards.
AGAATTACCGGCACCGCCGCCACACAGAGGGCAAAGCTAACCGGGTTGAGAAACAGCGCCAGCCCTGCCGCACAGGCCAAACTCACCACCGCCATCAGGATCCCGACGCCAACGGTCAACTCCCGGCTGGCCAACGGGCGATGGCGGGTGCGCTCCACCAGCGGATCCAAATCTCGATCCCAAAGATCGTTGATGACACAGCCCGCTCCGCTGGCGGCCAAACTGCCCAGAATCAGGATCCCGACCAACGGCCAAGGGGGCGTTCCCCGTCCGGCCAAAAAAGCTCCCCACAGCGCCGGGATCATCAAAATCAGTCGCCCTGCCGGCTTGTGCCAGCGCAACAGCCGCAGAATGGCTCCGCCAGTGGCCCAGAGTGCAGAAGGGGAAGCAGACATAACCGGTTTCCGGCCAATCGCGACAGCGGGACGGAGTCCTTAAAGCGTGAGTTGCCGTTCGCGGGAGGGGTGCAGAGCACCATGAGGCGTGGGTAGGGGCGGCTCCACATTAGAGATCTTAAATCAATCATCCTGAATTGCAGGTTTTTGGAATCCTTTCGGTTCCATTCGCCGTCTCAAGGCCCTGTGCAAGTCAGTCCGCCCCTGTTCTCTTTATTGGCCTGCCCTGGAAGTTTGATATCCTATCGGGGGGCTGCTGTTGACGGTGGCGGCACTTGCCCTTCTCACCCTGTGAGGCAGTGATTGCTACGTGACGCTTCCGCGTTCGTGACGGCGGTGCGGAGCACTTGCGTGCAGGCGCAACGGAGTTCTGTATGGAAGCAACCCTCTCCATGACCGGTCCACTTCCTCAAGCCAAGGAAGCTGCTCCCCATCTGGAGACCCTGCTGGTGGTGGATGACGAGGATGCCATTCGGGAAACGGTTGCCCTGGCTTTAGAAGAGCAGGGGTATCAGGTTTTACAAGCCGCTGATGGTCGGCAAGCCCTTGAGGTGGTACATACGGCTGAGCGGCTGGATTTGATGATCTTGGATTTGATGTTGCCCAGCTTGAACGGTCTGGATCTGTGCAGGCTGCTGCGCAGGGAGGGCAACACGATTCCCATCCTGATGTTGACGGCCAAAAGTAGCGAAACCGACCGGGTGGTGGGCTTGGAACTGGGGGCCGACGATTATCTGACCAAGCCCTTCGGCATGCGGGAGCTGATCGCCCGCTGTCGCTCGGTGTTGCGCCGGCAACAACTGGCCCAAGCCAGCGATGCCACGGTGCTCCGTTACGGGGATCTGTGTATGTTTACCCAGGAGTGCCGCGTGTTGGTGCGGGGCGTCGAGGTGAGTTTTTCCCCCAAGGAATTTCGCCTGTTGGAGCTGTTTATGTCCAATCCCCGCCGCGTTTGGACGCGGGAACAGCTTCTGGAGCGCATCTGGGGATCCGACTTCATGGGCGACAGCAAGACCGTCGATGTGCATATCCGCTGGCTGCGGGAAAAATTGGAGCTGGATCCCAGCAACCCAGAGTATTTGGTGACGGTGCGCGGCTTCGGCTATCGCTTCGGCTAGTCTTTTTGCTGGCCACGCCACCGGCGGGCAAAAGAGAGCGCCTCGGCACGAGTTTGAATCTGCCCCCAAGCCTGCGCCTCCTGGAGGTCTTGCAGCAACTGGCCTACCCAGGGGCCGGGTTTAGCCCCCAAGCTGTGCAGCAGATCGCGGCCATCCAGCAGGGGCACCAGATGGGCCAGGGGATCCTGGGGGTCTTCGTAGCGTTTGAGCCAAGACTCCAGCTTTTGAGGGTCGCCGCCCGTAGCCACCGCCAACAGCGCCAGGCCACCGAACAGGGATCCCGCCTGTTGATAAAGCCGCCACTGTTGCGCAGGGGTGGGGGAGTCCGTCAGGAGAAGCTGAAGCTGAGGCAGAAGATGGTGTAGCTTTTGGATGGCCCGCATTTCCGCTCGGCTGAAGCGCAGCCGCTCCAGCTCGGTTTCCACCCTTTCTGCCGTTCGCGTCAGCAAGACAGAGTCCTCAGTTCCCGCTGGATCCCACAACAAGGCTGCCAGCACCACTGCCAACAGCCTGCCGCGCCCTTCGCGTGAGGATGTCAAGGGCTGGGCCAGCTCTGCCAGCGTGCGGGGATAGAGCGGTTGCCAGCGCCCGGCCCACTCCCACACGGCCTGAGCTTGAGGGAAGCCCGGACTTTCCGGCTTCAGGTGGGGCAGCCAAGCCTGCAGCAACCCCGCCGCCACCGCCGCCTGTAGGTGAGCCAGCCCTGGGATCCCTGCCTCCAACAGGGCCACTATCTCTGCCCGCACCCGTTCTGCCGCCACATTCGCCAAAAGGGGGGCCCGCTCCCGGATTGCCTCTTGCGTAGCCGGATCCAGCACAAACCCCAGTTGAGCCGCCTGTCGATAACCCCGCAACAGCCGCACCGGATCGGCGCTGAGGTTGTCGGGGTGTACCATGCGCATCCGGCTCTGGCGAATATCGGCTTGTCCGCCTGTGGGATCCAGCAGTTGCTCCCTTTGCAGATCCAAGGCCAGGGCATTGCAGGTGAAGTCCCGCTGCCTCAGATCCTCCTCAGGGGTCGATCCCGCCTGCAGCCCCACGTCCACGGTCAACTTTGCCAACACAATGCGGGCAATCTGCCGTTCGGGATCCAACACCACAAAGCCCGCCCCCAAACGCCGTGCCACTGCCGCTGCCCAGCCCACGGGATCCACAGCGCACATCAGGTCCAAATCCACCGACGCTGAGGACTCCATCCCACCGTCGCGAGCGGGATCCCCAGCAGCACAGCTCCGCAGCCAAGCCAGGTAAGCATCCCGCAGGGATCCCCCTACCCAATAGCTTTCCTGCGGCAGCCACTCTTGGGGGAAAGGCAGCCATTGGTAGAAATAGGTCAGCAGCCACTTCGTCAGCAAGGCTTTCCTCGGGCCTAGGGTCATTCCTAATCAAGACTTCCTATTCGCGTCAGCGGTGCGGAGCAACGAGAGGAGTGAGAAGTGAGGATTGAGAAGTGAGAGGTGAGAAGTGAGGATACGCTCTCTTTGCTCTCTGCTCTTTGCTCTCTGCTCTTTTCTCTCTTGAGGGGGGATTGCTTATGGATGTGCAGGCAGCGCCCTCGTCTGGTCGCGTCAGCGTTCATAAAATGCCCGGAGTTTTTCCCTACCGCTCCAGCAGCGAGCCGCCCACAGCAGCAGGGACAAAGGCAGGAGCTGCCAAGCCCGGAGTGAGCAGATGAGTCCGCACCAGCGCCGCCAAGCCAGCAATGAACAGAGGGTCGGTATTTAAGGCGGGCACACGGCGAAAATCGGCAATCCCAGCTCGATGGGCCAGTTCCCGATACTCGATGTCAATCTCCTGCAGGGTCTCGATGTGCTCCGACACAAAGCTAATCGGCACCACCAGCAACTGCTTCACACCTCGGGATCCCAACTCCAGGATGACCCGTTCGGTATAGGGCTGCAGCCACCGCACCGAACCCACCCGGCTTTGATAGGAGAGGGTGTGGTCATTGGGGCGTCCCACCTGCTTCCAGATCAGCCGCACGCAGGCTTCCATTTCCTGTTGGTAGGGATCCCCGGCCTCGGTGACATAGCTTTCGGGAATGCCGTGGGCGCTGAACAGCACATGCACCCCTTCGGGCTCGGCAAATCCATCCAACTGTTCCCGAATTGCTCTGGCCATCGCCTGCACGTACTGAGGCTGATCGTACCAGGAGCAGATCTGGCAGCGCTCGATGCATGCCAGCTCCGGATCCTCAGCCCAGAGCCGATCCAGCAGCTTAAAGCTGGATCCCGTCGTGCTGATGGAATACTGCGGGTAGAGCGGCAGCACCACCAAGCGGGTGATCCCATCCGACTTGATCTGCTGCACCACCGACTCGATCAACGGATGCCAGTAGCGCATGGCAACATACACCGGCACGTCATAGCCCTCAGCCACCAGGTGGGCCTGCAGTTCTCGCGCTTGCTCGGCAGTGATGCGCCGCAAGGGGGATCCCCCCCCAATGGCCGCGTAGTTGCGGCGGGATTTTTCGGCCCGCAGTGTGGAGATGGCCCAGGCAAAGGCCCGCTGCAAGAAGGGAAATGGCAGGCGGATCAGCTCAGGATCGGCGAACAGATTGTAAAGAAAGGGCTGCACATCAGCCTGGGTCTCTGGCCCCCCCAAGTTCAGCAGGAGCACGCCGCTTTTGGACATAACAAAGCTCATTCGCGTTGGCGGTGCGGAGCACCATGTTCTTCTTTATCCACTGTAGGGGCTCTTATCCCCCAGCGGGAAAGTGACCTTAAGTTTTTTTGCAGTCTTTCTCAGCTTTCCCCTCACCCCAGGAGAAACCACCCGATCGCAATCTCACCCAAACCCACAAGTCCGATCTGGGGACTCCGTCCCGCTGTCGCGAACAAAATCCAAAAGGGGATCCCCGCCCACTGCAGGGATCCCCAGCCTTAAAACTCCACTGTCGTGCAGAGCAGCAGAGCGGTGTTAAAACTCTCGACCTCGGTAAACCCGCTGCAGGGCCGGAGTGACGGGGTAGCGATCAATATCGGCCAGGCTCAACTTCAAGCGCAGCGTATTGAGGAGTTTCCAGTAGGGGGGCACAAAAGCCTTTTCAGGGATGGGTTGGGCGGTAGGAGAAGGATCCCCAGAGCGGGCAACCGTCTCCACAGGGCAGCCGCGGTAGCGGAGCGGACGGGATCCGAGGTAAGCCGAGCGCAGCTCTCGGCTGGGATCCACCGTCAAGCCGCGAAACTGGATCGCCCCCGGACGAGAGGCTTCCCGATAGCGCAGATAGCCAGCCCACACCTGAGTAATCCACTCCGGCAAAGCTTCAGGCCGAATGTGATAGCGCTCCGGCAACAAACGGTCGTTGAGAAAACCAATGAGCCCAGACCAAACTTGCCAGAGGAAAGCTCCGACAACGCCAGCAGCGGGAGACAATGAAATCTTCATGGTGGAAGCTGAAAAATGTAAAGAACCCAAAAAACCGGTATGCAGCCAGGATTTGCCGTTGATTATACCAGCCCAGATGCATCGGAACGCTCACCCTGAACCTTTTGGCCTCGAGTTTTTCTGCTCACTGGAAAGCAGAAGCCGGCTTGCGGCCAAGCGCGTTGAGCCACCCAAATCCATCGACTACAATAAGCCCAAGGCTTGGGTGTTGCTTTCTCTTTCCGACCTGTAGCTTGCGGGGATCCCAGAAGCGCACCGACAAGCCAGCTCCAGTAACCATTGCACCTAATAGGGATCGACGGATTATGACCTGGCGCGGCGACATCACTCCCATCAATCGGCTGTGGGGATCCCTTCCCTACCTTTTGCCTTTGGTATCGGCTCTGCCCTTGGGCTTTTTGCCCTCTGGGCTGTTTCAATCTCTGCCAGGGCTGATCCCCATTTTTGCGCCTCTGTTTCGTCTGGTGCCCCTGGCCACGGGCTGGCTGGGAATGGGGGTGTTTTTGGCTCTGCTGTTCCTGGTGATCCGCAACACCCGCGTAGCCCATTTTGTTCGCTTCAACACCATCCAGGCGCTCTTGCTCAGCATTGCCTTGTTCTTGGTGCAGGTGCTGATGCAGGTGTTCGGCATGCTCTTTGGCAGCCTTGGTCTGGCGGCGATGGTCAGCATTTTGGCCACCACGGCTCTCTTGGGGGTGATTGCCATCACCGTCTACGCCTGGGTGCAAAACATTCGCGGCCACTACGCCGAGGTGCCGGTGCTCTCTGATGCCGCCTATGCCTGGATTCGCTACTAGTTGTCAAGTCCCTGCGGGTCTGGTTGCCGATTTGCCGACCTCATCGGAGCCTAAGCCAACTCTTCAGCTCTCAAGGATTGTGGGAGGCCGGGGTGCCATCGGATTCGAGTTCTAGTCGCGCCAGCAGGACAGAGTCCTTTGTTGGGCAAGCCCTCACCCACCTGGACGCCTCTGGCCGAGCACAAATGGTGGAAGTGGGACACAAGCCCATGGTTGCCCGTTTGGCCACTGCCCAAGGGCAGGTACGCATGTCAGAAACGACTTTGCAGGCTATTCTGGCCGGTCAAGGGCCCAAAGGGAATGTGGTGGAAACGGCCCGCCTGGCCGGGATCATGGCTGCCAAGCGCACCGCCGATCTGATCCCGCTGTGTCATCCTCTCCCCTTGAGCAGCGTCACCGTGGATCTGGATCCGGATCCCCATCTGCCCGGCTTTCTGATCACCGCTACAGTGAAAACCAACGCCCAAACAGGGGTGGAGATGGAGGCTTTGACAGCAGTTTCGGTGGCTGCCCTCACCCTATACGACATGGCCAAGGCCTTGGAGAAGACGATGGTGATCGAACACATCCGGCTGCTGCGCAAGTATGGGGGGAAGTCTGGGCCTTTCGAGGCAGAGGATCGGGATAACGCCGAGAAATGCTGAAAGCTTTGCAACAACCAGAGAGGGGTGTTGGGCTAGGGTTGTTGGTGGGCATTGGGGTGCTGCTCTGGCCCATGCTGCGCCAGGGCTATCCCATGACTCACTCCACTCACTTCAACCTCAGTTGGGCCTTTCAGTATCAACGACAGTTTTTCGGCGGGCAGTTTTACCCCCGCTGGCTGGAGTATTCCAACTTCGGCTACGGCAATCCTACCTTTGCCTTTTACCCCCCTCTGTGCATGGTGGCCCCTCTGCCGTTTCGCCTGCTGGGGCTGGACATGCCCGGATCCCTGGTGGCCAGCATGGGCTTGGCGATGGCGGTCTTCGGGACAGGGCTGTATGCCCTTCTCCGGCAACTCATCCCCTGGGCTTGGGCTCTGGTTTTGGCTCTGGCGGGTATGGCCGGCCCCTATTGGCTGGTGGATATCTATCAACGGGGGGCAATTGGGGAAGTGTGGGCCATTGCTGTCTCTCCCTGGATTTTCTGGGCCTCAGTCCAGGTGATCTGCCGGCCCCAGTCCCTTTGGCCGATTGTGGCCTTAGCCATTAGCTACGGCCTGTTGGCCCTATCTCACTTGCCCACTTTGCTGGTCTTTACGCTAACTTGGCTGCCTCTGCCTTGGGTGCTGGGCTGCTGGGATCCCCTCTGGCCCAGGGTGGGGCGCTGCTACTTGGGGTTTGGGCTGGGGCTGGGGTGGACGGCGTTTTATCTGCTGCCAGCCTTTTGGGATCAGCGCCTCATCCAGGTGGAGTTGGTGAATTTTGTCGAAGAGTACATGCCCCAACATCGCCTGATGCTGAGTGGGCTGACCCGGCTCCAGCCACAACTGACGCAGCACTGGTTTGAGAGCGGCCTGGTGGGGTACTGGATCTGGATGGTGGCCGTTGTCTTGGGTGCTGGGATCCTGGTTTTCTGGGAATGGCTGGCCCGCAGGACAAGGGGGATGACCCCGATCCATTCCGTTCGCGCTAACGAGACGGAGTCCTTTGATGCCTTGGGATCCCATGCTCCCCTGGCCAAAGCCATCCTGCTCTACAGCTTGGGGGCCAGCTTGGTGGCCCTGCTGATGATGACGGATTTGCTGGGTTGGCTCTACGAGTGGATTTTGCCCCTGCGACGCATTCAGTTTTCTTGGCGCTGGATGGCGGTGACGGCGGTAACCGTGCCCTGGCTGTTGGGATCCCTGGCCACCTGGGGGTGGGGACAAAAGGGCTTGAGGATCCTCTTGATTGTGGGGATAGGTCTGGCCATGGGGATACAAAGCTGGCAGGGCTGGCAGGTCTTGTCCAGAGCCTGGTTTGACCCCCAGACCATCCAAACTTTTCAAGAGCTGTCTGCCGCCAAGCCATTTCCCAACGAGCCCCAGGAGCGACCGGGCATCGCTTTTCTTCACTGGCACTGGATCTTTCCCGATGGGCTGGCGCTGGTGGATGTGCCGGAGTACCGACCTCGCCAAGCAACCCTGCCCATGCCGCCCCCAGAGGTGGATCCGCTGCTGCGGTGGCAAGGCGACATGGTGAACTTTGGACGAGAACAAAGCGATCTGGAGCCACTGTTGGAAGTGGAGCAGTGGCGCTATGGCTACCGTCGTTTTCGGGCCGTTAACCCCACTGATCAGGATCAATGGGTAGTCCTGCGCACGTTTTACTACCCTGCTTGGCGGGTACAGGTGGATGGTCGCCTCACATCTGCTGAGCACAGCGGAGTGGGGCTGTTGCAGGTGCGGATCCCACCGGGGGATCATCGCGTGGAGGTGCGCTATCTGGGTACTGCAGCCGAGTGGATGGGGTGGATCCTGACTGGCCTAACGGGGGTGCTGCTGGTGAAGGTGCGGCGGCTGCTTCGTTTGTTGAATTTGAACGGAGCGCGGAGACAAGAAACTCCAGAGGAGGTAACAGCATGCTGAGTCGCGTGGCCGATTCCATCTACTGGCTCAACCGCTACGTGGAGCGCGCCGAGAACATCGCCCGCTTCATCGATGTCAATCTCAACCTCATCCTAGACTTGCCCAGCGGTCCCGCCCAGCAGTGGGATCCCATTGTCTACACCACTGGGGATCAGGAGCTGTTTTACCAACGCTATGGCCAGGCAACCCAAGAAACAGTCATCCAGTTCCTGGCTTTTGATAGGGATTACCCCAACTCCATCCTTTCCTGTTTGCGGCTGGCGCGGGAAAATGCCCGCTCTGTGCGGGAGGTCATTTCTTCAGAAATGTGGGAGCGGGTCAACCGCTTTTATTTGATGGTCAAAGAAGCGGCTCAGCAAGGCCCCCACCTGAGTCAGCTCCATGATTTTTTCACGGAAGTGAAGCTGGCCAGTCACCTATTCGCCGGGGTGATGGATGCCACCATGACCCACGGGGAAGGTTGGCATTTTGGCCAGATTGGCCGTCTTTTGGAGCGGGCGGACAAAACGGCGCGCATTTTGGATGTTAAGTATTTTATTTTGCTGCCCTCTCTGCAGTATGTGGGTACGGCTTTGGATGAGTTGCAGTGGATTGCTTTGCTGAAGTCGGCCAGTGCTTATGAAATGTACCGGAAATACAGCCGCCAGCACCGCATCAATCCCAGAGAGGTGGCCTCTTTCCTGATTTTGGATCGGCAATTTCCCCGCTCCATTCAGTTTTGTCTTATTCACGCGGATCGATCCCTGCACCAAATCACCGGCACCCCAGCCGATACCTGGCGGGATCCCAGCGAGCGAGCTTTGGGCCGCCTGCGTTCTGAGCTGGACTACCTAACCATCGACGACATTATGGAGCAGGGCTTACATGAGTTTCTCGACAAATTGCAGCTACAAATGAACCACGTTGGCGATTGCATCTACGAAACTTTCTTTGCCATTCGCCCCTTGCAACCGTCTGAATCCCCTCTACTCTCTCAACGTCAAGCCCAACTGACATGAACGGCCTCGACTCTAAATGCAACGAGAAAAACAGGACACCTGGCCAATTGGGCTGGATCGGCAGCCGACGGGAGTAGATGAGGCAGCCTTTATTGCCGCCAATGCCACACTGATCGGCGATGTCCAACTTGCGGAAGCGGTGAGCATCTGGTACGGGGCCATCTTGCGGGGGGATCTCTCGCCCATTGTGATTGGCCGCCGCAGCAATATCCAAGATGGAGCCATTCTGCACGGGGATCCCGGACAGCCGACCCTGATTGGCGAGGAAGTGACCGTAGGCCATCGAGCGGTCATCCACAGTGCCCACATCGAGGGGGGATGTCTGATCGGGATTGGGGCCGTTCTCTTGAGCGGGGTCACCATCGGGGCGGGCAGCATGGTGGGAGCTGGAGCGGTGGTCACCCGGTCTGTGCCACCTCGCTCTTTGGCGGCGGGGATCCCGGCTAAGGTTATCCGCACCCTCACCGAGGAAGAGGTCGAGCAACTGCGCCTTCACGCCCAGCACTACGTGGATTTGGCGCTTCAGCATGCCAGCCGCTTTGGCCGGTGGAGCAGAGGTTCGGGCGAGCGACTTTGAGCCTATTTTGCCAGCCGTCTCTCAACAGCCGGGATCCACACAGAGCACCCAGGTATCTTTGCTGCCGCCCCCCTGGGAGGAGTTCACCACCAGGGATCCCTTCTTGAGGGCGACGCGGGTCAGCCCCCCTGGGTGAACGTAGATCTCTTTGCCGTAGAGGATATAGGGCCGCAAGTCCACATGACAGGGTTCTAGACGGGGGCCTTCTCCCCGATCCACCAAGGTGGGCACGCGAGAAAGGCACAGGGTGGGTTGGGCGATGTAGTTGCGCGGTTGGGCGCGGATTTTCTCGGCAAAAGCAGCCCGCTCTTCCGGTGTGGCCTGGGATCCCATCAACATGCCGTAGCCACCCGACTCGTTGGCTGCCTTCACCACCAGCTTGTCCAGGTTTTCCAGTACGTACGCCTGATCCTTAGGATCCCAGCAGAGGTAGGTGGGCACGTTGGGCAAAATGGCTTCCTCTCCCAGATAGTAGCGGATCATCTGGGGCACATAGGCGTAGATCACCTTGTCGTCCGCCACCCCCGTTCCCAAAGCGTTGGCGATCGCCAGCCGCCCCGACCGGTAGACCTCAAACAGGCCGGGTACCCCCAAGAGGGAATCAGGGCGAAAAGCAAGGGGATCGATGAAGTCATCGTCGATGCGGCGGTAGATCACATCCACCCGCTGCAGCCCTTTGGTGGTGCGCATTTGCAAATAGCCATCGGCCACCACCAGATCCCGCCCTTCCACCAGTTCCACCCCCATCTGCTGGGCGAGGAAAGAATGCTCGAAGTAGGCGGAGTTGTAGATGCCGGGGGTGAGCACCACCACCGTTGGATTGGCCAGTTGCGGCACCAGGTTAAGCAGAGTATCCAACAAATGGCTAGGGTAGTCGTCCACCGGGCGGATCCCCATGGTGTTGAACAGGGAGGGAAAGGTGCTTTTCATCACCCGCCGATTTTCCAGCACATAAGAGATTCCCGACGGACAGCGCAGGTTATCTTCCAACACGTACCAAGTCCCGTCCCGATCCCGCACCAAGTCGGTGCCGGTGACGTGGCACCAAATTCTCCCCGGCGGGTTGAGCCCCACACAGGGCCGCAGAAATCCCTTGGCCGTCTCGATCAGCTCGGCAGGGATCACCCCATCCTTGAGGATTTTCTGGTCGTGATAGACATCGTCGATGAACAGGTTGAGGGCGTGGATGCGCTGCTTGAGACCCTTCTCCAGCCGCTGCCACTCGGAAGCTGAGACGATACGGGGAATAATGTCAAAGGGGAAAATTCGCTCTGTGCCCTGGCTATCGCCATAGACGTTGAAGGTCACCCCCATTTGAAAGAGGGCCGCCTGCGCCGCCGCTTGCCGCTGCTGCAGTTCCCCTTCTTCCAGAGAATGAATGCGCTCAATCAGCGGGATCGCCTCAGGACGGGGCTGGTTACGCCCCAAAAACAGCTCGTCGTAAAACCCCTCGCCCGGGTCGTAGGCATCAAAACGCACGTCTGGGATCCCTGGAACGCTATCATCTTCTTCTACTTCTTCTACTGTTGGCGGCTCTGGATCTGCATAGTGTGCTTTCAGCTACTTTTAGCCTGGTAAAAAGAAAGGACTCCGTCCCGCTGACGCGAAAGGACTCCGTCCCGCGAACAGTGGGTTGGCCAAACCAGGGGGGGAGCTCTAGGGATCCGCCACCTCAAAGGCCCATAGCCCCCGCTCGGCAGGGATCCGGTGCAACCGTCCGCTGGGAAAACGCCGTTGCAGTTCTGCCCCTTGCTGATCCCATACCCACTCGTTCATGAACAGGGTAAACGGTGGCTCCAGCGCCTGGATGGGCAACACCTCAGGGGAAAACACCGCTACCTTTTGTTCCCGTCCGGCAAAAAATTGGATCCAGCTTTGCCAATAGTGGGGTTCCCCCCAGCCGAAATAGGGGTAGGCAGCGCTGGCGGCCAGATAGAAGCGGTAGTCGGGATCCCCTTGGCGAGCTGCCACATAGCGCCCGGTAGCCCCCACATCGTTGCCCTGCGTCCAGCCTTTGTGGACAAAGTCTCCAAAAATGGCCAGGTTCCACCCCCCAATCAGCAGGATTGCCCCCGCCATCGCCGCCGCCGGCAGCCAACTCCCGGCCCGGGATCCCCAGCGTTCCAGGAGACCTGCCAGCACTTGGATCCCTTCCAAGGTTAGATAGGCTACAAAGGGCAGGATCACCAGCAGGCGGGTGTAGTTGGGGGCTTTGGTGATGGCAAAGCTAAAGAGCAAGTAAAGAAACAGGAAACTGCCGATACACAGCCAGTCGTGGGGTTGGCTGCGCTTCTTGAAAAGGCGGTAGAGGCCGGATCCCAGCCCCAGCCAGATCAAAGCCCCCGTCAAGGGATCCACAAAAGCATGGCCGTAGTTGGGATAGATGTAGCCGCGGTCGTGCTGGCCGGAGTCGTTGAACATACTCAGGCCGTTGAAGATGTTGCGCCAGACCGCCTCCTCTGGCGTAGCCGCATTCACCCACATCTGCTGTAGGGCCCGCCCCTCCGGGAAAAAGAGAAATTGTTGGCGAGAGTACTCGGCGCTCACCGCAGGTGCTGTGACCGTGGCCACCAGAATGGGCCCAGCCACCAGAAAAAAGCCCAGCGCCGCGGGCACCGTCAGCTTAGCCAGGACCCAGAGGGGATTAGCTTGCTTGTTTTCTCCTCGGAGATCCTCCCGGCCCAGGAGCAGGTACAGAACTCCAAACAGCAACCCCAGCAGGATCACCACCCGCCCCGGCAAATAGCCGTACAGAGAGAAGCCCGCCGCCCCTCCCCCCAGATAGAGCAGCAGGGGATTTTTTTCCCGCACGCCCTTGAGGAGCAAGGCCAGGGCCGCACACTCCACCAGCACAATCAGGTTTTCCCGCATGGCCATGCGGCTGATGCCCAGCAAGGCGTGGTTGGATCCCAAGAGGGCCGCCCCCGCCAAAGCCAGCCGGGATCCCCAAAATGCCCGAAAAAACCCGTAGGCCACCAGAATGGTGACGACCCCGAAGGCAGCATGTACCGTGCGCACATTGAGCAGCGTGACTCCCCCCATCAGCCGCGTCAGGCCGCCGAAGAGGCTGAACATGAAGCGGGGGAAATAGAAATACTCCGGCATCAGCCCAAAGATATCGGGATAGCGCACCCCTGAGGCGCGACGGGCCATGGAGGTGATCACAATCTCGTCAGTATTGATCTGAAAAGGGATGTTGGGCAGGTCGTAGAGGTAGATCGGGGCAAAGACCAACACCAACAGCCCCAGGTGCAACAGCTCCTGTTGCCAGCGCAGCCGCGTCGGATCCCAAGGGGGTTGAGCCGGGGAAAACTGCGCCCAATACAACCCCACCAGCAGGATGCTCAGCAGCCAGAGGCCAATCTGCAGCACGTGGTAGCCAAACACCCCGTACCAGAGGATCAGGGCTACCCCCAAGCCCAAGCCGGATCCCAGCAGGGGCAGATGCCGGGAGGTCATCACCCTATCCCAAACCGCCATAGAACCGATACGACTGGAATCAGGAACGAATCGATCCCTCTCAGCCTACCAGGCGCAAGATGCTCGACAAAACCAGAACTCAGTCAGCGCCCTCCCCCCTAGTCTTTCTCCCAAGGGGCGAGGGGAGATCAGAAAAGGTTGGAATCAAAACTTTGCCCCACCTGTTCTAGGGATCGCCAACAGGGATTCACAAAATCAATAACCCCGCATCGGCTCCGCCTCTGGCTCCAATTCCGGATCTATGAAGTTGGACGGATCGTAGAGGAAGCGGTTGACCTCGTCCTCAATGCGATAGATCTCGAAGGGCTCCAATTGTTTGCCAGTTCGCAAGGCCAGCAGGTAGCCATCCACCAGCAGACGTAGCTCATCGGTGCGCCGGTAGCCCCGCTGCCAGGTATCCACCAGAGCATCGGTCAAAGCCTGATAGTGCCGGATCAACTTTGGGTCTTGCAACATGGTGTTCCCTTGCCCTGCCTGTTTCTATCCTAACGTTTGGTGTCTCTTTGTAAGCGGGGATTGCGAACGGGATCCCGAAGCTTGGTCTCTTCTTGGCTTCAAGCCATGGGCAGGTGCAGCCGCGAAGGCGTCTCGCCACCGCTGCGGAGAGTGATGGTGAGAATGCGGGCCTCAATCAGCCGCTCTTCCCGCATTCCCGTGCCTGTGTTGACAGGATAGGCCGGAAAACAAGCCGCGCTAAGGCTGAGGCGCAGAGCATGACCGCAAGGAATGCGAATACAGGTGGGCTGACAGGGAATCAGAATGGGGGTACTGGGCTGGGGATCCCGTAGGCGACAATAGCCTTGGGAAAAGTTATACACCTGCCCATCGGGCCTTACCACCGAGAGCACAGCGCAAAGATCGAAACTGGGGCTGTCGGCCTCCGCGTACACCTCCACAGCAATGTCCCCGACCAGAACCAGCTCGGCTTGCAGCGGCGGAGTGGTATAGGTCAGGACATCGGTGCGGCAGTCGAGGGCGGAGCGCTCTTGCGGCCCGGCAGGCTGAACTAGGTGGCCCCCCAAGGCCGGCACCGGTCGCCAGGGATCGTGAACAAAGGTATCCGATTGTTGCGTCGGCGAGGGTTCAGGGCGAAGGGATCCCTCTGCTTCTGAAAGGGCAGCCAAGCCGGTGCTGTGTAGGTAAAAAGCTTTTGGCTCAGGGGTAGGCCAAGCATCAAAGCCGCGCCAGCGGTTGGATCCCATCTCGAACAGGCGTACCGGCGGCTCCTGGAGGATCCCTGTATCTTTGCCTTTGAGGAACTGGTCAAACCAGCGCACCTGCAGGCGATCGATGGGGCTGACAGCCTCTGGGCCAAAGTCCAACGCCCCCACTTTGCGCCCCCAAGGGAGATGGATCCAAGGGCCGATGATCAGGTATTGAGGGTTCTGGCTGCGGGCGCTCATTTCCTTGTAGAGGCGCAGGCTACCACTCAGGTAGCTGTCAAACCAGCCGGCAATGTGTAGCATCGGCAGATCCACCACCTCTAGACGGGGAGAGAGCTTGCGCCAGTATTCATCCGGCTCGCTGTGCTCCAGCCAGTCGAAGTAATAGGATTGGGGGGCATACTGCTGCAACACCCCCGGCTTGAGGGGGATAGGGTCGTAGAGGGGGAGATTGCGGGCAGCTTTCAAAAGCGCTTGGTAGGCATTGGCATCCCCCCTGAGACGCGCCCCTTCGGTCTCCAGTTGCAAGGCCCAACTGAGGTTGTTGTAGAAGGCAAAGGCCCCCCCTGGGTAAGCGGCATCGGCATAGAGATCGTAAGGCAGCATCGCCGGGCAGATGGCCTTCAAGGCGCTGGGACGGGTAGAAGCCGCATACAGCTGGGTCATGCCCTGATAAGAGAAGCCGTACATGCCCACTACGCCGTTGCTCCCCGGCAAGGCAGCCGCCCAATTGACGGCGTCAAACCCGTCTTCCACCTCATGGCGGAAAGGGTAGAAGGATCCCTTGGAAGTTCCCCGTCCGCGCACATCCTGGATGACCACAATGTACCCCTGGGCCGCATACCACCTGGGATGGGCATACACCACCGTCGAGGCAATGGCCCGCCCATAGGGCTGCCGCATCAGCAAAACCGGGTAGCTCCCCTCCCCTTGCGGGCGATAGACATCCGCGTCCAGTTGGATCCCGTCGCGGGTGAACATGGAAACAGTTTCGCGGGGACGAACGGGCAGCATGGTCTGGGTTGGGCTAGCAAGTCTTGCCAAAGGGATACCAACCAAGGACAACCTAAGGGATCCCTGGGTGGATTCTTCCTAAGAGTGGATTCTTCCTAAGATAAAACAGAAGCCCTTATGAGAGCATGACTCTAGTCAATAATAAGCTCAACTATACTGAAAATAATGTATAATATGTTCAGTACGGATTACTACCAGTTGATCTTTCTGTTTACTTTCGAGTCTGCCAACATGGTAGCCAAAGCAAAGCAGAAAATTGGTAGTAAGACGACACGGAAACTGCGCTTTGGGTATTCTACTCAAAGCTTTGCGGGATACCGCCATTCTGGTTGGAAACAAACAGAATGCTATCGCTGCATAGTTGAACAGTGATGTTCAGCAGTGTTCAGCGTAAATGTATCAGGGAGAAACTCCCACCAGAGTTTGAGCCCCTTCCCTGGTATTGCCCTTGATCTCCGGCCTGCTGGCGCAAACGCAGCCCCCTCCAGACCCCTCTTTTATGGCTTTTATGGATTTATGGAAACAGAGACCCTGGGAAAAGATTTGTCGGAGCATGCCTCTAACCCCCAAAACCCTGAACTTTGCTGAATTTACTGAGCTTTAGGCGGTTTGGCAAAAGTCATTGAGAGGGATATAGTAGACCAAGTTTCCCCCTGATCCTTGAGTCCACCGCAACGGTTGCCGGGAAGTGAAGGGGGAAAGCGCTCGGGGGGTATTCCTCAGGGCTTTGCGGGATACCGCCTTCCTGCTTGGACTCCGTCCCGCTGACGCGAACAGAGATAGGCAGGATGCGATCGCTTCTTTCCTGAACCATGTTCAGGAGAGTTCAGCGTGAATGTATCAGTACCCCTGACTTCCAACCTCTACAGCTCCCAGAGCCATTGAGGCCTAAGCCTCAGCAAATGCCCTTCTCCAGCCCCCCGACAGCACCTGCAAATCCTCCTCATCCAAGTCCGCAGGAGTGCCGGAGCGGATGAGCTCGGCAAAATCTTCGTTGGGCACCATGAAGCAGAGGGCGTAGAGGCGGCCTGGGCCGGTGTTGCGGATTTCATGCACGCCTGTTGGCGGAACCAAAATGCTATCTCCAGTTTTGATGGGGGCCGCTTTTCCATCGCAAATGGCCAGGCCTTCCCCCTTGAGAACAAAAAACATTTCCACAGCCATTTGATGGCGATTTGGAGGGGTTTTGCCTCCCTCATCGAAGATCTCCACACAAAAGGTTAGAGAAATCTGAGCATGAGAAGGATCGAACACGATGGCCAGGCGATTGGTATCGTGGGGGCTGATGCGAAAAGCCTGATAATCGGCAGGGGTTTTAACAATTGGAATCACGCAGCGGGAAAGCGTTTGCATCCGGATCCTCCGCTCAAGAGATGAGGGGTGAATAGTGGGCAAGTGCTAACAGGGGAGAGCCGCGAGCAAATCTGAGGAGGAGGCGACAAAGCCAAAGCACTGCTTGACGTTGTAGAGGGTAGCTAGCAAACAGTATTCAGGAGAGGTGGTGGCGGCGCAGTCTTCCAGCAAAATGCAGTCGTAGCCGAGGAAATTGGCATCTTGCAGCGTGGTCATGACGCACTGGTCGATGTTCACGCCGGCAAAAAAGAGGGTGGTGCGCCCCAGGTTTCTGAGAATGCTATCGAGAGGGGTATCCCAAAAGCCGCTCATGCGGAACTTGTCCACCCAGATATCCTCGGGTTTGACCTCCAGTTCCTCCACCACAGCAGCGCCCCAACTGCCCCGCGTGAGGACCAAAGACCCGTTCTTAGGCAAGGGATCCCCCAGCCCTACTCCCTCTCCGGTGGGGTTGTACACATGTCGCAAGCCGGCGCTGATGTTGAGCAAGTCAGGGCGATTGCCCCAGTTCACCCACACAATCGGCACTTGAGCTTGTCGCAGGCGGGGCAGCAGGGCTTTTAGAGGGCCGATGGGAGCCCGCGCCGGTGTGACATCGACGCCGATGCTGGCCAGCCAACCGTCGGGATGACAAAAGTCGTTTTGCATGTCGATCACCAACAACGCCGCCTTGGCCAGATCCAAGCGCAGGGTTTTGCTGGAGGTGGGTAGCAGGATGGGCCGGGGATCCAAGGGTGGACGGGTGATGTCGGCCATTTCGGCATTCACAGCCCAGGCATTGGGAGGGATCCCAAGGGTCTTCAAGGGGCGATTGGGAGTGCTCATGGATTCTCCGCTCGCGTCGCGCAGCAGTGGGATCAGGTTGGGCAGTTGAGTGATGACCCACAACTACGCTCGACCTTAATGCACAGCCAACCTCACTTTGGAATCGTAGGCTACACTTTCTCACCTTATTGACGCATGGGATCCCCCAGGGTCAGTCGATAGGGGCTGAGATGGAGATCAGGAGAAGAAAAACCGAGGAGATTTCCGAAAAGCTGCCTAGGGATTCCCCTCTGCACGCTATGCTGTAGAGACCAAGGTTATGTAGAAATATGAACATCTTGCGGCAATATATCTTTCCCGCTCTCATCCTGCTGGTGTTTCTGTTTACCCTGGTGGTGGTGAGCATTCGCTCGTTTCTGCCGGAGGATATGGCCCAGCCTGCCCCTCTAGAAGAAGCGACGCCTGTGGCCCTTTCTGCAAATGCCTGAGGATGGCTGAACAAGGGATCCCTCTGCCTGTGGGTTATCGTTGGCGCATCGGTTCAGCCTGGGATCGGCCCTGGGTGCGACGAGGATTGCAGGCCACGTTGCAGGAATCTTTTCCAGAGCAAAGCAACTGGGATCACCTAGAAGAGACGCTGGATCGCCTCTTCGACCCACCCCGCACCCCCTGCTGGTGGATCTTGAAAGAAGAAACTGCAGAGCCGGTGGGCTGTGTTTGGGCCGGCATCTCCACCGATCAAGCCACCCATCGGCGGGTAGCCTACATTTTTCTGCTCTGGGTGGATCCCGCCCATCGCCGGCAGGGCCTGGGCAGAGCTTTGATGCAACAGGTGGAACGCTGGGGATCCCAGCAGCAGCTGGCGGCCATCACCCTGCAGGTTTATCGCCATAACCAGGCTGCCCTCAATTTCTACAAGCGGGCCCATTTCTCCGTGCAAGGCTACTGGCTGTACAAACCCCTCGGCGCCGCTGGCGTGGCAGAACCAAAAGGTTATGAAGTTTTGTAAATAAGCTGGGATCCGCTCTCAGTTGCTCTTTTGATGAAAGCGGTGGCAAAGACTGGAGGGAAAGCCCATGTCCAGACCTGTCAAACTCAGTGAAGCCGAGATCCAAGCCAAGCTGGAAAATCTGCCGGGCTGGTCTTTGCAGGATGGGAAGCTGCATCGTCAATTTCAGTTTCGCTCCTTTGTCGAAGCCTTTGGCTGGATGAGCAGTGTGGCCTTGGTGGCCGAGAGCATGGGGCACCATCCCGAATGGACCAATGTCTACAACCGCGTGCGGGTGGATCTCACCACCCACGATGCCGGGGGCATTACAGAACTGGACTTTACCCTGGCGCAACGCATGAACGAGCTGGCCAGCTAGACGCTTCAGTACCCAACTTTGGGGATCCCTCAAAGCCGGCTTGGCAGAGGATCCCCATTGGTTTGTTGCTGCCTCTAAGGTTGTGTCGGGAGTTGCGCTGGTCTGATAGACTAAGCCTAAGGTTAAGAAATGATAATTTTATGAACGTGCTGGTTGTGGGGGCGACGGGAACGCTGGGCCGTCAAGTGGTACGCCGAGCCATCGAAGAGGGACACCAAGTTACCTGTCTGGTGCGAAATCCGGCAAAGGCTGCTTTCTTAAGTGAATGGGGCGCTCACCTGAAGGTGGGAAACCTGCTTCAGCCCAGCACCCTCAACTCCGCGATGGAAGACATCGAGGCGGTGCTCGACTGTGCTACGGTGCGGGTGACCGACACCCTCAGCGCCCGTCAGGTGGACTGGGATGGCAAGGTTGCCCTGATCAATGCGGCACGGGCTGCCCAGGTAGGGCATTTTATCTTTTTCTCCATCATGGGCGCCCACCACGAGTATCCCAATGTGCCCCTGATGAATTTCAAGCATCACATTGAGAAGTATTTGATCGGATCCCAGATGCCCTACACCATTTTCCGGCCAGCGGGCTTTATGCAGGGGTTGATTGGCCAGTACGCCATCCCCATCTTGGAAGAACAAATCGTCTGGGTAACCGGCGAGGGCATGCCAACGGCCTACCTAGACACCCTAGATGCAGCCCGGTTTGCGGTGCGAGCTCTCACTGTAGAAGCTGCCAAGCAGCAAATCTTTCCCTTGGTGGGGCCCAAGGCTTGGACGGCTCGAGAAGTCATTGCCTTGTGCGAGCAGCTCTCCGGCAAAAAGGCCAAAGTCAGCACCATGCCGCTGGGACTGCTGAGAGGGGCGCGCAAGGTGGCGCAGTTTTTTCAGTGGAGCTGGAACATTGCCGACCGGCTGGCGTTTGTGGAGGTGATCGCGGCCAAAGAACCCATGCACGCCGATATGACGCCTGTATGCGAAACCCTGGGGATTGAACTGGCCTCTCTGACCTCTCTTGAGGACTACCTGGCGGAGTATTTCCAGAAGATGTTGAAACGGATTCGCGAGCTGAAGGTCAAGCAACCTAAAGTCAAAACGCCCTTCTAGGTCGTTGTTCTCAATCTTCATCTTCTTGGCAATTTCACAGGGACTTACGATGGTAGCCTTGGGATGAAGAGGTGAATGGGATCCTGCTTGCGTTAGCCTATCGAAGACCGGAAGTAGGGCAGCAGAACTTCGGGGATGTCCTAGAGCCATTCACGGTATCTGCGCAGCCGGGGATCCTGAGTTCCCAAGGAGTTTATTCCCATCTACGCTTTAGAGAGTGAGGTGGTGACAACAAGAGAGTAACCTCTGTTGCCCCTTGCTAAGGTATAGACTTTTGTCTATAGATCTCATCGAGAAGTTCAATTTTTATCTATCCTAATTTGCAGCTAAGATGCTGCTTAAGATTTTTTACAGGATCTCAGCAAGTGTTCCAGTTTGGCCAAGATCCCTGGCCGAAGGAGGATTATGAGCTTGAACGGGCTGGTCACAACTGCATGGCTGATTCCCCTCTACGCCTTGGTGGCGTGGGCGGGAGCGCTGATCTGGTCCCCAGGAATCACCCGGCGCACGGGACCACGTCCGGCAGGTTATTTGAATGCCCTGCTGACCTTAGTGGCTTTCCTTCACAGTGTGGGAGCGCTGGTGGCGATTTGGGATCAGCCGGCGCAGGTCATTCGGTTGCCCTGGCTACAGGTGGGGGATCTGATGTTAGAGCTGCCGCTGCAGGTGTCATCGGTAACTCTGGGGGCCTGCGCTGTGGTGACGGGGCTGAACCTGGTGGCCCAGATCTACGGCTTTGGCTACATGGAAATGGACTGGGGCTGGGCGCGGTTTTTCTCCCTGCTGGGCCTGTTTGAGGGGGGGATGTGTGCCTTGGCTTTGTGCGACTCCCTCTTTTTCAGCTACGTGATCCTGGAGATTTTGACCCTGGGCACTTACCTGTTGGTGGGCTTTTGGTTCAACCAATCGCTGGTGGTGACGGGAGCGCGGGATGCTTTTTTAACCAAGCGCATCGGCGACCTGTTGCTCTTGATGGGGGTAATCGCCATCTATCCCCTGACCGGCTCCTGGGAGTTTGAGGATTTGGCGGCCTGGGCAGAGGCGGTGCAGGCAGGATCTGTCACTGTGGATCCCACCCTGCTGGCCCTGGTAGGGCTGGGGTTGCTGGCCGGCCCCGTAGGCAAGTGTGCCCAATTTCCTCTGCACCTGTGGCTGGATGAGGCGATGGAAGGGCCGATCCCCTCGACGATCTTGCGCAATGCGGTGGTGGTGGGCACAGGGGCCTGGGTGTTGATTCGCCTGCAACCCCTCTACGAGCTTTCCCCAACAGTGCTAAGGGTGATGCTAACCATCGGCGGCTTGACAGCGGTGGGGGGATCCCTGGTGGCTTTGGCCCAGATCGACGCCAAGCGAGCTTTGTCTTATCTGGTGAGTGCCTACATGGGCTTGATCTTTGTGGCGGTGGGCACCGGTCATCCCCAGCAAGCCTATGGGTTGCTGCTGACCTATGCTCCGGCCATGGCTCTGTTGGTGATGGCTCCGGGCACGGTGATCTGGAACAGCATTACCCAGGATTTGCGCTACCTGGGCGGGCTGTGGTCGCGGCGCCCTATCTCGGGGCTGTGCTTCTTGACCGGGATGGCTGGAATCATCGCTTTGCCTCCCTTCGGCTCCTTTTGGGTGCTGACGGATCTCTGGCAGCAGTTGGTGCAACCGGGGCAGGGGTTGTGGGCGGCAGTCGTGCTGGTCACCAATGCTGTAACGGCCCTAGGGCTGACACGGGTGTTTGGCCTGATCTGGGGGGGCAAACCGCAGCAGATGAGCGAGCGCTCGCCAGAGGTGCATTGGCCGATGATGTTGCCCAGCACCGCCATGATGGGGGTAACGCTGCACATGCCCATGATCCTAGCGGCACTAGGTCTGATTCCCGCTCTGGAAGGGATCCCTGTTGGGGTAATGACGGGATCCAGCTTGACAGGCATTGCCTTGGGAGCCTGGCTGTATCTGCGTCCGCAGCGGCAGCCGGTGGACTGGGCCTTCTTGGCCGACTGGCAGGATTTGTTGGCCAACGACTTCTACACCCCCAAGCTCTACCGGGCCAGTGTGGTGTTTGCGGTACGCATCATCTCTGAGGTTACAGCCTTGTTCGACCGCTATGTGGTAGACGGCTTGGTAAATTTGACCAGCTTGGCGGTATTGGCGGGTGGACAGGTTTTGAAATACACCACCTCTGGCCAGTTGCAAGCCTACGTGCTGACGATTGTGGTGGGGGTGGCCCTGCTGGGCTGGCTGATTCTCTAGGCTTGGGCAAGGTAGCGGGACGGAGTCCTTAGATAAAGAGGGAAAAGACCATGCTGAGTGCCTTGATTGTGTTGCCGATCTTGGGATCCCTGCTCCTGTTCTTAGGCTTGGGGGGGCGAAAGCTGGCGGTGGCCTTGGCCGGGATCCCGCTGGGGATCTCGCTGCTGCTGTTTGCCAACTTTGACCTGCAAGCGGAAGGGCTGCAGTGGGTGCAGCGGTGGGATTGGATCCCGGCAATTGGGCTGAGCTACTCCCTGGGCCTGGACGGGTTTTCCCTGCTGATGGTGGCTTTGAATGGGCTGCTCACGCTGATTGCGGTGCTGACAGCTGAGCCAGAGGTGAAGCGGCCCAACCTCTTATACGGCTGCATTTTGTTCATGAGCGGGTCGGTCAACGGGGCTTTTGTTGCCCAGAACCTGCTTTTGTTCTTCTTGTTTTACGAGCTGGTGCTGATCCCGATCTACCTGCTCATCTCCATTTGGGGCAGCCCCAAGCGGGATTATGCTGCCATCAAGTTTTTGATTTACACCGCCGTTTCCGCCATCTTTCTGTTGGGGGCCTTTTTGGCCATCTACTGGCTGGGGGATCCCCATAGCTTTGAGCTGCTGGAGATCCGCATCACCTCTCTCAGCCCTGTTGCCCAGACCTTGACGCTGTTGGCCTTGATCGTGGCTTTCGGCATTAAGATGCCGCTGATCCCCTTCCACACCTGGTTGCCTGATGCATACGGGGAGTCGTCGCCGCCAGTGGCTATCCTCCTGGGAGGGATCCTCTCCAAGTTAGGCACGTACGGTCTGTTTCGCTTTGGGCTGCAGTTGTTTCCCCAAGCTTGGGCCGACCTGGGCGGGATCCTAGCCTGGTGGGGAGCCATTGCCGTGTTGGCCGGGGCTTTGGCAGCCATCGCCCAAAAAGACATCAAGCGCATGGTGGCCTACAGCTCCATTGGCCACATGGGCTACATCTTGCTGGGCATGGCGGCAGCCACCCCCATTAGCCTGACCGGGGCGATGGTGCAGATGGTCTCCCATGGTCTCATCTTGGCGCTGCTGTTTGATCTGGTGGGCTTGGTGGAGCGCAAAGTGGGAACGCGGGATCTGAACGTACTCAACGGCCTGCTCAACCCCTTGCGAGGCTTGCCCACAGTGAGCGCCCTGCTCATCTTGGGGGGGATGGCCAGCGCCGGGATCCCTGGCCTGGTGGGCTTTGTGGCGGAGTTTTTGATCTTCCAGGGCAGCTATCAGGATTTTCCTTTGCCGACTTTGATCAGCATCTGTGGCACCGGCTTGACGGCGGTGTACTTCGTGATTTTGCTGAACCGCACCTGCTTTGGCAGGTTGGACAACCGCACCGCCTACTACCCGCGCGTGCATGGCTGGGAGCGGATCCCGGGGCTGATTTTGACGGCCTTGATCGTTTGGTTTGGGATCCAGCCCATGAGCCTGGTGAAATGGCCACAACCCTTGGCGTTTACCCTATCCACCCAGGTGGCTCAAGCGCAAACGCTTATCCTGGCCTCGGCTGGCGATCTTGCCGATTCTCCCTAGGGAGCTGGGCTGCCTTCTCTGGAGCAGATCAAGGCAATCGGGAAACTTCCAGGAATTGAGATCCCAGGGAATGACCTCAAGGAGCCAGAACTTTTGAAGAGTTGGAGACTTCTTCTATGACGACAACCCTCACAGCCCGCAAGCTGCCCCCTTCTACCCATCCTTTTGCGGATATAGTCCACCGCCTGGAGGCAGGGGGATCCATGCTGCCAGATACGCCGGAAAACCTGATGCAAATTATCGGCCTCTACAAAGCCTATGCCGTGCCAATGGATTTCTACTGGCGGGATCTGCTCTACATTGCCGAGCAGGTGTTTGTGGATCCCTTGCCTTTTTTCAAGTTCATCATTCCTGAAGAGTATCTGAAGCTGGCCAACCACTACGCGGGGGATAACGCGGATTTGCGCATTTGGCGAGGCCAGGCTACGGCCCATCCCGAGCTGCTGGAGTTTATGGAAAAGGGGGAGCTGAAGCGCAAGCTGCCCAGGATTTTGCATCACCTCTGGCATGACCGCATCAACATGGAATTTGCCGAAGAATGTATGCGGGCCATGCTCTGGCACCGGGATATGGGGGGCTTGCTGGATCCCTACATGGATTCCGAAGAATACAAGCAAAATGCCGACCGCGCCATCCGCGCCTATTGCCAGGGCAACCCCTTGTTGATGGGGCTATACAAGCTCTTCCCTGATATGTTCTTGGAGCTGTGCCGCCAGGCCACCATGTACTCGGTGTTGGGCCTGTTTTGGGAGGTGATGGCTCCGGTCTTTTTTGAGATGAGCGATCTCTACGATGAAGGCAAAATTACCAGCGTGCCGGAGGCGATGAACTTTCTGGTCAACGGGATCTTCGCCATTGCCGGACGACCCATCTACCACCGCGTGCGTATTCGGGGAGAATGGTACGATATTGTGCCCAAATCCAAAGGATTCACCTGGCTATATGAGGCTGCCTTCCCCTATGTAGAGGCCGTGTTTTATCGCACCTCTCCTTTCCGCGGCACTAAGTCCTACAACGCCCAGGCCAACGAAGTTCCCACCAACCAGTTGGACTTCCACTACGGGATCCTCTACGCCGATAAGTTTCCGGTGGGCACCGCCGGGATCCCGCCCACGCTCTTGCACCAGGATATGTACCACTTTTTGCCCCAGTATTTGGTGGAGTATTATCGCAAGCATTGCCGCGGCGAAGAGGACATGCTGATTCAATTGGGGGTTAGCTTCCAGCGCTCCATGTACAACGTCACCTCAGCCGTGATTCAGGCGGGAAGGGCCGCTTTCTTGTATCCCCTTGATGATCCAAATCCACGGCACTTGATGATGAACCGCCGTTATTTTGAGGGCCAACTCAATCGCTTCACTCGACCGGAATACGGGATCCGAGAAGCCGCCCGTCTCGCCTACATTCAGGATCAGAATTATCGCTAGCCCGTGGCAACTTTAATGATCCCAAAGCCTTTCGAGCAGCAATCCAGTTAGCAACAACTTCACAGCAAAAGGATCCCGGCCATGCCCGATATTGTCGATATTGCCGTCTCTGCTGAGGGCTTTTCCACCTTGGTAACTGCCGTTAAAGCGGCAAACCTGGTAGACACTCTCAAAAGCCCTGGCCCCTTTACCGTTTTTGCCCCCACCGATGGGGCTTTTGCCAAGCTGCCCCCTGGCACCATCACCACTCTGGTGCAAAACATCCCCCAACTGACCCGCATCTTGTGTTACCACGTGGTGCCCGGTCGCCTGAAAAAGGCGGATTTGGCCAAGTACCAAAGTGTGGGCTCGGTAGAGGGATCCCCCATCGATCTCACCATTGAAGGGGATGTGTTCGAGGTGAACAACGCCACCGTTATCCAAGCGGACATCGAAGCCGATAACGGCATCATCCACGTCATTGACACCGTCATCCTGATGCGGCCCCACTGGTTCTGGCCGATCATGAACTCTGCTTTGGCCGCCTCGGCCAGAGGATAAACGGATCCATCCTGAACGGAGGTTGGGGAAAGTGCCTTGGTGAACACTCTCCCCGGCTATGCCTTCCAATGGGTACGGTCAGAGATTTCTGCTCCGCGTGCAGTCTACACCATCCCCCGCCCCCCACAGGGTGGGGATTTTTGTCTCTCGGTAGCAGTGATGTCGCCGTCTTTTAAACCCAGAGATGAATCCGAAGCTTGGCCTGATACGTACCTTATTTAGCCTGTTCTCTGACCGAGGAGCTTTTTTCCATGTTGTTGATCGGTTTTGCCCTTCGGCCTCGTTCAATTTTCGAGGCTTTTTGCGGCTTTTGCCTGGTTGCTGTCTTGTTTCTCAGCGGTTGTGGTGGTGGCAGCGATTCAGTTACCGTTCTCCCTCCTCCTGCTCCGCCGGGAGCCGTGGTGTCCACTGCCGCCTTGACTCTTTCTCCAGGTGCTGAGGTTCCCCCAGTAGCAGTGCCCAGCTCCGCCAGCGGCAGTGCCGTTGTCACTTTGAATCAGACCACCCGTACCTTGTCCGTTCAGGGGAGCTTTACAAATCTCACAACCCCACTTCTACCCATTGCTAACTTTGGCCCTGGACATATTCACATTGCTCAGCCGCAGCCAGGACAATCTTTCGCCCAGGCCACAGGGCCGGTGGTCTTTGTCTTGAACATGTTGCCGAATCCAGGCAATCAGTCGGGGAATTTCCGACTGGAAGCCAACCTCACCCCTGAGCAAGTCTCCAGCTTTTTGGCCGGAGCTTACTACATCAACATTCACACGCAGGCCAACCCGCCGGGCGAGTTGCGAGCCCAGGTGGTTTTCCCTCGCTAAGGTTTGATCCAGTACCCCATCTGGGATCCCCGCAGGTGAG
Source organism: Thermostichus sp. OS-CIW-32 (assembly GCF_054060415.1). NCBI lineage: Bacteria > Bacillati > Cyanobacteriota > Cyanophyceae > Thermostichales > Thermostichaceae > Thermostichus > Thermostichus sp. OS-CIW-32. The sequence continues at coordinate 44,395 of NZ_JBSSDD010000013.1, read as the reverse complement.
GGGATCCCTAATTTTTGCGGACGGATTGGCTGTTCTGTGAACTCCCCCACGGTCAGTCGTGCCGGCAGGACAGAGTTTCTGTGTAGCTCCTGGCCAGCAGCTTTCGGTAGTCCTGGAGCTGGCCTGCCAGTCCCCTTTACAGAGCGAGCTGTAGGCTTCACCTCTGGGCTAGCTGTGGAGCGCCAAGGGAATAACTACACAGGTTGCTGTCCGCCCACAATGGCCCGACAGCGAATGTAGGGGCCGCCTGCATCCACCTTGGCCGGTTGACCCTTGCCGCAATGGCCGGATCCCAAATCCCACAGGAAGTCCCGCGAGACGGCATCCACCGATTGCAGCACCTCAAAAGCATTGCCGGTGATGGTGACACCGCGCAGCAACTCCGCCAGCTTGCCATCGCGAATGCGGTAGGCCCGCTCCACGCCAAACATAAACTCGCCGGTGGAGTCCGCCTGCCCGTTCCTGGCCCCATCCAGGAAGTAGCCATCGGGAGTGCTGGCGATGATTTCTTCTAGCGTTTGGGATCCGGGCTCGATGAAGGTGTTGCGCATGCGGATCAAAGGCTCATCGGCGTATTCCCAGGCGCGGGCATTGCCGGTGGGCTCCACCCCAAAGTGGGCGGCAGTTTCGCGGTTGTGGAGATAGCTGACCAGAATGCCGTTTTGGATGATGGTGGTGCTTTGGGTAGGAACGCCCTCGTCGTCCACAGGAAGGGTTCCCCCTGCCCCTGGCATAAACTCCGAATGGCCGGAGTCTTTGAGAGTAACCCAGTCGCTGGCCACCCGCTGCCCCAGCTTGCCGGCAGCCACAGAACCCGCCAGGACAAAATCCGCCTCGACCGTGTGGCCAATGGCCTCGTGCACCAACAGCCCCACGATGGAAGGCGACAGAATAACCGTGGCCCATCCCCCTTCTGCGTAGCCTGCGGACAATAAATCAACCGCGGTAGCAGCCGCCTTTTCCGCCATCTGCAAGGGATGCGAGCGGAACAGGCAATCCCATCCCCCTGTTACCCCAATGGCCTCGGAGCCACTGCTGAGCTGGCCGGCAGCTTCGGCCACCGCCTGAACTCGCAGCTCGGGGCGCACCAGACGAAAGGCCACATCCGCCCCATCGGTGGTGACAATGGCTTTTTCCTCGTAGATCTCGTTGTAGGTGCAACTGGCGGAGCTAATTTGGCGAGAGGCCTGCCGGGCCTGTGCCTCGGTTTCCAGAGCCAACTGGATCTTCGCCTCCAGCGGTTTGTTCAACACCTCCTCCACACCGGGCTCGCAGAACTCCCCTTGGGCCAGCCGCACACTGGGCAGGGATCCCAGCTTTTGTTTGCGGTAGTCGGCGCTGGCTTGGGCGGCACGGCGAGCTTCAGCGATGGCCTCCCGAATGGCAGCCGGCGAGGGATCCCCGGTGGCAGCAAAGCCCCAAGTGCCGGCCTCCAACACCCGCACCCCCACTCCGGAACGGCGACGAACCGCGGTGCGCTCAAGGCGGCCCTTCTCGGCAGTGATGCTGCGAAACACCTTGCCGTGGTAGCGCAGTTCCACAAAGCCAGAGCAGTCCCGAAGGATGTCGCGCAGAAGGTCTCGCATAGCAACAGGGAGATGGGTGTAGTCCTCAGTCCAGCATAGCCCGATCCTGGAAAGTCGATGAGCTGCCACGCCGAGTGAAAGCCCCGATCCCGTTCGTGTCAGCAGTGCGGAACATTTTGGCCAGGCCCGCCGTTAGAGGACAAAGTTAACCAGCTTTTTCGGCACCACCACCACTTTTTTGGGTGTTGCCCCCTCCAGGTATTTCTGCGCTGCTTCTGACCGAAGGGCCAACTGTTCCTGCTCCTCCGGCGTTACCTCGGCAGGGGCCTCAAACGAGCCGCGCAATTTGCCGTTCACCTGAATCACAATGGTCACCGTGTCGGCCACCAGCGCTGCCGGGTCATAGCTGGGCCAAGACTGCCGATGCACCGAGTCTGCGCCCCCCAGCGCCTGCCACAGCTCCTCCGCAATATGGGGGGCAAAAGGCGCCATCAGCAACACCAGCGTGCCGATCCCCTCTGCATAGACCGGCGAATCCGGGATCCCGGCCTCCCCCAGAGCATTGCTCAGCTTCATCAGCTCGGCAATGGCGGTGTTGAATTGATAATCGTTTTCCAGATCTTCGCTGACTTCCTTGATGGCGGTGTGGATGGCCCGGCGCAGATCTTTTTCCGCCTTGGTCAGGGATCCCACCTCGACCTTGGCCGGCAACAGCTCTGAGACCCTGCCCCGCCAGGACTCCGTCCCGCCACCGCGAACGACAAACTCGTACACCTGCCGCCAGACGCGGTTGAGAAAGCGAAATTGCCCCTCCACATCGGCATCGTCCCACTCCAGATCCTTCTCCGGCGGGGCCTTGAACAAGATAAACATGCGGGCCGTATCCGCCCCGTAGTGGGCCAGCACCTCCTCGGGATCCACGCCGTTGCCCTTGGACTTGGACATGGTAGCGTAGATAACTTGCAGGGGCTCGCCCGTTTCCGGATCCCGCGGGTCGTTGGGATCCTTCACCAGAGCTGCCGGGATCCAGCGATCCTTGCCGGACTTGTTGGGGTTGTAGTAGGTGCGCCCTTGCACCATCCCCTGGGTGAGCAGACGCGAGAACGGCTCGTCAAAATCCAGCAGCCCCCGATCCCGCAACACCTTGGTAAAAAAGCGGGAGTAGAGCAGGTGCAGGATGGCGTGCTCAATGCCACCCACATACTGATCCACCGGCAGCCAGGCGTTCACCCGGTCTTTGCGGAAGATCTCTCGGTCGTTGCGGGCATCGCTGAAGCGCAGGAAGTACCACGACGAGCAGATGAAGGTGTCCATGGTATCGGTTTCCCGGCGAGCCTCCGCGCCACAGGTGGGGCACTTCACCTTCACCCAGTCCTCCAACTGGGCCAACGGGGATCCCCCTCGCCCCGTCAGCTCCACATCCTCCGGCAAGAGCACCGGCAGATCCTTCTCCGGCACCGGCACAATGCCACAGTGGGGACAATGGATCACCGGGATGGGACAACCCCAGTAGCGCTGCCGCGAGATCAGCCAATCCCGCAGGCGGTAGTTGATCTGCTTTTCCCCCAGCCCCTGGGCTTCCAGCCAGGCGATGGCTCTTTCCACGCTTTGCCCTGGGCCTTTGCCCACCGGGATCCCGTCTAGGGGGCCAGAGTTGATCATCACCCCTTCCCCCGTCCAGGCAGCCTGCAGTTCTGAGGACTCCGTCCCGCTGGCGCGATCCGCTGAGGCCGGAGAACCCTCCGGCGGCTGCACCACCCGCTTGATGGGCAGGCCGAACTTGCGGGCAAACTCGAAATCCCGCTGGTCGTGGGCAGGCACAGCCATGATGGCCCCCGTCCCGTAGCCCATCAACACATAGTCGGCAATCCAGATGGGGATCCGCTCTTGGTTAACGGGGTTGATGGCGTAGGATCCCGTCCAAACCCCTGTCTTTTCCCGGTCTTCGGCGCTGCGCTCGATCTCGCTGCGGGCAGCGGCCTGGGCTTGATAGGCTCTGACGGCCTGCAGTTGCTCGGCGGTGGTGAGCTTGTCCACCAAGGGGTGCTCCGGCGACATCACCATGAAGGTGGCCCCCCAGAGGGTATCGGGCCGGGTGGTGAACACTGCCAGCTCGTCCCCTGCCTCGGTTTTGAAAATCACCTTAGCCCCCACCGATTGGCCGATCCAGTTCTCCTGCATGGTGCGCACCCGCTCCGGCCAGCCGGAGAGCTTTTCCAGATCCGCCAGCAGTTGGTCGGCATAGGCGGTGATTTTGAAAAACCACTGCTTGAGCATGCGCTTTTCCACCAGGGCGCCGGATCTCCAGGAACGCCCCTCCGCATCCACCTGCTCGTTGGCCAACACCGTCTGATCCACCGGATCCCAGTTCACCGCCGCCTCTTTCTGGTAGGCCAAGCCCGCCTGCAAAAATTGCAGGAAGATCCACTGCGTCCACTTGTAGTAGTCCGGCGAACAACTGGTAATCTCCCGCTCCCAGTCGTAGGACAGGCCCAACCGCTGCAACTGATCCCGCATCTGGGCAATGTTTTGGTAGGTCCACTTGGCCGGTGGGATCCCCCGGTCGATGGCGGCATTCTCCGCCGGCAGGCCAAAGGCATCCCAGCCCATCGGGTGCAACACCGCGTATCCCTGCATTCGCTTGTGGCGGGCAATCACATCGGTGATGGTGTAATTGCGCACATGCCCCATGTGCAGGTTGCCGCTGGGATAGGGGAACATGGACAGAGCATAGAATTTGCGGCTCCCGTCCTTCAGCTCTGGGGTGCGATCCAGCCCGATTTCACGCCAGTGGGCTTGCCACTTGCTCTCGATGGCCTGGGGATTGTAGCGCGCGTCCACGGTTCGATGCTCCTGGGAAAAAAGCGCTCACGCTGGGAGATAGAAGCATTTTGACATACTCCCCACGCCAATCGCGCCGGCGGAGCACAGCTCTCGGGCAAGGCTCTGGTCACGAGTTTCACGAAGCACTTCGGGAAAGGAGCTCCTGCACCACATTCTTGTCCCCTAGCTGCCCAGCCTGTGCCACAAACTATTGCCCATCGACCACACGGTACGGATAGCCTCATCCGGCACCTTGCAGAGGAGCGGGATCCCTTTGGCTCTGAAAACCCGACAAGCAGAGATCAGTAGGTTTCTTCGTGCCACCTGTCCGCCTTCTTCAGCTCCTTCTGGAACTTGCTCCAATCCTGACCGGCTTGTTCCGCCAAAGGCCCCATGACGTTGTTGATCCCGTCCTCCATCCCCTTGAGGCCGCAGATGTAGGTGTAGGTGTTAGGCTTCTGGAGCATGTCCCACAGCTCGGCACCGTATTCGGCCATGCGGTTTTGCACGTACATTTTCTTGCCATCGGGGGTCTGTTGCTCGCGGCTGATGGCGTAATCGACGCGGAAGCGATCCCCGTACTGGGCTTTCCAAGCCTCCAGATCCCCGTGGTAGAGCAAGGTGGAGGTGGTGGGCACCCCAAAGAACAGCCAGATCTTGCCCTGATAGTTGGGATCCTCTTCAAACAGGTGCTTGATGAAGGCGCGAAAAGGGGCAATGCCGGTGCCGGTGGCGATCAAGATCAGGTTGGCATTCTCATCTTCAGGCAACAGGAAGGTTTTCCCCGATGGCCCCGTGATCATCACCTCGTCGCCCGCCTTCAAATCGGTGAGGAAGCCGGAGCAGACCCCCACCCCCGGCTGGCCTGTCTCTCTATCGACATATTCAGCCCGCTTCACACTCAAAGAGACGGTGCGCCCCTCGCCATCATCGCCAAAGCGGGTGGAAGCAATCGAGTAGAGGCGGGGCTTGTGGGGCTTGCCCTTGGCATCTTCGCCAGGAGGGATAATGCCAACGCTTTGCCCTTCTAGGTAGCGGTAGTTGGGATCCGGCAAGCTGAGCACAATGTGCTTAGTCAGTCCGGGTGCTCCTTCACCGACAATGGAGTAGGTCTCCACGCAGTGGCCGATCAACGGTGCGTTGGGACGATACAGATTGACGACAACCTCTCGCTTTTCTGCGCTGGCAACCATACCTGCGATCTGCTCCTGGCACTGGGAGGAAATAAGTTTACATATAGCAAAATAGCAAACACCACAGCAGCCCGGCTGCTCAAATGGAACTTGTCAGAGGAGAAGCAGACGACCTTCGCCAGCCCCCCAGGCCGTCCTGAGAGCGGCAACCCCGGAAAAATAATCCCGGCCAAGCTCATCGGCCAAAAATATGGATTTTTTGTTAAATTGTTGCTTAGGGTGCCCACCTCTCTGGCCTGCCAGCGGCTTGTGATGTAACGGCTTTATTTGGTATCATGCAAGACCGTAACAGTTGGTAACTTTCTAGAGCCTTTTTCTCAGTTTTGCCCTGCCCGTCCCCAAGGAGTTCCCATGGCAAGCAGTCCTGATCGTGTTGTGATGATTGGTGTCGCCGGAGATTCTGGCTGTGGCAAGTCCACCTTTTTACGCCGGCTGGGGGATCTATTTGGCCGGGATCTGATTACCACCATCTGTCTGGATGACTATCACTCCTTGGATCGCTACCAGCGCAAAGAGAAGGGCATCACGGCGCTGGATCCCCGCGCCAACAACTTCGACCTGATGTACGAGCAGGCCAAGGCGCTTAAGAACGGCCAAAGTGTGATGAAGCCCATCTACAACCACGAGACGGGGCTGATTGACCCACCGGAGCTGGTGGAGCCCAACCGCATCATCGTCCTGGAGGGGCTGCATCCCATGTATGACGAGCGGGTGCGCGAGCTGCTGGACTTTAAGGTGTACTTGGATCTGGCGCCGGAGATCAAGATTGCTTGGAAAGTGAAGCGGGACATGGCGGAGCGGGGCCACACCTACGAAGATGTGTTGCGCTCAATCGAGGCTCGCCGCCCGGACTTTGAAGCCTATGTCGATGTGCAGAAGCAGTACGCCGATGCCGTCATTGAGGTTTTGCCTACCCAGTTGTTGCCGGAGCTGGATCCAGAGCACAAAGTACTGCGGGTGCGGCTGATCCAGCGGGAAGGGGTGAAGTACTTCGACCATGTTTATCTCTTTGACGAAGGCTCCACCATTGATTGGATCCCCTGCGGCAAAAAGCTGACTTGTTCCTATCCAGGGATCCGCCTCCACTATGGCCCTTCCACCTACTTCGAGCACCCGGTTTCGATTCTGGAGATCGACGGCACCTTCGACAAGCTGGAAGAGGTCATCTACATCGAGAACCACCTGAGCAACTTGTCCACCCGCTACTATGGCGAGCTGACGGAACTGTTGCGCAAGCACCCGGAATACCCGGGATCCCGCAATGGCTCTGGTCTGATTCAGATCATCGTGGGCCTGAAGCTGCGCGCCCTCTACGAGCAAATTCGGGCAGAAGCCAAAGAGCTGGCGGTGGCTTCCTAGTGTTTGCCCCGCTTAGGGGATCCCTTCGGTAAAGTGTTGGTGCAGGTCGGCTGACCCAGCATAGGTCGGCAGTAGGGCTTCGGTGTATGCAGGGATTCCAGTTGGAGATCTTTCCAGAGGGATCCGTCCTGATCCAACGGGCCATCGAGATTTGGCAAGCTCGGTCAGCCGCTGCCATTCGCGAGCGGGGACGCTTTACGGTGGTCTTGGCCGGGGGAAGCACCCCCAAGAAGCTGTATGCTGCCCTGGCCCAAACCCCAGGGATCCCTTGGCAACAAACCTGGCTGTTCTGGGGGGATGAGCGCTATGTTCCCCCGGATCACCCTGAGAGCAACTACCGTATGGTGCGGGAAACCTTGCTGGAGCAGATCGGGATCCCGGCGGCTCAAGTTTTCCCTATGCCCACCCAAGCGGGGGATCCCCTTCGCGATGCTGCCGAATACGAGGCGACCCTGCGGCAGATTTTCGGTACAGAGTGCCCTTCTCTCGACCTGGTATGGCTGGGAGTGGGGGAAGATGGCCACACAGCTTCCTTGTTTCCCGACACAGCCGCTCTGCAGGTGCAGCACCGCTGGGTGACAGTGGGGCAAAAAGGGCAGGAGCCGCGTCTAACCTTGACCTATCCTGTTCTGAACCAAGCAGCCCAGGTGGTGTTCCTGGTAACTGGAGCAAACAAAGCCCCCATCGTGAAAGAGGCGCTGACCACCGAGGCCCACCTACCCTGCCAGCGCGTAAACCCCAGAGGACGGCTGCTGTGGTTGCTGGATGCGGCGGCAGCGGCCCAACTGCCCCTGCCCTGTGTCCCGCTGCTCAGCTAAACAACGGGCGGGCTAACTGCCGATGGGATAGGATCCCCAGGCCCACCGCCCCCAAAATCATCCCAGCCCATTCCAGTGGCCACAGGTTTGATAGCCCCAGCGGCCAACGCACCAGGTTTCATGGGTCGAGAACCGGCGGGGCAGGGATCCCTCAGGGGGTACCGGGCAAATTCTTCAGTACTGGAATCACCAGCTCTTGGACGGGCAGCGCTACGGGCTGGGCGGAGTCACTGCTCAGGGAGCTGGATGGCGCAGAAGGAGAAGAGCTGGGGATCTCGCCCATGGGCCGCAGTTGCCAGCGGATGATCTGCTCGCCGCGGTAAAAGGTGACCAACAACTGATCCCCTTGCGATTGAATTTGCCAGGTGCCATCACCGCTGGTTACCGAAATATGGCCGCCGGAAAAGGGTGCATCCAAAGCCGGCCCCGATTGGCTCCAGATACGCCCGCCACCCGTTTCCAAGATCAATTGCACCGTCGCCCCCTGCCCCTGGCCGCTCAAAATTTGGCCGGTTCCGCTCCAAACTCGGGTTTCCGTCTGAGCGACGGCAGGTTGCCCAATCTGCAGAACCATGAGCAACAGCCCTGCCCAGCTCCAGTGATTTCGCAGCCTCCCTCTCCCATCAGGGAAGAAGGAAGAAGAGCGAGAGAAACAAGCCATTGCACTCACGTTGATACCACGCGCCGCGATAGGACTGAAACAGACGAAGAAGAAGGCGAAAAGGTGTCGCAGGAAGCAATCCTTTACACAGTTTTTTTCACAGCTCGCTGAAAGCCTTTGGGATCCCTCTGCGCTCTCTTGGCTCTGGGTTAAGCCTGCTGCCGGAATCCGCCCTCGGCTTGATCCCAATCTAGCAATCTCCATCCCCCCAGCCAGGATGTAACCTGAGGCTCTAGCTGCGGGGATCCCCAGCAACCGTTTCGTCAATGCGCAGAGTCAAGACCCAGAGTGCCTCCGCCGCAATCGTAAGCCTCACTACTTGAGAGAAAGGAAACGCTCCAGAGCTGCCACCATTGCCGGTGGCCAACGGCGGACGGTTTTCACCCATTCCAGGTCGGCGTAGCGGGGATCCAGCCCTTGCACAGCCACCCAATGACTTTCGGCCTCTCCTTGCCGACCCTGCACCCAAAGGATGGCGCTGAGAGCAGCCCGCATATCCGGAAACTTCGGGTACTTGCGCACCAGAGCCCGCATCAAGCGCAGAGCAGCTTCTGTTTCACCCACCTGGTAGAGGCTCAAAGCATAGTTGGCCTGAGCGAAGGCGTAGTCGGGAGCCAATTCTGTGGCGCGGCGGTAGTCAGCCAAGGCCTGTTGCCATTGGCCCAGCCCTGCTTCCGCATTGCCGCGGTTGTTGTAGGCTGCCGCATCGTTGGGATCCAACTGCAACACTCGTTCGTAGTCTGCAATCGCCTCCTGCCACCGCCCCAACCCCTCCAAAGCAGCCCCTCGGTTGAGATAGGGATCCGGCGCCTCAGGGGCCAAACGAATGGCCTCAGCGTAATCCTCCAGAGCTGCCTGCAGTTGGTGCTGGCTGACACGGGCATTGCCCCGGTTGCTCCACAGGGCCGGGTTGTCCGGCTGGATCTGCAACAGTTGAGTCCACAGGGCTTCCGCCTGGGCAAAATCTCCCCTCTGAGTAGCCGCAAAGGCTTCCTCAAACAGTCGATCGATCTGGCGATCCACCTTGTGGCTCGCCGCCGTTGCCACCACACCCGATCCAGGCCAGATAGGGATCCCTAGCCAAAACAGCAGCCCCAGCAGCAGCGCAGGGAGTAGGTTGGGTACACTGACGGACTTCATGGCTGCAAAAACCACCTTGGATGGGGTGTCCCCACCTGAAGCCATCGCCGCAGGGGGTCTGATGGTTAGCGCGCCCTGGAGGACTCGAACCCCCGACATCCGGTTTTGGAGACCGACGTTCTACCAACTGAACTAAGGACGCATTGGCCAAAGGTTACACCCGCTTACCCAGTGTAGCAGGTACACCTAATTTTCAAAGAAGCTGTTCCTTGCTATCCGCACTCTCTGTCTTGGCCTTGATACGAGTGGCTTTGCCCACCCGATCCCGCAAATAGAACAGCTTGGCCCGACGCACTTTACCCCGCCGCAGCACCTGAATCGACTCGATGCGCGGGGAGTGAATGAGGAAAACCCGCTCCACACCGATCCCTTGGAAAACCTTGCGCACCGTAATGGTGCGGTTGATACCGGAGTGGCGCATGGCAATGACCGTGCCCTCAAAGGCTTGCACCCGCTCTTTGCCCCCCTCTTGGATGCGAACTCCCACCCGTACCTGATCGCCAACCCGAATCTCCGGCAGATCCGACTTCATCTGGGCAGCTTCAATGGAGCGGATGATCTCCTCAGCGTTGATGCGAACGTTCATGGCTTTCCCGCGCTACCGGCAGTCAATCATCGTAGCAATCGTCCCTGTTTTTTGTACAGAGCTGGCCAAATAGACCTCAAGAGGCGGGAAACCGTGTTTACGCTTCCCCCATTTTTCCAATAGGCTAGACAAAGATAAAGCTTTTGTTACAAACGGGAGACTTTTGTGATCCTGCACACCGATGAGCCCAAGACGGGATCCCTGTCTACTCCCAGGCCTGCAGATCAGCCTCTGCCCCAGAGCAAACCCCGCCCCAAGAGATTTCCCTTCGGTTGGATGCTCTTGGGCTTGCTGTTGGCCGGCCTAGGGGGCAGCGGTCTCCTGATCCAGCGTCAGCTGCAGCAGCAGAGGGCAGAACGGCTGGAAAGATTGACGGTACCGGTTCAAGTGGTGGATCTGACCCAACGCCTGCGGGTGAGCGGCCAGGTGCAGCCGCTCCGCCAGGTGAATGTCAGCCCTCGCGAGTCGGGTCGCCTGGCGGAACTGTTGGTGGATCAGGGAGATGAAGTGGTGGCAGGGCAGTTATTGGCCCGGATGGACTACGGCGATCTCGCCAGTGGCATTCGCCAAGCCCAAGCCCGCATTCAAGAGCTGCAAGCCCGTCTAGCGGAGCAACAGGCCGGAGAGCGCCCCCAGGTGATCGCGGCGGCCCAGGCCAGGGTGGATGCTGCCCGGTCGCAGGTGGACTTGGCTCAGAGGGAGTTAGAGCGCATCCAGGCCCTGGTGCAGGCGGGGGTGGTAGCCCGCAGCGAGCTGGATCAACGCTCGGCCCGCCTGGAACAAGCGCAAGCGGATTTGCGAGCTGCTCAACAGGAGTTGGAGCGATTGCAACTGGGGAGCCGCCCGGAAACCCTACAGCAAATTCAAGCCCAAATTGCCCAGGCACAAGCCGAGCTGGCCCAACGGCAATCCCGGTTGGCTGACACCGAAGTCCGCGCCCCCTTTTCCGGTGTGGTGGTGCAGCGCTTTGCCGAGGTGGGATCCTTTGTAGCTCCCACAACAGCAGCTTCCGATGCCACCGCAGCTTCTTCCAGTTCCATTTTGGCGCTGGCTCAGGGAATTGAGGTGCGGGCAGAAGTGCCAGAAGCCCAAATTGCCCAGGTGCGGGTGGGCCAGCCGGTGGAGATCCGCTCCCTGGCCTACCCCGACCGCCTGGTGCAGGGGCGGGTGAAGCGGATTGCACCCGCTACGGTGGTGGTGCGAGAGGTAACCGTCTTTCGGGTCTTCGTTGAACCGGAGCCTGGGGCCGACTTTTTGCGCACCGGCATGAATGTTTCGGTGGATTTCATCGGGGATCCCCAGCCTCAGGCTCTGACGGTGCCCTCAGTGGCTATCCTCCGGGAGGAAAGCCAGGAAGGCGTGCTCCTGCTGGATCCCCAAAGCCGGCAACCTGTCTATCGCCGCGTGGAAACGGGCATCACTCAGGGTGGAGTTACCCAAATCCTCTCTGGTCTGCAGGCAGGGGATCGGGTCTTTACTGCCCTGCCTCCTGGGGTGAACCTAGAGACTTTGATTAAAAGAGCGGAGCAACAGCCATGAGCCTGGCAACGGCGGCCAAAATGGCCTGGCAAATGGTGCGACGGCATCGCCTGCGCACCGGGCTGAGCATGCTCGGGATCCTCATCGGCAATGCGGCGGTGGTGGCCATTGCCGGATTTGGCTATGCTGCCCAAGAGATGGCGGTGGATCAATTTCGCTCTCTGGGCACCAACTTGCTGATCGTCTTTTCGGCCAACTTGGGCCTGGTCGATGCCGGCAACATCCGCCCCCTCACTTTGGAGGATGTGCGAGCCATTGCTGCGGAAGTGCCTGCCGTGTCAGCAGCTGTCCCCAGCCTGGGCACCAATGTGCGCGCGGTGCGAGGTGGAGTGGATCGCCGCTACGAGGCCACCGGCACTTGGCCGGAGTATTTGTCGGTGTTGAACTTAGAGATCGAGGCAGGCCGCTTCCTCTTGCCCTCGGATATCGAGGAACAGCGCCCGGTGGTGGTGCTGGGCAGCGATGCCGCCAGCCAGTTGTTCGGCCTGGATCCCGCCGCTGCCATTGGGGAGACCGTCCTGCTGAACAACTTGCCCTTCGAGGTAATCGGCACTTTGCGCTCGAAGCCGACGGTGTTTGGCAACAGCGATGCCGGAGTGTTTCTGCCGGTGGATGTGGTGGCCAATCGGTTGGTCGGGCGGCGTTCCCCCTACGGCACAGAGCTGACGGCGATTTTCGTCTCGGCCCGCTCTGAAGCCGATCTGTCTGCTGCCGAGTTCCAAATCCGCAACCTGCTGCGCCAGCGGCACCAATTGGTGGGAGAAGATGACTTCATCATCCGCAACCAAAAGGTGCTCCTGGATGGGTCGGCCAGGATTTTGAGCCTGCTGCGGGTGCTGCTGACGGGCACGGCGGCCCTCTCCCTGCTGGTGGGAGGGGTGGGGATCATGAATGTGATGCTTATCTCGGTTGCGGAACGCACCCATGAAATCGGGCTGCGCAAGGCGATTGGGGCGGATAGCCGGCAGATTTTGCAGCAGTTTGCCGCCGAAGCGATTTTCATTGCCGTGACCGGGGGGGTGCTCGGGATCCTCCTCAGCAGCGGCCTGCTGGTGGCGGTGCAGGTGTTCACCCCCTTGGCCACCCAAGTCGATGGGGTGGCAGTGGGAGTGGCGTTCTCCCTGTCCACTGGGATTGGGCTAGTCTTCGGCATTTTCCCGGCCCGCAAAGCGGCGCAACTGGATCCCATTGAGGCCCTGCGGGCCTAGAGCTCGTATCCAAACAGGCGGGGATCCGCCGGCTGCCCATCGAGATCCGCCAGGCCATATTCTGCCCAGCGGCGATCCACCAAGCGGGCCACCTCCGGATCTGGAGCAAGGGGCTCCCGCCAGGGAGCATCGGTTTCCGGGGGGATCTTGGTGGTGGCATCAATGCCCATCTTGCCCCCCAGACCCCGTCTTTCGGTGGCAAAGTCCAAGGTGTCAAAGGGATTGTCCGGCAGAATAAACACATCCCGCTGCGGATCCACCCGCGAACACAGACACCACAGCACCTGCCGTGGATCCCGGACGTTGATGTCTTTGTCCACCACGATCACAAACTTGGTGTAGCTGAATTGGGGCAAAGCGCTCCAGAAGGCCAGGGCTGCCCGCCGCGCTTGGCCGGGGTAGGCTTTGTCGATGGAAAGAATAGCGGCCTTGTAGCCCAGCGCCTCCATCGGCAAGAAGAAATCCACGATCTCCGGCACCTGCTGCCTGAGGATGGGGGTGTAGATGCGGTTCAGGGCCAGCGCCATCATGTCGTTCTCTTTGGGGGGCTTGCCGCTGAAGGTGGTGAGATAGATGGGATCCCGGCGGTGGGTCAGGCAGTGGAAGCGAATCAGAGGAGCCTGCTCGTTGCGGGGGCCATAGTAGCCGATGTGATCTCCGGCAGGCCCGTCGGGGGCCACTTCCCCAGGGGTGATGGTGCCCTCCAAAACGATCTCAGCATGGGCCGGCACCTGCAGATCCACCGTTTTGCACTGGGCCAGGTGCAACCCTTCTCCGGCATAGAGACCGGCAAACAGCCACTCCGACAGATCCACCGGCAGAGGTGTGGCCGCCGCCAAAATCACCACCGGATCCACCCCCACCGCCACTGCCACCTCCAGCTTTTGGCCCAGGGCCGCCGCCTTGCGCAGATGCCGAGTTGCCCCCCGCACCGACAGCCATTGCACCGTCATGGTGGTGCGGCTTTGCAACTGCAGGCGGTACACCCCCACGTTGGGGATCCCGTTTTCCGGGTCTTTGGTGACCATCAGGCCCAAGGTCAGCACCCGTCCGGCATCGCCGGGATAGACCCGCAACAGGGGCAACTGGGTGAGATCGACTTCCTCTCCCCGCAGCACCACCTGCTGACAGGGAGGAAGCAGATCCCGGCTGGGTTTAGCTTTGAGTACGCTAAACAGAGCTTGTCCCAACTCCACCGCCTGGGCAAAGCTCCGCGGTGGCCGCGGCTGGTAAAGCAGGGCCAGCTTTTTCCCCAGTTCCTCCAGATCCTGAGGCTGCTCCATTCCCAAAGCCCAGCAAATGCGCTCCACCGTGCCCAGGGTGTTGATGAGCAGCGGCATTGAGGATCCCTTCACCCGCTCGAACAGCAGCGCCGGCCCCCCGCAGGCCAAGAGGCGATCGGCAATCTCGGCAATTTCCAGATCCGGATCCACTTCTGCCGAAATGCGGCGGAGCTGACCACGGGATTCCAGCAGAGCAATAAAACGGCGTAGATCTCTGGGCATGAAAGGGAACCTAAGGGCTTACTTGTCGCGATTGAGGGCTAACCCGCTCATGAAGGGCTTCTGCAGCGCAATAAACACCAGCAGCGGCGGGATACTGGCGATGATCGCTCCCAGCATCATGGGGCCATAGGAGGCCGAGCTATCCAGATTGAGCAGGGATTGCAGCCCCACCTGCACCACTTGTCGCTCTCGGCCTTGCACGATCAAGCGGGGCCACAGGTACATATTCCAAGCGTAAACGAAGTGAATCACCGCCTGCGCCCCGATGGCGTTCCAGCTCAAGGGGATCAGCACCTGGGTGAGAAATTGCAGCGGGTTGGCCCCGTCCAGTTGGGCCGCCTCCGCCAGCTCGCGGGGAATGTTGGAAAAATGCTGGCGGAACAAAAACGTGGCCGTGGCGCTGGCCAGAAAGGGCACGATTAAAGCGTAGTAGGTGGATCCCCAGCCCAAGTTGGTGACCAACCGCAGCAGGGCAATGATCAAGATTTCTGTGGGCATCATCAGCGTGATCAGCACAAAGCCGAAGGCCAGCCCTTTGCCCGGAAAGCGGAAGTACACAAAGGCCAGCCCGGCCAGCAGCGACAAAACCGTCTTGCCCACCGTGATTGCCACCGCCACGATGGTGCTGTTGACCATGTAGTGGCCCAGGTGCCGCGCCACCATCACCTGATGCCAGTTGAAGGCAAAAGAGGAGCCAAAGGTCAATTGATAGCGGAACACCTCGGCATTGTTCTGGGTGCTCACGATCAGGGCATACAACACCGGAAATCCCAGAACCAAGCAGGCCAGCACCAGGCCCAAATGCACATACCAACGCTCCGGGATCCAGCGCCGCCAACGCCAGGGAGAAGGCTCCACCCGAGTTGAACTGGGCTGGGCTACTTGAGATCGGGGATCCTGCAACAGTTGGGCCATGGCACCTCCGGACAGCAAACGCTGATGAGCAGATGGAGTTTCTGGGTCGATCTTCGGCTTCTCTTGTGAGGATAATCTGCCAGAGTTAAGGGCAACCTAAGGAAGGCCGGTCGCCTTAGCGGTGCGGAGCACTTCTGGCCTGAACTTTCGAGTGCTTTCACCGGCGATGGGGAAACGGGTAGAGTAGAACAGCAGTATCTGGATAACCCAAGAGAGGATCCCATGACTCGAGGCTTTGGCCCCTTCGGCAAAATCCAAGAAGCGCTCAAGAAAGCCCAAGAGGTGCGCGATGGCGCTCAAAGGCTGCAAAAAGAGCTAGAGGAGATGGAGATCGTCGGCGAAGCCGGCAATGGGCTGGTGAAAGTGACGGTAAACGGCAACCAAGAACCTCTCAAAGTCTCTCTGGATCCCCAGATTCTCCAGGAGTCGGTGGATGTGGTAGAGGACTTGCTCCTGACGGCGATGGTGAACGCCTACACCCAATCTGCCGAGACGATGCGCAAACGCATGGAAGAGCTGACCGGAAACATCAGTCTGCCGGGGTTGGGACTGGGTTGAGCCCCACTTGCTTAACCCCGCTTGCTTAACTCTGTATGTACACTCGCCCCTTGGCTCGCCTCATCGAAGAGCTGCAACGGCTGCCCGGCATTGGCTCCAAAACCGCTCAGCGCCTAGCTCTCCACTTGATCAACCGGCCTGCCGGCGAGATCGAGGCCCTGGCCAAAGCCCTGCTGGAAGCCAAGCAGACGGTTCGGCACTGTTCCATCTGCTTCAACTGGTCAGCGGAGGATCCCTGTGAGATTTGCCGTTCGCCACAGCGGGATCCCTTGCTGTGGTGCGTGGTGGCCGACGTCAAAGACTTGATTGCGATGGAGCGCACCCGCGAGTTCAAGGGGCTTTACCACGTTTTGGGTGGCCTCATCTCCCCCATGAACGGGATCGGGGCCGACCAACTGCACATCCGCGAGCTGGTGGCCCGGGTGGCACGGGAAAAACCGCAGGAGCTGATCTTCGCCCTCAGCCCCAGTGTAGAGGGAGAGGTGACCATGCACGTGGTCAAGGATTACCTGAAGCCAGTTGCCCCCACCTTGCGCATGACCCGCCTGGCCTTCGGCCTGCCCATGGGATCCGAGCTGGAATACGCCGACGAGGTCACCCTGGCCCGTGCCCTGGAAGCCCGGCAGGAGTTGTGAGCCGCCCAGCCCATCAATCGCAGCCGGTTACCCCCTCCGCGCAGTAGGTGCTCCACCAGGGGTTGAAGTTGGCAGGATCCTCCGGCAGAGTGCTGATGTTCAGAAGTTCCTGGAAGCTGCTGTTGCGGCCTCCGTAGCGCAGGTGCATGTGCACCGGATCCCCGTGGGGTGCCCGCAGAATCACATAGGTGAAGGTCTCGCAACTGGCGTCTGCTCCAGGCTGCAACTGAAACAAATCCCAGATGGAACTTAAGGAGCGCTCAGGGTAGTAGAAGGGATCCGGCGCAGCCCCCCGATAGGCGTAGCGACAATTTTCCGCCAGGGGCTTTTTCCCCTCCAGATCGGCGTAGAAGGAGAAGAACTCCATCTTCTCGAACTTCACCCGCTTTGGATTGCGCGGATCGTTGGCCGATTGTTCCAGGGACGTATCCAGAGTGAAAACACCATCAATTCCCAGGTAGGGCACTTTATAAGCATTGGGGGAGACAATCTGCAACTCCAAGGCTGCCGCAGCCGCTCCAAAACCCAGGAGACTCAAGCTGCCGATCAGCCAGGCTAGGGCCGTTGAAGAACCAATTTGGCGAGAGAGCATAAAACTTTGTTGTGCCTGTGTTGTGCAGTAAACTGCAGAGCAGTTTAGGGGAAGCTTTGAGCTCGTACCATCCCACTGGGGGGCATCTGGCGAGAAATTCGCCGACTGCAGGTGCAGCTTTGGGGAACGGGATCCTAAGACAAGGCGGTAGAATTGAGGTCAGGCTCACCGTAGAGGGGCCAGGTTGGCTGCCCAAGCCTGACTGTCTGGAAACTGTTTTGAAAGCGAGGAAAACCCCGTGGAGCTAGCTGAGATTGAGGAGTTGATGAACAAAGCTGTGCAAGCCACACAGCGCTCCTTTAATACGGTACGCACCGGGCGGGCCAATTCCAGCCTGCTGGATCGCATTCAGGTGGAGTACTACGGCGTGCCCACTCCCCTGAAGGCCCTGGCCAGCCTCACCACGCCAGACTCCAGCACTCTCTTGATCCAGCCCTTTGATCCCTCGACCCTGGCGGCCATTGAGCGGGCCATTGTCGCCTCTGACCTGGGTCTAACCCCCAGCAACGACGGCAAGGTGGTGCGGCTCACCATTCCCCCCCTGACGGAAGAGCGCCGCAAAGAGCTGAGCAAACAGGTGGCCAAGCTAGCCGAAGAGGGGCGAGTCTCGATCCGCAACATCCGGCGGGATGGCATCGACTCGGTGCGCAAGCGGGAGAAAAACGGCGAGCTGTCTGAAGATGAGTCCAAAAGCTTGCAGGATGCCATCCAGAAACTAACTGACCGCTACATTAAGAAGATCGATGAGCTGCTGGCAGAAAAAGAAAAGGAGCTGACGACCCTGTGAAGGCTCCTTGCTGGCATCCTCCCCACTCTACTGGATTGCTTCTGCGCAGCGGTAGGACGGGGTTATGACCCAATTTTTTGATAAAAACCCGGACACCCGTCCTGAAACTTAGCTTCGAGGTTTTCACTTGCCCCTCGGAGTTGAGCAGCCCTTCATTTCTTCTTGTCCGACTCCAACAAGAGGGATCCTGGCTTGGGCCAGGATGGAAGAGCGGAATACGACAAACCTTGCCGCAATGGATCTGATCCTGTGCCATCAATCGGCGGATTTCGACACCCTAGGGGCGGCGGTGGGAGCGGCGCGCCTGTATCCGGGTGCCCGCATTGCCTTGACCGGGGGATCCCTGCCGGGGGTGCAGGAGTTTTTGGCCCTGTACCGAGATGAATTTCCCCTCATTGAGTTGCGCTCTGTGGATCCGGGACAGGTGCAGCGGTGGATTGTGGTGGACTGTCACGATCCGGATCGCTTGGGCAAAGCTGCCGCTTGGTTAAGCGTCCCCGGCGCGCAGATTGAGATTTTCGACCATCACCCCAGTCCACTGGATAACTTTTGGCCGCAGCAGCAGGTCAACAGCCATATCGAGGCCGTGGGGGCCACCTGTACCTTGCTGGTGGAGCGGCTGCAGGCTGCTGGGATCCCTCTCAGCCCTTTTGAGCGGCTGGCGCTGGCTTTGGGCATTCACATGGATACGGGATCCCTGACCTTCCCGGAGACCACCGCCCGCGATGCTGCTGCCCTGAGCTGGCTGTTGGATCAGGGGGTGAACCTGGTCTTGTTGCGGCGCTTTTTGGGGGATGGCCTCACCCCAGAGATGCGCGAGCTGCTCAGCCAGGGGTTGGCCCAGATGCAGGTGCAGCAGGTGGGGGAGTATCGCCTGGGAGAGTGGCTGCTGGAGCTGCCGGAGTTTGTGCCCGGCTTGGCTGGCCTGGTGATGCGGCTGATGGATCTGACGGGAGTGGATGTGCTGCTCTTGGTGGCGCGGCAGGGGGAGCGGCTCAGCCTGATCGGGCGGGCGCGGCAGGAGTTTGCCCAGTTGGGCAGGGTGATGGCCCTCTACGGCGGCGGTGGACACGATTGTGCTGCAGCAGCCACGTTAAAAGCCAGCCCAGAGCAGCCTTTGCCCGACCCGGCCCAAGTCATGGCGGCCCTCAGGCAGGCTGTCCAAGAGCGGATCCCGCCCCCGGTGACGGCCAAAGATTTGATGTCGGCTCCGGTGCGCACCATCCGACCGGAGATCACCATCGACGAGGCCCAGCGGGTGCTGCTGCGCTACGGCCATTCCGGCCTGGTGGTGGTGGACGCTCAAGGTCGCCTGGTGGGGGTGATCTCGCGGCGGGATATCGATATCGCCCTGCATCACGGGTTTGGCCATGCCCCCGTCAAGGGCTACATGACCACCGACGTGAAAACCCTTTCCCCCGACACCCCCTTGGCGGAGATTCAGCGGTTGATGGTGCAGTGGGATATTGGCCGCCTGCCGGTTCTCCAGGATGGACAGTTGGTGGGCATTGTAACTCGCACCGATGTGTTGCGGCACCTACACGAGTTGCCGGCCCTCTCACCGCAGTTGGCTTTGCCCACCCTTTCCTGCCCTTTGGATCTCACCTTCGCGGCCCTGTCGGAGCGGCATCGACAGTTGCTGGAGCAGGCCGCCCACATCGCCGATGAGAAGGGCCTGAGGTTGTATCTGGTGGGGGGAACGGTGCGGGATCTGCTGCTGCACCGGTGGGGACGGCAGCCCTCGCCCAACCTGGAGCGGCTGGATCTGGACTTGGTGGTGGATGGGCCCTACTCTTCGGCCCCGGATGGGATCGATCCCCCGGGCTGGGGCTTGATTTTGGGACAAGCGCTCAAACAACGCTTCCCGGAAGCGCGGCTGGAGATCCACGGCAAATTCCAAACGGCGGCCTTGATCTGGCCAGGAGGCTTTTGTGTGGATATCGCCAGCGCCCGCACGGAGTTTTATCCCTACCCGGCCTCTCCCCCCGAAGTGGCCATGGGATCCATTCAGCAAGACCTCTATCGGCGGGATTTTTCCATCAACGCCTTGGCCTTGCGCCTCAACGGCCCCCAGCGAGGACAGGTGCTGGATTTTTTCGGCGGACAAGCAGATCTGCAACAGGGGATCATCCGGGCATTACACCCCAATAGCTTCATCGAGGATCCCACCCGCATTTATCGAGCGGTGCGCTTTGCGGTGCGCCTGGGCTTCGCCCTGGACTCGACCACAGAAAAATGGATCCGCGCTGCTGTGGCTAGTGGTCTGCACGATGCCGTCGGCGGGGATCGCCTCAAGCAGGAGCTGGCCTACATTCTCGGATCCCGCGATTGGCCCCAAGCCTTTGAGCGGCTGGCAGAATGGGGGGCTTTGCGCTGTATTCACCCCGACCTGGAGTGGGATCCCTCCCTGTGTCAGCGGTTGCAACGGGTGGGCCGCTGGGCCTATCACTTTCGCCGCCGCTATCCTGAGCTGGGATCCCAGGAGATCTGGCAACTGCGCCTAGAGGCTCTCCTCCTCACGCTGCCCCAAGCCCCCCAGGTGGCCAGCCAACTCCACCTTACCCAAGCAGGCATCGAACGCCTCAGCCATTCCTCCTATTACCAAACCCTGTTGGCCCAATTGGATCCCGGCACCCTCTCTCCGGCCCAGGTGGTGCAACTGCTGCAGGGGCTGCGGATCCCGGCGGTGATTTTGTTGGCCGGGATCGCCCCCAAGCCGGCCCGGCGGTTGATCTGGCGCTATTTGCAGGAGTGGTACTGGGTGAAGCCGCTGCTCAACGGCCACGATCTGCGTCGTCTGGGTTATAAGCCAGGTCGCCCCTTCCAAGCCATTTTGGAGCAACTGCGTTGCCTCACCCTGAACGGCGAACTCACCACCCCGGCAGAAGCTGAAGCCTGGCTACAAGAACACTTCCCCCTGCCGCAAGCTCAATACCGAGGAAGAAAGTAGAAGGGCAAATCAGTCGAAATAGAAGAGAGTGACCAACTTGTGTTGTTCCTCAGCATGCTTGCAGGCATCCAGCAGCGTGACGCTGTCGTGGAAGACAAAGCAGATCAACTGCTGGCACTTGCCGATGATCTCCAGGTTGCACAGGCGGCTGGCCTCCGCCAGGGGAAGATGGTCGTTTTCGGGATGTTCCACCAGATGCAGCACCTGCTCCAGGCTGGCCCGCGACTCTGCCGGCTGTCGCTCCAAACTCTGCGGCAAGATCACCGTCAAGGACTTCATGTCCGCCCGCATTGCCCCCCGAATGACGGCCAAGTTGGTGCCAATGGCCCCAGAGGTGAGGATCTGATTGCCCGTGAGGGCCAAAGCATAGCTGAGGGTCTCGATCAAATACTGGTGGGTAATGGGCACATGACGGCTGCCCAGGATGGCCACTCGCTTCGGCCCAACTTGCTGAATGGCGGCCAACTCCTGCAAAAACGTATCAACGCTGGTGGGGACATCAATAGACTGGGTCAACGGGATCCCTCGGCAGATTCTCTAGATCTTGGCTAGGCTATGCTATCTCAAATTTTCGCTTTGGGATCCGGCCAAGTTGAAGCTCTACGGCTTCAGCCCCAAACTTTTGGTGAAGTGCTAAGGCTGTCTGCAGCAAGCTGGGCTTGGCTTTGCGCAGAAGATCCCGCCTGGATGTGGATGGTGTAGCTCATGCTGCTGTGAACGCCCTTGCCCAGCCAATGGCCGTAAATGGGAGCGGCATCTCTGGGGTAAGCGCTGGCCGCCAAAGCCACATGACCGTCGGCCACGGCCAACCCTTGGGTGGGATCAAAGCCCCGCCAACCGGCCCCCGGCAAGTACACCTCCGCCCAAGCGTGCAAATGACGGCGCACAGGCTCTGGGGGTTCTCCACCCCTGC
This sequence comes from Thermostichus sp. OS-CIW-32, assembly GCF_054060415.1. Taxonomy (NCBI): domain Bacteria; kingdom Bacillati; phylum Cyanobacteriota; class Cyanophyceae; order Thermostichales; family Thermostichaceae; genus Thermostichus; species Thermostichus sp. OS-CIW-32. Next base: position 22,687 of record NZ_JBSSDD010000013.1, on the reverse strand, counting down.
TCTCCCCTGAAGGCTGCGAGGGGCTGACCTGGTAGCCACTGACAAAGCGCGCGGCCAAGCCTACCGTACGGCAGACCTCCATGAACACCAGGGCCAAATCGCGGCAGGCTCCGGTTTTGCGATGCCAGGTCAAGCCGGCAGGCCAGGGATCCCCCTTTTCCCGCAAGATGTGGCGGCATTCTGAATAGATGCGCTGGTTCAGCGCCGGCAGAAAAGCTGTCGTTTCCCCCTGCACGTGATCCCATAGCTCCCAGGCCAAGGCCTGGATGCCGGGATCCGCCTGAGCCGTCAGATAAGGCTGTAATTGGGCTGCCAGCGTGCTGGGATAGTCGATGGGGAGATGGGTGGCCCAATCGCAGAGCAGGTAGTCGAAGGGATTCTGCCGCAGGGTGAGCACCGTGGCCTGAGTTTGGATGCGCAAGTGCTCGGTGGGATCCCCAAACCAGAGCCGAACCGCCGCGTTGCCCTCCAGGTCCACCAGCGCCGATTGGCCCACCGGCTGCGGATCCACCTGCAACTCAAAAGCCAGGAGAGTTTGGATCCCGTCGCAGCGCGGTCGCAATCGCACCGTGTGGGGCTCCAGTTGGACTGGACGACTGTAGCGATATTCGATGAGATGGCGGATCTGAATTTGCACAGGCCAAATGACGGGCAAGAGGTTTCACCACAGGCAGCCGAGCCTTGAGATCAGGTAACCCAAACTGCTCTCGAATCAAAGCCAGGAGGTAGCTGTATCCTCTGCCGGGGAGCTTTGAAACTTTAGAGATTCTGAGTTTGAGATCTCCGAGAGCTCTGCCCTACCTCCCCAATCATCGAAACCTTCAGCTTAGAGCGAATATACTCCCCGGCCCGTACAGGAGCATAGCGAGGGGGGTTTGCTGCATTCTGGCATGTGGGCAGGCATTCAATCCAAGCCCCAGCCTGCTCAAGGAAAGAAACTGGAGACATAGCCGACATAGAGACAGGTGCTCAGAACAGCTCCTACCCTACAAAGAGAACTTGCCCCAAGACTGTGTGGGCGGATACCCCCTCAAAGCCAGCGCCAGCTCAACCCCATATCCAAACTAGGGATATTCTTGCTTGGCCTGTTGCCAGAGGACTTCCAGCTCCTGGAAACTGCGTCCTTTCAGAAGGGAGCTTATGCCATCGCCGGGCAGGGATCCCGCTGGTTCCTGAGCCAGCTCTTCCATGCGCAAAAAACGGCGAGCAAAGCGCAGGTTGGTTTGGGTTAGAGCTTGGGCAGCATCCAAACCATACCAACGGCCCAAGTTGACCAGGGCAAAAAGCAGATCCCCCAGTTCGGCTTCCTGCCGAGTTGGATCGGGGGGATCCCTCTCCAATTCTCGACGCAGCTCGGCTTCTTCCTCGCGGATCTTGGCCCAGATCCCCTCCACCGTTGGCCACTCAAACCCTGCCCCCACCACTTTGCAGGAGATTTTCAGGGCAGCCATTAGGGGAGGCAAACTTTGGGCATAGTGCAGCAGTTTTTGGCCAAGGCTTTGATCCGGTCGCTCCCCTTGCTTGATCTGTTCCCAAGAGCGGTGCAACTCCGGAAGATCTGCCATCACAGCATCCCCAAACACATGGGGGTGACGGCGGATGAGCTTATCGGCAATTCCCGCAGCCACAGCTTCCAGATCAAAGTGGTTCTGCTCGGCAAAGATCTGAGACTGCAACACCACCTGCAACAACAAATCCCCCAGCTCTTCGGCAATTGCTGCCGGATCCCCGGCTCGAATGGCAGCTACCGTCTCATACGCTTCTTCAAGAATGTAGGGGGTAAGAGACTCTGGAGTTTGGGCCCGATCCCAAGGACACCCGTCGGGAGCGCGCAACCGAGCAACAACAGCCGCCAAACGACTCATGTGTGAGCTAGAGGCGGAACGCTCCAGATAAAGGTGGGCAAAATGGCCCGTCGCTTGAGGATCCCAGCTTTGCAGCGTCAGTGGGCCGGCCACCACCTCTAAGCCCTCCGTTAACAACGTAACAGGCTGGACAGGAGCACAGACCTGTTGCAAAACACTGCGCAGCTCCGCCGGATCCTTTCCCCCACAGCTTTTCAGCAGTAGGGATCCCTGCTCCGCAGCGAACCACCGAGCCAGAGCTTGTTGCCAGTCGGGCTGAAGACTATCCAGCGTTTGCAGCATGGTCAAAAGGGTAGGTGCGGCCCAAATCCAAAAGGCGGCTGAGCTGCTCCAGATCGATGAAACTCAACTCCAAAAGGATCATCAGCAACGGCCCTTGCTGGCGATGCTGCAGCTTCTTGGCCAGGCTCAGTTGAGAACGGTCGATAATGCCCGTTTCCAATAGATATTCCTCAAGGGCTGGGGGGGGAATGGGATCTAGCATGGTCGTTTCGCAGCGCTGAAGTAAGGACGAGTATGAAAACTGAGAAGATAGCAAACCAATGTAACTATTCTTAACACTTCTACAGAATTTCGGCAAAGATCTGGCTGGTGCGTAGGCCGAAGGCGAGCTTGCTAAGCCCTGCGCCCACAGCTCCAGGACAAGAGAACCCCTAAATTGCCTCGGCAAATGAGGTTTCCGTATCCAAGGACACAAAAAATGGGTACCAAGAGTTCATGGTATGGTAGCAAACTGGCGATCAGTTGGCAGCACCCCGAAAGGCCGACTGCTTTTTCTTTGTGGGAAAAACCAACTCACCTTGCAAGATGTTACCTTTTTATCTCGTTGAGTCCTCGTGCTTGATAAAAATCTTACAACAATTCTTCGGGGATCCAATCTGTTCGGCTCCTCTGGGATCTGCCCTAATGCTGTCATCCTGCTCGGGTTCGGTTTTGGGCATACATCGTCCTACGTTCAGCTAAGCTAGAGACACTTGCCACATGGACTCCCGTTATGTCTGAAGCCCAGGGTTTACTGCCAGTGGGGGCAACGGTTCAAGTGGTGGAGATGCCTCCTTACCTAAAAACGGCTGACCCAATGCCGATGTTGCGCCCGGCCCATTTGATCCGCTTGCACGAACAAGGGGTGATCCTGCAGCGGCGGCTGTTGGGCACCTACAGTGTGCAGTTTGCCAATGGCATCTTTCTCATAGACGGAAAATATCTCGCGCCGGTGGGATCCCTGTCCTGACACGCCCATCTCTCCTCCGAGCCAGCTGGATGGGTTTGCCGGCCTTTAGAACCTTTGGGAGCTGGCAGCTTTCTGCAGAAGCGAGCCTTCAACTGGCCGGCGGACTTTCGCGATAGCCTGAACCGCGGCTAGCCGCTTCTGACGCTTCAGCGAGCTCAGGTTAACTCATGTTAATTTGGGGGCGTCTTCCTCTTCCATCCTGCGATCTCTATGAGCATTCAACTTCCTCGCTGGCTAGAACTGGCCTTGCCTTTCTTTCATCCTGTGCTGATGATTTTGGCATTTGCGCTGGCCCTGTATGCCCTTTACCTGGGTCTGCAAGCGCGACGGGTGCGCACTGCCTCAGCAGAAGAACGCAAGGAGCTGATCAAAGGGAAGTTTGGTCAGCGGCATTTCCTCGCCGGATCCCTGTTCTTGGTGTTGATGGTGTTCGGGGCGCTGGGCGGCATGGGGGTTACCTACCTGAACAATGGCAAGCTGTTTGTTGGGCCTCACCTGCTGGCTGGGTTGGGCATTGTGGCCTTGGTGGCCAGCTCTGCAGCTCTAGCACCGCTGATGAAAGACGGGCAAAAGGTCTGGGCGCGTAATGTGCATGTCCTATTAAACGTGGTGATCCTGGCGATCTTGGGTTGGCAGGCGGTGACCGGCTTTCAGATTGTGCAGCGCATCGTCAACCAAATGCTGACCACACCCCAGGTGGCTTAATCTCCCCGAAAGACCCATGCAACCCTGAACAGGGCTGAGCTTTGGGAGGACTTTGTCCCGCTGGTGCGAGCCGAGAAGTCCGTCGACCCAAAGACTTCGGCCTCCCCTTTTTGGAACCCAGAGCTTCATCATGTCAGAATGGCAGAGCAGGCGCTGCATCCTTCGGCTGTAGAGGGGCGCTATCTTGCTGCTGCTACCCAGCTTCAACGCAATGGTTCTTCCCATGTCGGTTAGCCCTCTTCCCAATTGGGTCAAGCGTTCCATCGGCAAAGCCAGCGAGACTTCAGCGGTGCAGCAGGTGATCAAGCAGCGGGGCCTGCACACCATTTGCGAAGAGGGGCGCTGTCCAAATCGAGCCGAGTGCTACAGCCAAAAAACCGCTACATTTCTGTTGATGGGAGGGATCTGCACCCGCGCCTGCTCTTTTTGCCAGGTGGCCAGTGGACGGCCCGCACCATTGGATCCCGCAGAACCGGAGAAAGTGGCCGAGGCGGTTGAGCTGCTGGGGCTCCGCTATGTGGTGCTGACCTCGGTGGCCCGCGACGATCTGCCCGACCAGGGATCCGGTCGCTTTGTGGAGGTCATGGAGGCAATTCGGCGGCGCTGCCCCGGCACCCAGATCGAGGTGCTTACCCCCGACTTTCGCGGGGATCGCGAGTGCATTGCCCGTGTGGTGGCCGCTCAGCCTGTCTGCTACAACCACAACATCGAAACGGTGCGACGCCTCTCCCAGGCAGTACGGCGCAGCTCCGGCTACGACTTGTCCTTGCGGGTTTTGCGAACGGTCAAGGAGCTGAATCCTGGATTACCCACCAAGTCTGGGCTGATGCTGGGGCATGGGGAGACCCGCACAGAAGTGCTGGAAACTTTCCGGGATCTGCTGGCGGTGGGATGCGATCGTCTGACTCTGGGGCAATACCTACAACCTTCCTTGGCCCATCGCCCTGTGGAACGCTACTGGACTCCGGAAGAGTTTGCCGAGCTGGGCCAGATAGCCCGCCAGATGGGGTTTCGCCAGGTGCGCTCAGGGCCATTGGTGCGCAGCTCCTACCACGCTGCCGAAATGGTTGAGAACTAGGCCAGGGAGCTTGGCAGAGAGGCTGTGCAGTCTGTCATAGCCAACCTTTCCCGTCCGATCAAGGCACGAAGGCCCGCTTCCAGGCCGAACGCTCGGGCTGCAAACCGGCTGAGCACCTGTGGCGCCAGGGATCCCAGGCGGTACAAGCTGATCCCCGCCACCAGACCCGGCAAAAGGCCGTTGCCCCAGTCTCCCCACAGCCAGGAACTCACCCCTTCCGCCAGCAGCAGCAGAGCCCCATTGAGCAGCAGCGGTCGCCACAGCCCCTTCCACAAGACCCTCCGGGGCAGGTGCAGCCGGATCTCCAAGCCCAACAGCCAAAGGCCATCCAGCAGTGGGGCCAACAGCAAATCCAACCCCAGCGGAGCCAAGCCCACCACAATCCCCTTGCCGAGGGCGACAGCTTGGACCCATTGCTCCACAAAGCGGGCATGATGCTGCCACTGTTTTTCCAGAATCTGGGCCTGAACCCGGTCCAGCCGCTTCAACACATTCAAAGCCAGGAGGGATCCCGCCTCGGTTTGCAAAATCTGCAGAATTCGCCCCCGCAAGGCTTCAATTTGGGGTGCAGGCCGTTCCCATTCCAAAGTAATGCGGCCATCCGGCCAGTGGGTGCGGACTTTCAGAGGTTTTGGGCAAGCGGCCACGGTCAAAATCTCCTGCGGCGATACCCAGCCTAGGTGGCGGCTGATCTGGGCACAAATGGCCTGCAACTCCGCTTCGGAGTAGAGATCGCATTTGTTCAACACCAGCAGGATGGGCTTGTATAGAGTGCGCAGCTCCGAGAGAGCTTGGTATTCCAACTGGGTCAGGTCGGTGGCGATGACAAACACGATCAAATCCGCCGAGCGGGCCACATCCCAGGCCAACTGTTCGCGGGCTTCTCCTTCCACTTCGTTCAAACCCGGAGTATCCACCAGCTTCACTCGCCAAGGGATCCCTGGCTCCGGCTGCCACAGCAGGGATTGGGGCTGCTGAGTGACCCCATTGAGGGGGCCCACCTTCAATCGCTCCTCGCCGGTTAGGGCGTTCAGGACGGCCGACTTGCCACGGTTGACCAGCCCAAACACCGCAATGGAAAACAGCCGCGCGGTGAGGCGCTTGCGCAAAGTGGATAGAGCCCTGAACTCCGGTTGTAAATCCCGACGGCTGGCCAGAGATTGCCAATGATCCCAGCACCTTTGCAAAACGGTTTCGGCTTGGGTCAAGGGAGTGGTCATAGACAGGGGCAATGGACTAACCCTCACTCTAGAGGGAATTGCCCCTCAGGGCTAGCCGTTTCTCCCCCCCAGCGTGGGGAATCCAAACCCCACAAAATAGGGCATGATCACCCTAGGGTTCCGCCGAATCTCCTATGCTGTACCGCCTTCCCCAATCTCTGAAATGGCTTCGTGTGGGTGGATCCCATCGTTCTAAGCAAGAGCGCCAGATCGTGCGCAGCCTGCTGGCCTTTGCTGGGGCGCTGCTGGTTATGGATGTTGTGCTTCTGAGCGCCCTTCGCTAGTCCAACTTGGCAAGCCCATCGTTAGGTGATTCCGAACAAGTCTAAGTCTGAGGCATTCCTCTAGCACTGCTACAGGCAAGCACTCCCAGCCCCTTGCCCATTATGAGGAGAGGGGATCCCAGAATTGGCAAACAGTTGCACTGCAACTCGAAATAACCCCAACCCGATCAGAGGGTGGGAAGGGTTTTCCAAGTTACCAAGTTGCCTGTCAGGCAACTGTTAATTGACCAGCAAAAGGCTGGCCGGGATCCCTTGTGCTGCGAGGGCAAGCCGCCGGGGATGGGGGCCGGATCGGGAATAATGGAAGCGGCCCCAGCCAGGAGAGCTGGGTTTTCTCCGAGCTGAGGTCGTTGTCTTCCTTCTCTTGAGGCCGGCTATGGTTTTGCAGGAGGCAGCGGGCGTGCCCCGCATCAACGCGCGCGAGTCGGATGTTTTCGACATTTTCAACCTGAAGCATTATCTCGGCCCTAACCCCTATCTCAATACAGCCGCTTTCACCTTCGACTTTGCCCTCACCCAGTGCCCACAGCCGCTGCCCATTGATGTCTACCTGTCCAAGGTCTGCTTCCATTTCCCCCAGTTGCAGGAGGGATCCTATCCTTCCTACGCCCACTTGTTTGCCCGGCTGGTGACGGAGGTGAACCGGTTGCAGATGGATCTCCACTTGCAGAAGTGGAGCTGTCACCTGTTTCCAGAGTATGTGCGCATCGCGGTGCAGACCTTACATGGCCGTACCACTCGTGCTGCGGTCTATTTTGCTTGGGATTGGCTGGAAGCCATCACCCAAGGACAGCCCTTCGATTTTGAAGGGGAGATGCGCCGCCTGCAGCAATTGTTTCGCGACTCGGTGTACGGCGGGCCGACGGTCTATGCCCTCTTGCGGGCTGCTCACGAACGCGGGATCCCGACCTACTACCTGTGGGATGAGGGGGTGATGCAGTATGGCTATGGTCGCAACCAGGTGCGAGGGGTGGCCACCACCTTTCACTGCGACAGCCATCTCGACTCTGACTTCACCACCCGCAAAGACGATTGCAAAGCCTTTCTGGCGGCGCAAGGGTTCCCCGTGCCCCAGGGAGAGGTGGTCGCCTCTTTGGCAGAAGCTTTGCAGTTGGCGCAGGAAATCGGCTATCCGGTGGTGCTCAAGCCGGTGGCCGGCCATAAGGGGATGGGGGTGACGGCTGGCATTCAAACCCCAGAAGAGCTGGCCTTTGCCTACGAGGTGGCGGTGGCAGCCCTTTCCCCTGAGGAGCCCATCCGGCTGATCTTGGAAAAGCATCTGCAGGGCACCGATTTTCGCCTGTTGTGTGTGGGAGGCCGCTTTGTGGCGGCTACAGAACGACGCCCCGCCTCGGTGACGGGAGATGGCCGAAGCACCATCGGGCAGCTCATCGAGCAGGCCAACCGGGATCCCGCCCGTTGGGATACCCCCACTTCTCCTCTAGGGCCGATCCAATGGGATGAGACAATGGAGCGCTTTCTGGCGGAGCAGGGCTTGACGGTGGACAGTGTGCTGGAACCGGGGCGGACGGTCTATCTGCGCAAGGTATCCAATCTCTCGGCGGGAGGAGTGAGCCGCGATGTCACGGCCACCGTCCATCCCGACAACGTGGTTTTGGCCCAAACCATTGCCCAGCAGTTCTCACTGGTGTGCTTGGGCATCGATGTCATTGCCCCCAGCCTGGAGCGCTCCTGGAAGGAGGGATCCCTGGGGATCATCGAGATCAATGCTGCGCCAGGTGTGCTCATGCACCAAAAACCTGCCATTGGCGCGGGAGTGGATGTGCCGGGGGCAATCCTCGACCATCTGTTTCCCAAGACGGCCCGCATCCCGATTTTGACCTTTAACCGCCTCACCTTGGCGGAGGCGCACACCTTGGTGGAGCATATTTTGTCCCACCGCCCCAACGCATGTGTGGGATCCGTCTGTCGGGAGGGCGTGCTGCTAAACCACAGCTCTAGACCCCTGCAGGGCAGCCTCTTTCGCCAGGTGAAAACCCTGCTGCGCCATCCCCAACTGGATCTGCTTTTGGCGGAAGCCGACGAAGAGACCCTGGAGCGGGAGGGCTTGGCCTACGAAGGCAGCGATCTGGTGGTGCTGCGGGATCCCTCCGATCAAGAGCTGAAAACCCTGAAACGGGATCTCAACCCCGGCGGTGCCCTCTTCCTGCAGCGGGGATCCACCCTGACTTTGACGGTGGCGGGCCAGGCGGAGCGATTTGAATTGCCGGGGACAGACCTTCAGATGGGGATCCTGCTGCGCTCCATGACCCTGCGGATCATCTGCAGAACCATTAGCCAGATGCTGAAGAACTGGTCTGGCTGAGGGGTTTTGGATTTTCTTCAGATTCTTGTAAAAGGGTAGGCAAAACAAGGGATCCCTGCTGGGGAAAAAGGCCGGCCAGCCAGTCAGCTCTACACCCCTCGGAAAGAAGCGCTATCATAGAAGTCCGTCGAATAAACTCCCTTCGTAAAACAAACTCCCTTCGTAAAACCTCGCGAGGCAGATCGGATGGATTGGGTAGAAAAGGTGCTGGAAAAGATCCGGGAATGGGTGGAACGTGTGATCGACACCCTGCTGGGGAACCCCCAGCCTCAACCTGCTCCCATTCCGGTAGAAGATGGATCCCATCGTCGTCGTTAATCCGACTGCCATTGCCCCCGGCGGCGAGCCTCTCAGCCTCTTGGTACTGCATGGCCCCAACCTCAACCTGCTGGGGGTGCGAGAGGTGGGCATCTACGGCTCAGTATCCCTAGAGCAGATCGATCAGGCTCTGCATCGGCAGGCAGAAATGCTAGGGGCGAAGCTGGAGATTCTCCAGTCCAACCATGAGGGGGTGCTCATCGATGCCATTCACCGTGCCCGCCAGCAGCATGTCGGCATTCTGATCAACCCCGGCGCCTATACCCACACCAGCATTGCTCTCCGAGATGCCATTGCAGCCGTAGGATTGCCCACCGTGGAAGTCCACCTGAGCAACATCTATCGCCGCGAGCCCTTCCGCCAGCACTCTTACATCGCCGCCGTAGCGATTGGGCAAATCAGTGGTTTTGGGGCGCAAAGCTACCTGTTGGGGCTACAGGCTCTGGTGCAACACCTGCGCCTGCAATCTGTGTAGGATCTGTGTAGGTGCCCTCAGCTCTCCAGGAACTCCTGCACGGCTGTGCGAATAAAAGCTTCATCCTCGGGGTTTTGATGAGGATTACCGGCCCGGTGCCCCCAAATGGAGGGGATGATCTTGTAAACCGCGTTCGGGATCCATTCTGCCTCAGCCCGACAATCTTCTGGGGTGAAATACAAATCCGTCTGGGCGGGCATCACCAATGTTTGGGCCTGAATTGCCCTCAAAGCAGCCCGATAATCTCCCCGGTGAATGGGGTTGTCGCTGATATCGCAGCGGATCCAAGTTTCGATCATCGATAGCAAATTCTGCGGATCCCGGCGGCGGTAATTGGCCTCCCAGCCTCGCTCTAGATAATCTTCGAGAGAGGCATACCCCAAGGATTCATAGCATTTTTGGTTGAAAAAAGGTTGGGAAACAGCCCAACTGGCGTAGATGTGGGCAAAAGCTCGCAGACCCCGCTCTGGGACACCCGTAAATCGACGACCGTTCCAGGCGGGATCGGCAGTCAGGGCTGAGCGCAAACTCTCCAGAAAAACCCGATTGTGAACTGTGGTCTTGGCGGTGCCACAGAGGGCTACGATCCGTTCCACCCGCTCAGGAAACAGGGATCCCCAGTGATAGGCTTGCTGAGCCCCCATCGACCAGCCGTAGATCAGGCGGATGCGTTCGATCCCAAAGTGTTGGCGAATCAGGCTCTCCTGCAGGCGCACATTGTCCCAGTGGCTAAACCAGAAGCCATCTTCCCGCAAGCCACAGGCTGGATCGTTGCTGGGGGAAGTGGAAAGGCCATTGCCCAGCATATTGGGAATGAGGATAAACCACCGCTGCGGGTTGAGGATGCCGTCGGGACGAATCAGCCACTCCAGGTCGGGATGCTGAGCCCCATAGGAGGTGGGGTAGAGGATCAGGTTGTCTTTTCGGGGGGAAAGAGTCCCGTAGGTGGCGTAGGCGAGCGTGATTTGGGGCAGTTGGATCCCGCACTGTAGCTGAAAATCGTTCAGGCTCCAGGTGTAGTGAGTCATGCCTGAAATTGTTCAATCACCTGACGATGAACCCGCACATACCCCTGCCCTAGATGAGCCAGATGGGGCTTGAGGTATTGATGGGCATCGGCCAAAGCATGAAATGGAATGGAGGGGTAAAGGTGATGCTCAGCATGGTAAGGCATATTCCACATCAAAAAGCGGATTGGCCAAAGGGTAAGGGTGGTACGGGTATTGGAGAAGGGATCCTCGGTTTGGCTACAGCCTGTGTGCTCTGCCAGCAAAATGAAGCGCAAGATCGGCTGCCCTACCGCCAAAGGCAACAGCCACAGCCACACTATCCAGGGATCCCCCAGCAGAAGGGAGAGCAAGCTCCCAAGGCCGTAGACCCCTAGCTGCAACCGCACCGAACGAATGACCTCTTGGCGGGCCGATTCAGGAATGTAGGGATAGCCTTGCAACTGGCCGCTGGCTATGCGGATGTAGGTCTTCACCTTGCCGATCCACCAAGTCAAGCCGCTCAGCTCGAGCAAATACTCCGGCCAGCTCTGGGGTTTGGGATCCTCCAGCTCCGGATCCTTGCCCGGAATCTGGGTATAGCGGTGGTGCCATTTGTGGTATCGGCGATAAAAAGTGCTGTTGTAAAACGAGAGCAAGCCCGCCACCCAGGCTACCCCGTCATTCAGTTTTGGGCTGGCAAAAGCGGTGCGGTGTACACATTCGTGCAAAGCAGCAAACATCGTCGCCAAACTGGCCCCGTAAACCACCAGCGCCGGCAGGGCAATCCAGCCATTGACACCTTTCTGGGTCACCCACAGGCTGCCGCTCACCGCCATCACCGCCAAATGTCCCAAAAGCTGCCGGAGCCCGGCTGAATTGGAGCGGACATTCAGTTGTCTGAGGCGCTCGCTCGGGATCAACCGTTGCGGATCCGGCAAAATCGGTGTTGTCTCGACAGCCATGGCCTGTTCTTGTGAGCTACGAGAATGGATAGAAGTTATCCAATATCAAACCGAGGTCAGACCTTTTCGCCTGTGTCCAAGACAACAAAACCCTGGACCAAACTCCTAGCCATGACTGCGGGGATCCGGCTGACTGGGGAGGGCGCGCCTGCCCCGCTCCAGCTCAGACACCGGCCCGATGTTGGTCAACTGCAGGGGCTGTCCAGTTGCCAGAGCCAACACATTGGCCCGCAAAATCGACGGCGGCTGTTCGCCAATCGCCGATCCCAGCACTTCTCCCTGCCGATCCAAAAACAGAAAATGGGGGATGCCGTTCACCCGGTAGCGGCTCAGTTCTGGCAGCCACTTCGGATTGTCCACATTCAACATGACGAAGTTGACTTGATCGGCAAATTCCTGTTTCAGGCTGGCCAGGAGGGGTGCCATGGCACGACAGGTGCTGCACCAATCGGCGTAGAACTCCACCAAAGAAGGTTTGCCATTGGCCTGAGCTTGCTCCCAAGGTATGGCCTCTTGGGCTAGAGCCTCTAAGTTGCTGCCCGCCTGACGCCCTTGGTTAGCCAAAAACAGTCCTGCTGCCAAGAGCACAGCTACTGCGGCAATCAACCCGTTGCGCAACCGTTTTGCCCAGTCTTTCTTCATCCTTCCTCACCTTGCTAGGCGCTGGATCTGACCTCAGCCCTCGCCTTCACTGTTTTAGCATCCCACCCTGTCCCACCGGTTCCGGCCAGAACCGGGTCTATGCCATCCCACGATCTTGGGCCGGGATCCCGGCTGGAGAAGAGGGCCAGGTGAGCGATAATGGGTGCGGCGTTTGCACCGATGGCTCAGCGATGCGCATCTCCTTGAAGTGGCTGCGAGAACTGGTGGATTTCCAACTTTCACCCGAAGAACTGGGAGAGGCCCTCACCCTGGCGGGGTTTGAAGTGGAAGAGATCGAAGACCGCCGCACCTGGGCAGATGGGGTGGTTTTGGGCAGGATCCTGGCTGCCGAGCCTCACCCCAACGCCGACAAGCTGCAGGTTTGCCAGGTGGATTTGGGATCCAATCGGCCTGCCACCATTGTCTGTGGAGCTGCCAACGCCCGCCCTGGGATCCTGGTAGCAGTGGCCACGCCCGGCACCCATTTGCCCGCCCTCTCCCTCACCATTGCCAAAGCCGACAAGCGGGGGGTGATCTCGGAGGGCATGATCTGCTCTCTGGCCGAGCTGGGGCTGGAGAAATCTTCCGAAGGGATCCATGAATTCCCGCCCGACTTGGATCTGGAGGTTCATCCGCTTGGCTCTGATGTGCGTCCTCTTTTGGGCTTGGACGATGTGGTGCTGGATCTCACTTCCACCGCCAACCGGGCCGATGCCCTGAGCATGGTGGGGATCGCCCGCGAAGTGGCTGCCCTCACCCGCAACCCGCTGCGCCTGCCCCCCGTCAAGCCTCTTCAGGCCAAGCCCATCCCCAACTTTCAGTTGCGCATTGCCGACGCCAAAGCCTGCCCCGCCTACAGTGGCGTGTTGATCGAAGGGGTGAAAGTCGGCCCTTCCCCCGACTGGCTAAAACACCGACTGGCCGCTGCCGGCATGCGATCCATCAACAATGTAGTGGATATTACCAATCTGATCCTGCTGGAATGGGGCCAGCCTTTGCACGCCTTCGACTGGGATCGCCTGCTCCAGGTCATGGGCAAGAAAAAAACCACCATCGAGGTGCGCTTGGCCCAGCCGGGAGAAACCTTAAAGACCTTGGACGGCCAAACCCGCACCTTGCAAGCCGACAGTCATCTCATTGTGGCCGGCAGCCAACCGGTAGCTCTGGCCGGGGTCATGGGAGGGGAAGAAACCGAGGTCGGCTCGACCACCACTCGCATTTTCTTGGAAGCAGCCCTATTCGATCCAGCGGTGACGCGGCGCTCGGCCCGGTCTCAAGGTCTGCGCACCGAGGCTTCCACCCGCTATGAGCGAGGGGTTAACTTTGCCACCCTCGATCAGGCCCGGGATCGGGCGGTGCAGTTGATCCTGGAACTGGCAGGGGGAGCAGTGGCCGGCCTCACCACCTTTGACCAGCGGCCCCCCCTGGAACGCACCCTGAAATTGCGGCTGTCGCGGCTGATCGATGTGTTGGGGGACGAGGTGCAGGCGGCGGATGTGGAGGAGATCCTATCTGCCTTGGGCTTTCAGCTCTCCCGTTGCGAAGGGGCCAATTCCCAGAGTGCCCTCTCCCCCGCTACCGAGACGGCAACCGTGGCCAGCTGCGTTTGGCAGGTCGTCGTTCCCCCCTATCGCCTGCGGGACATTGAGCGGGAGATCGACCTCATCGAGGAGTTTGCCCGTCTCTACGGCTATGACCGCTTCTCAGAAACCCTACCCACCGAGCCGCAGGTGGGATCCCTTTCGGCGCGGGAAACGTTCACCCGCCAGATCCGAGAAGTGCTGCGCGGCATTGGCCTGACAGAGGTATATCACATCTCCCTCTGCCCAGCGGAGGAGGATGGATCTTTGGTGAGGATTGCCAATCCACTTTCGCCTGAATATTCAGCCGTGCGCAATGCGCTACTTCCCGGCCTAGTGGAGGCCTTCCGCTTCAACTGGGATCAAGGCAACGGCCCGCTCCAAGCCTTTGAAATCGGTCGTGTTTTTGCCCATGCCCTTCCCCCCAACCCCCACCCTTACCGGGAAGCTGAGCATATCGGCGGTATCTTGGGCGGGGATCCCAATCCCCACGATTGGCAGCACCGCAACCGACCCATGGACTGGTTCGAGGCCAAGGGGCTGCTGGTCTCCGCTCTGGAGCGGCTGGGATTTGGCCCGGAGTTTCGTCTGGATCCCCCTGAAGAGCAATCGTCCCTGCTTCACCCCGGTCGCCAGGCCAGTTTGTGGATTGAGGGATCCCGCATCGGTTTGTTCGGGCAACTGCACCCCCGCCTCTGTCAGGAAAAGGGGCTGCCAGATCAGGTCTATGGGTTTGAGCTGCAGTTGGATCCCTTGCTGGAAAGCCTGGAGAGACGGGGCATTGTGCAATTTGTCCCCTTTTCGCCCTTTCCTGCTGCCGATCGGGATATCGCCTTCTTTGCGCCACTCGACCTTGCCGTTGGTGAGATCGAGAAGGTTATCCGTCGAGCGGGCGGAGAACTTCTCCAATCGGTGCAGCTTTTCGACGAGTACCGGGGCCAAGGAGTACCTGCAGGGCAGCGCAGCCTTGCCTTCCGCCTAGTGTACCGCGCTCCCGATCGCACCCTCACGGATGCGGAGGTAGAAGCTCTGCAAAACCAGGTGAGGGCGCAGTTGACAACACAATTTCCGGTGACCTTGCGCAGCTAGCCGACCCCTCTGTAGCTACTATAACATCCTCCCGGCGCTCGTCCTGTGGACAGGGCGCGGGCTACCCTTCCCGTCAGCAGGACGGAGTCCTTACCTCGCAGTTGGGCATTCCTGCCCCACGCCACTTGCCTGGGTCTACAACCCCCGACAAAACAACTGGACAGGCGGTTCTCCTTCCCCAGCCTCCCTGGCTACTGCCAGCTCGCAAAACAACCTCTAATCCACCCAGCACAGTTCCCAAGGCTGAGGCTGAGTCCCGATGCACCCGGTACCGGCATTCAGGGCACTGAGGCCCCCCGACAGCCCAGCTGTTGCTAACCGTCCCTCAGCACTTGCAACCGACTCGACGCACTCCTTGGGCAACATCCCCCTTGCCCAGCCCTTGGCCTTGAGGTCTTCCACAAAGAGATAAAGAGGGTCTGCCCTCGGTCCTAACGCCAATGGGCCCTCTGGAAATGGAACTCTTGGCAACCATTGGCAATGCCCTGCTGCATCCTGGCAACCTGCAGTGGTGCTCTCTTCCAGTGGCAAGACCCCTGCTGTTTTCTCGCCCCCCTGGGTTGCAGCCTTCTCAGCTGGCCTTGCAGGGCTTTGAAACCCTTGGGCCGTTCCCGGCAGACGCTGTCTGGCAAGGGGTTCTGCTGACGGTAATCAGAAGGGAAGGGTGCATCGGCAGGCAGGATGGACTCCTGCAGCAAGGAACCCCTGTCCAGTGGCCAAGAGCAAGATTCTACCCACTCCTTAGATTTCTGGCAAAGCGTAGTTGTATACGCGCCGGCCAATCTCCAGCCACGTCAACAGCGAGGACTCTGTCCCGCTAACGCGAGCGGCTTGCTGGGAGGCATCTGGATCAATCCGGTGCTTGTAGGGTACGCCAGCACAGGTACGTTTTACTACAGATTTTGCTCAGGGGTATGGCGGGGATCCATGTATCCCGGTGCTCACCCTGCGGGCAGGGCGCGGGACTGATTGCCCCCGCACCCCGTTAGCTACACCGCCGGGAAGCCCTGCCCTCTATTAGGGGCTAGTGACTAGTGACTAGTGGCTAGCCACTATCCAGGGTGAGAGTCGGGATGAAAGGCGGGGACATGATGTTTTGTCCTTGACTGGTGCCATAAACATAAAAAGTAGCGGGGTTTTATACACTGCCGCTATAAACATCAAGTACAGGGTGGTGGGGCATCCCGTCCTTTTCGCGCTAGCAGCGCGGAGCGCTAACCGGAGTCACTGGGAAGCCCGCACTCTCTCGCTTTAGCGGCGCGGAGCGCTTTGCATCAGCATGAGTGCGGGAGTATGTCACTTAAACCAGAAGCAGATCTCAGCTTTTGCCCAGCTTCAGCATCTGATCCACCACCCCTAGGGTTTCTTCGTAGAGGTAGTCGGGGCCAAGCCGCTGCAACTCGGCAGCCAGCAGGGTGTCGAGGGAATCCTGCTCCAGGGGAGCCACCTGGCGAACCACACATCTCTGAGCGCCCCCCATGGCTTCCATGCGCATACACCCTGTGATTTCGGAGCACAGCACAGTACAGGCGTCGGCTTCTTGGTTGCTGGAGGTGAGGCGCAGCCCGATGAGATCCCCCGGCTGGCTGATTTCCGAGGCCAAGGGCACAGCGGCCAGTTCTGCCATCACCTCGCCGCCCCTTTGGGTTTGAAAGCGGATGCGGTCAATCTTGTAATCGTGTTCTTGAGCCTGAACCCGCTCTGTGGGAGTCCATCCCAGGCGACCGGCCAGCCAGCCCAGGAAAAGGAACGCCTGGCAGGGATTGCCGGCTTTGTAGTCGAGGTTCACGCGATCTACGAGGTATAGGGACTCCCGCCGGTCGGGAGGGTCAAAGGCTTGGGCGGTGAGTTCCTGCCAAGGCAGCAGCCGCCGCCAGTTGAGATCCCCACAGTGGCGCCCCTCACCCACCAAGAGGTGGATTTCCTGCAGATCTTCTTCTGGATTGACAAAGCCCCGTGAATCGACGATGACCCGGTTGCTCAGAGCCACCAATTTTTGAAACAGCAAGCTGTTCAAATCCAGATCCCCTTGCCACCACAAAAAGGTGGGCAAGTTGGGGATCAGCAGCGAGGCAACGGTGCTGCAGGCCCGCACAAAGGCCGATTCGGGCGCTTTCAGGGTGATGTATTCGCAACAGACCAACGAGCTGCGCTGCTCACGGGTCACCGGACAGTAGGCGGCCACCTGGGCCTCGATGGCGTCGTCTGCAGATCCCTCCCGTTTGGCTCGCAGGTCAATGACGCGACAGGGGTTTTGGGTGGCGATGGCCTCGACGGTGGGAGAAGGTAGCAACAGCGCATCGTCCAGAGATTCGTACACCACCAGGGTAAAGGTGGCAGCGCGGGCGGCAACGCTCTCTCCTTTGGAAGACCAGATCTTGTTCAGCTCCTGCTCAATATCTTCGATGGAGACATCTTTCGGGGTTTGTAGGGGCAGGACGGCAGCAGATTGATCCATAGTCTCCTCCTGGAGTGGACTCTTGCTCGATTCTAGGCAGGCGGGCCGGCTGGCTGGGAAGGGCTTAAGGCCAGGTACAGATTGACCAACTCAAGCCTGCTCTCCGCACTTGCTCCAGGAAACTCGAGGCTCAAGCAGGCCGAGGCTGGATGTTCAGCTCCAAGGGGCAGGCGGGATCCCCTGTCAACAGGACTCCGCGGCCATTGGCGTGTAGGTGCCGCACAATCCAGTACAGGGTTTCTATGCGCTCCGGGCAGCCCAGTTTCTCTGCCAGTTGGGGCAAAGTCAGGGATCCCTGGTGCTCCTGCACCGTCTCTAGCAATCGCCGTTGCAGCTCCAAGACAGCGCTGGCGGCTTTCTTGCCTGCTTCCACCCCCGGTTGATGGTAAGCGTTGATCTGGATTAGGGAGGCGTAGAGGCCCACGGCTCGCTCGTAGAGGGCAATCAAGGCCCCCACCGAGCGGGCATCCACCCGTGGCAGCGTTACGGTAATGGAGTCGCGACCGTTTTCGTAGAGGGCCTGGCGGGTGCCCTGCAGCAGGCCGTTCAGGTAGTCGCCACTGGTCACCTGCGGCTCCACGAAGGGGGAAGGGATCCCGGGCTCCCGATCCTGAAGCACCTCGATGAAGGTGACAAAGAAGTTGTTCAAGCCATCCCGCAACTGCTGGACGTAGGCATGTTGGTCGGTGGTGCCCTTGTTGCCGTAAACGGCGATGCCCTGCTCCACGCGGTTGCCGTTTAGATCGTGGGATTTGCCCAGGGATTCCATCACCAACTGTTGTAAGTAACGGCTAAACAGCAGCAGGCGATCCTTGTAGGGCAAAACCACCATGTCCTTGCGCCCTTGCCCTTGACCGACGATGTACCAGGCCATGGCCAGCAGAGCGGCGGGATTGCGCTCCAGGTGGGGCAGGCGGGTGGCCTCATCCATGGTGGCTGCCCCGGCCAGCAAAGCCCGGATATCAATGCCCTGCAACGCTGCCGGCAACAGGCCCACCGGGGACGTTTCGGAGGTGCGCCCCCCCACCCAGTCGAAGATGGGGAAGACCTCCAACCACCCCTCCTGCCGCGCCTGCTGCTCCAATTGGCTGCCGGGGCCGGTGATGGCCACCGCATGGGCAGAAAAAGGGATCCCGGCTTTTTGGTAGGCCAGCTTCACCTCCACCAAGCCATTGCGGGGCTCTGGGGTGCCGCCGGATTTGGAGGTGGTGATCACCAGGGTTTGCCCCAGTTGGTCTGCCAGCCGCCCCAGCACCCGGTCAAACCCGTCGGGATCCGTGTTGTCGATGAAGTGGATGTTCAGGGGGGGGTGCAGCGGAGCCAGGGCCTCCGCCACAAATTGCGGCCCCAGAGCTGAGCCGCCAATGCCGATGCAGAGCAGCTCGGTGAACCGTCCCCCCCCGCTGGCCGGGATGGTTCCGCGATGGATCTTTTCGGCAAAGGTTTCCACTCGCTCAATGGAATCCTGAATGGCCTGCCGGATTTCAGGGGTGGGAGCCAGCTCGGGCGCCCGCAGCCAATAGTGGCCCACCTGGCGGCCTTCGTCGGGGTTGGCAATGGCTCCTGCCTCCAAAGCCTGCATATCGGCAAAAGCCTGGGCAAAGCGAGGCCGTAGCGCTTCCACCTGAGGGGGAGTGAAACGGATGCGGCTGATATCGACGAAAATCTCCAGGCCGGGATGGTAGTAAAGCCAATCGCAGTAGCGCTGCCAGAGTTGGAGGCTGTCCATGGGATCCCTTTTGCCGAAATCCCTAACCAGCTTACCAAACTCTTTCTTACTCCCAGCCGAGGGTTGTGCGCTCCAGCCAGGACTGATCCAAACTGATGAGTGCCTCTTTGACCCCCACACCGGTCTCAGGGTGACGCCAATCGGGAGCGATCTCCCCCAAGGGAGCTAAGACAAAAGCACGTTCCATCATGCGGGGGTGGGGCAACGTCAGCTCAGGGCTGTTCAGGATGCGGCTGCCCATGGCCAGCAGATCCAAATCCAGGGTTCTGGCCTCCCAGCGGATGCGCCGCACCCGTCCTGCCTCCTGCTCGATGGCCAGCAGCGCCCTTAGTAACTCCAGGGGAGACCGGTAGGGGGGAAAGGGATCCAAGGCCACCACTGCATTGAGGTAATCAGGCTGTCCGGGTGGCCCCCCTTGGGCTGGGCTGCGGTAGAGACTGGAACAGGCCACCACCTCTCCCAACCGGCGCAACTTCTGCACAGCCAAGCGCAACTGCTGCAGCGGATCCCCCAGGTTGCTTCCCAGGGCAACATAGGCCAGGTCACGATTCATGAGGCTTCCGACCTGCTTACGGCTCGCCGGCGGTCGACCTCGACGTAAACATCCTCGAACAGCCCCGGCAGGGGAGCTTGGGGCTTGTGAACCCGCACAGTTAGGGCCTCCAGCTGGGGATAGCTCTGCCACAGCCGCTCTGCAATCTGGTCTGCCAAGGTCTCGATCAAGCGGCGGCGCTGGCCGGTCACCTCTTGCCGCACCATCTCATACACTTGGGCATAGTCCACTGTGCCAGAGAGGTCATCCTGGATCTGGGCCAGGGAAAGCTGCATCTCCACATCCACCACAAAGCGCCCGCCCAAAACTGCTTCCTCCGGGCAGTGGCCGTGGTAAGCATGAAAGACAAGGCCCTGGAGCACCAGCCTACCCTGCATCATGGTGCAGAGCTTCCCAAGTGGCGAGGGCGGAAACATGAGCTGGCACGTTATGAACCCGTACCAGGGCAGCTCCCCGGCTGGCCGCAAACAGGTGGACGGCCACGCTGGCGCTGTCTCGCTCGCTGGGCACGGCAATGCCGGAAAGCTTGCCCACAAAACTTTTGCGGGAGGCCCCCACCAAAACTGGGTAGCCGTAGGCCACCAGCCGCGGTAGGGCTTTGAGCAGGGTTACATTCTGCTCAGCAGTTTTGGCAAAGCCTAAGCCCGGATCCAAAACAACGCTGGGCACGCCCGCCGCCAGAGCCCGCTCCGCCTGTTCCCTGAGGAAACCGAAAACCTCCCCCTCCAGGTCAGCATAGTCGGTCTGCTGCTGCATGGTGCGCGGCTCTCCCCGCATGTGCATGATCACCGCCGGCACCCCCTTTTCGGCACAGACCTGTATCATTTGGGGATCCCGCAGCCCGCTGACATCGTTGATGATGTGCGCCCCGGCAGCCAAAGCCGCAGCCGCCACCTCCGTTCTGCGCGTATCGACGCTGATGGGGATCCCGGATCCCTGCAAAGCTCGAATTACCGGCAAAACCCGGTCGCATTCCACTTCTACCGGCACCGGATCTGCCCCTGGGCGGGTGGACTCGCCGCCAACATCCACCATCAAGGCCCCTGCCGCCGCCATGGCCTCGGCTGCCTGCACGGCTGCTTCTGGGGATCCCCACTGGCCGCCATCGCTGAAGCTGTCGGGTGTTACGTTGAGCACCCCCATCACCCCAACGCCCCGCCAAGAAAGACGGTAGCCCTCTGGCGTCTGTTCTGCCCCAGGCAGAGGACGTCGGGAGATCAAGCTGGTAACACCCATAACCGCTGCAGGCTGCCGTGTTGCAAAAGCAGGGGGAAAAGTCTCCCACTGCCTAGGATGGTATTGCCGTCAATCCCAAGGCTGGCGCAAGCCCAACAGGATTCTACAAAATTTTTTACAACGTCCTTACAGAGCCACGATTGGTGAAAGGCTGCCCCTGCCGGCTCAAGCGCAAGGAATGGCCCCCGCCGACAGAGGAAGCTCTCCCGCTCTGGCTAGAACATGATGTCGTCTTCGGAACGACCCCAGATGCACCAAATGATAGAGGCAAAGATTGCCATGTAAACCCAGGCCATCGGGCCGTATTGCAGCAGATCCATCAATACATCCCTAAAACATTTGTTTATCTAGTCCAATTATTGTGATGTTTCGTTACAGCGTCAACAGTTCTCTCAGGAAAGGGCTGCTTCTCAGACCCAACTGGAGCTAAGGCGCCAAGCTGGGATCCCTTGTCCAGGGCGGGTTAAGTCTTTTTGCCTAAAGACAGGGAGCAAGTCTTCAGTTTCTGAGAAAACCCAGCTTGCCTGAGAGATGCAGGAGGATAGGGAACTAGACATTGAAGCGGAAGTGCATCACGTCCCCTTCCTGGACGACGTAGTCTTTGCCTTCGCTGCGCAGCAGGCCCTTTTCTTTGGCGGCATTCAGGGATCCCGCCGCCACCAGATCGGCATAGGCCACCGTCTCGGCCCGGATGAAGCCCCGCTCAAAATCGGAGTGGATCACCCCGGCTGCCTGAGGGGCTGTGGCGCCGACTGGAATCGTCCAAGCGCGGGTTTCTTTGGGGCCAGAGGTAAAGTAGGTGCGCAAGCCCAACAGCTCGTAGGTGGCTCGGATGAGAGATTTCAGCCCGCCCTCTTTTACCCCTAACGAATCCAGATAGGCCTGTCGCTCGTCGGGGGGCAGCTCCACCAGTTCCGCCTCCACCTGGGCTGAGACCACCACCACACCTGCCCCTTCCGCCTCGGCAAATTGCCGCACCTGCTCCACCCAGGCATTGCCGCTGGCCAGATCCGTTTCCGCCACATTGGCGGCGTAGATGACTTTTTTACGGGTGAGCAGCCCCAACCCTTTGATCAACTGCTCTTCTTCTGGGCTGAGGGGTACCAGGCGAGCCGGCTTGCCCTCGTCCAAGGCAGCCTGTAATTGTTCCAGAGCCTGCAACTCCAGTTGGGCGGTTTTGTCGGACTTGGCCTGCTTGCGCACCCGCTCTATGCGCCGCTCGATCTGGGCCAAATCCGCCAAGGCTAGCTCCAAGTTGATCACCCCGATATCCCGCAAGGGATCCACCGAACCCGCCACATGCACAATGTTCTCGTCTTGGAAGCAGCGCACCACGTGCACCACGGCGTCCACCTGGCGAATGTGGGAGAGAAACTGGTTGCCCAGACCCTCCCCCTTGCTGGCTCCAGCCACCAGCCCGGCAATATCCACAAACTCGATTTGGCTGGGGATGATCTCGGCAGAACCGCTGATCTTGGCCAGCACCTGCAAGCGCTCGTCGGGCACCGCCACCCGCCCCACATTCGGCTCAATGGTGCAGAAGGGAAAGTTGGCCGCCTCGGCTTTGGCATTTTCACAGAGGGCGTTGAACAAGGTAGATTTGCCTACGTTGGGCAGGCCGACAATTCCAGCTCTCAACATCCAGATCTTGGGGAAAAAGCCAAAAACCAGGGTAACGGGATCCCTTGCCCAGCGGAAAGATCCCTACTCTGACGTTAGCATTTGCCGCCCCTTTCCCAACCGGTGGATCCGCTCCCAAGCGCTCCGCGCCGCCAACGCCACCACCCTCGGCTCCTCTCCCAAGAGAACTGTATTTTTTGTCAGCTGCACAGTGTTGGGCAGCTGAGGTCTTTTGACATCCTCCCCGGCCTGAAGGCCGGAGATTCCTACCACGCTACGCATGGATGGCTCCTTGCGCAGTCGTCTCGGCGGGTTCCTGCTTCCGAC
>NZ_JBSSDD010000012.1:0-77057 GCF_054060415.1 Thermostichus sp. OS-CIW-32 | reverse complement strand
CAACATCCTTGCTCGCGGGATACAGCTGTTGCGAGACGAAGGGCAGGACACGGCCGACGCTGCGGTCGGGATGCGGGTGGGTGAACCACCCGTGTTAGCCCGGATGGCCTGTGGATCGAACTGCACGGGCGGTCGGAAGCAGGAACCTGCCGAGACGACTGCGCAAGGAGCTATCCATGCGTAGCGTGGTAGGAATCTCCGGCCTAAAGGCCGGGGAGGATGTCAAACGAACGACACTTGCTTTCTGAGCCACTAACCTTGTAGAAAGACAAGGGCGAAAGGGCGGCTTTGATGCGGCGGCGCATTCTACAGCTTTGCATCCTCGGCTGGACGATGCTCCTCGTCCTGGCAGTGGGGGGCAGGGGATCCCTGCTGGTTCCCCACTTTTTTGGCATTGAAGCCCTGCAAGCCCAGGCTCAAACTCAAGCCGGAGAACTGCCGCAGCCGATGCGGCTCAAACTTCCCCCCGGCCTGGATCGCTACGCCTACGACAAGGCGGTGGGAGACTACTTTGAGGAAATCGAGCCGCTTTTGCCAGGTGGAGCCTATGCCCAGTGGGCCTTCTATCCCGTCCCTATCTACATCCAAGGGGATCACCCCCAGTGGAAGGCCTCCGTGGAGCAAGCGGTGAAGGAGTGGTCGGCCTACATCCCGCTCAAGGTGGTGGCCAAAGAGGAGGAGGCTTTCTACGGGATGAGCATTTACCGCGTTCCTCCTATTGGCGGCGGGGTGGCTGGGGCGGCCCGCCCGGAGTTTTTCTTCGCCTCGGATGGCTCTTTACAACAGCGGGTGCGCATCATCATCACAGAGGGACAGGGGTTGGCCGAGGTGACGGCGGTGGCCCGACACGAGATCGGGCATGGGCTGGGGCTGTGGGGCCATAGCCCGAACCTGCGGGATCTGATGTATGGCGGACACCATGCGGCGGCTACCGGCAATCGGCGGGTGTTGCGGGTGCCCAACATTACCAAGCGGGATCTCAACACCCTCAAGCGCGTCTACGAGCAGCCCACCCTCAGCGGGCAGGTCTTTCCAGAGAGCTATCGCCGCCTGTTTGGCCAGCTTCTGCAGGAAAAGCCGCTGCCCGAGAGAGCTCTTGGATTGCCGCTAGCTAGAGCTGCAGGAGTTGCGACACCCCCTTGAGCGCCATAGCTAGGAGAAAAAAGAGCAACTGGGTGGCAACAATGCTGGGGCCGGAGGGCAGGTTGAAGGTTGCCGAGGCGATCATCCCCAGCACCGCGCTCAGTCCCCCAATACCTATGGCCAGCAGCACATAGGTTGTAAAGCGGGATCCCAAAAGCCTTGCCGTCGAGGCTGGGATGACCACAAAAGCGCTCACCAGCAACACCCCCACAGAGCGAATTGAGAGCGCCACCACCACAGCCAGCAACACCACAAAAGCCAGCTTCTGCCAGCCCACCTGAACCCCCCGCGCCCGCGCCAGCGGCTCATCCAGGGTCAGCAACATTTGGGAGGGCAAAGTCAATCCCACATAGGCCGAGCTGATCAGCAAGAGGATCCCGCTCGTCCACAGGGCTGCCGGGCTGATCCCCAAAATCTCCCCAAACAACAACTGGTTGAGGTTGCCCCGATAGCCGGGCAGCAAGCTGAGGGCGATAACGGCCAGCGCCAAAGAGGAAGAGTAGATGATGTTCAGCACCGCATCCGCCGACAGTTGAGTGCGCTCCAAGACAAAGGTGACGCCCAAAGCAAATCCCACCCCAAACACCATCAACACCACGGTGGGATTCAGCCCCAGCAGCACTCCCAAAACAATCCCCAGCAGAGCCGAATGCCCCAGGGCATCGCTAAAAAACGACAGTTGCCGCAGAATAACAAAACTGCCCAGCAGCCCACCCGTCATGCCGGTGAGGATCCCGCCCAGCATGGCCCGCTGCATAAAGGGCAACTGCAACAGCTCCACTACCCGCACCCAGCCCTCCAACATCGCCTTCCCCTCAGCGACGGTGGTAGCGGACAAAATGGTGCTCCGCACCGCTGTCGCGAACAGGCCCATAAACCCGGCTCAGCACTTCTGGTGCCAAAGCCACCTGGGGAGATCCCTGGCAGATGAGGGATTGGTTGAGGCACAGCACGCGGTCGCAATAGCAAGACACCATTTCCAGATCATGGGAGATCTGCAAAATGGCCCAGCCCAGGGATTGGCGCAGCTCTTCCAGGAGCCGGTAAAACTCCCCCTCGCTGAGCGTATCTAAGCCTGCCGGTGCCTCGTCGAGGATAAGCAACCGCCGCGGCCAAGCCAAGCAATAGGCCAACAGCACCCGTTTCAGCTCCCCGCCGCTGAGCTGGCCCAGAGCCTTAGAGGACAGGTGGGATGCGCCGACCCGTTCCAACGCCTCTTTCACCGCCTGCCGCCGAGCAGAGCGCTGCTGCCAAGGCCAGCGGGGTTGCAATGCCCCCCAACCCAAAGCCACAAACTCCTCCACCACCATGGGGATCCCAGGATTGAACTGAAAACGCTGGGGCACGTAAGCCACCTGCTGCCGCACTGACGGGGGCAAATAGCCGGACAGGCGCACCGGCTCTCCCAGAATCCAAACCGAGCCGCACTGCCGCGGCAGGATCCCCAAGATGGCCTGCACCAAGGTACTTTTGCCAGCGCCATTGGGGCCGACAATGGCCGTATGGGATCCCGCCCTCAGCTCAAACGACACATTTTGCACCGCCAACTGGGATCCCCGATAGACCGTCAGCCCCTCCACGCGAAGGACAACCTCGCCGGAGCAGGAGATCATCGCCCCCTCGCCAGCAGGTGTTCGAGAGCAGCTTGGCCCAGCAGCGGCAATTGCAGGGGCAGGAAGGCCGTCTCCTTCTCAAAGGCGGAGACCAGGTTCTCCAAGTTTTGCCGCAGGATGGTCAGGTAATATTCCGGCTCGATCCCCTCAGGGCCAGCGGTTTCGATGGGATCGAAAACGCGAACTTGGATCCCTAGGTCTCTGGCCAAAACCTCAAAGGGGTTGTTACTCCCCAGCTGCGGTTCCACCAGGATCGTCTTCAGGCCGGATGCCCGCACCGTCTCCATCACCCGCCGCACATCTTCGGGGGAGGGGCTGGCTTCAGGGATCTCCACCAAAAACTCAGCCTTGAGGTTGTAGCGCTCGGCAAAGTAGGGGGCAAAGTTGTGGAAAACTACAAACTTTCTGCCGGCAAAGGGAGCTAGCCGAGCGGCAATCTCCTCATCCAAAGCCTTGAGCTTCTCGATAAAAGCAGCCGCATTGGCCTGGTAGATCTCTGCCCCCGCCGGATCTACAGAGATGAGGCCATCACGAATATTTTCCACCTGCTGAATGGCCCGCCTGGGATCCAGCCAAATGTGGGGGTTAAACTCGCCGTGGCTGTGCCCATGAGAGTGGCCATGGCCATGCCCGTGAGAATGGCCGTGACTGTGTCCATGAGAGTGTCCATGGCCGTGACCGTGGGAGTGCCCATGCTCTGGCTCCTCAGCCCGCAAAGTTGGGATCCCTTCGCTGCTGTCAACGATTTGCAATTGGGGGTTCCCAGCGCTGGCAATCAACCCTTCCAAAAACGTTTCCATACCCAACCCGTTGATCACCAGCACATCCGCCTGAGCCAGCAAACGAACCTCCTCAGGTCGAGCCTGAAAGTCGTGGGGCCCCATCTGAGGGGGAAGGAGTGGCGTGACTTCTGCCCGATCCCCGGCCACAGCACGGGTAAATTGCGTTATCGGCAAAATCGTGGTCACCACCTTTGGGGGGCTGGATCCCTGCTGGGCCCGGGACTCTTCTTGGCGCATCTGCAGGCTTCCCAGGATCCCGACCGAGAGGGCGGCCAGCAGCGAGACCAGCGATCGCACCGGTCGAGCCGAACGGATAGAGTTAGCTTGATCAGTCATGAGCCTGAATACCTCACAAGACAACAGAGACAGCAGAGCTGGAAGCAACTGACTTCCCAAAAGCCAAGGCCCTCTGCCGCAGCATCGAAAACATGCTCACCAGACCGTTGCTCCTGGAAGGGCTAAGGCTGAAATTGAGGCCCATCTCCCGCACAAACTCTGGGGAAACCCCCAAAATCTCTTCCGGCGCTAGGCCACTCAATCCCTCTACCAAAACCGCAACCAAACCCTTCACCAACTGAGCATCGGCATCCCCTTGGATGTAGACCTTGCCCTCCCTAAACTCGGTGGCCAGCCACACCCGCGAAGCGCAACCTCTGACTAGGTTCTCCTCCTTCCTCTCCGCTTCGGGAAAGGGTGGCAGGCGCTTGGCATAGGCTAGGAGAAGCTCATACTTCTGCCGCGAGGTCTTGGCCTTCTGGAAGCGATTGACAATTTGCTGCAGAGCTGCGGGCATCCCTCAGCTTGTCTAGAGTGAGAATGATAATCAAACTCATCATAACACCCCCACTCAGCGAGGGCGCAGGGGCACCTGCAAACTTTTGGGACTGTCGTTACCGAAGCGAGCGATAGCCGCCACTTACTCCCCGTGGTGAGAGGACCAGTTGCCAAAGTTGGCTGGCCCGGGCCTTGAAGCTACCGGCACTCATCAGGAGATAGAGCCGCCACATGCGGCGAAAGCGCTCATCGTAGCGGTCGGCTAATTTTGGCCATGCCTGCTCGAAATTGGCGTGCCAGGCTTTTAAGGTGGCCACGTAATTGATCCCAAAATTGTGCCAGTCTTCCAGCACAAATAAGCCCTCAAAGGCTGCAGTAATCAGATGAGGCGAGGGCAGCATCGAGTTGGGGAAAATGTAGCGCTCAATCCAGGGATCCCGCCCCTGGTAGGCCACGTTGCTGCCGATGGTGTGCAGAAGAAACAAGCCATTGTCGTTCAACAAGCGGCGGGCTACCTGCATAAACGTTCGGTAGTTTCGGTAGCCAACATGTTCAAACATGCCGACAGAAAGGATGCGATCAAACTTTCCCTGGGTCTGGCGATAGTCTTCTAACCGAATCTCGACCGGCAGGCCGCGGCAGCGTTCGCTGGCCAGTTTGGCTTGCTCTTTGGAAACAGTAATCCCCACAACCTGCACCCCGTAGCGTTCGGCCAGGTACTGGGCTGTGCCGCCCCAGCCACAGCCGATGTCGAGCACCCGCATGCCGGGTTGGAGTTCCAGCTTGCGGGCAATGAGGTCAAGCTTAGCTTCTTGGGCTTCATCCAGAGTTTGCGCGCCCCCATCCCAATAGGCACAGCTGTAGATCATGCGGCGATCCAGCATGGCCTCATAGAGATCGTTGCCAATGTCGTAGTGGCGCTGGCCAATGACGAATGCCCCCTTGCCCCGCTGGCGGTTGATAAGGCAACTGTCCAACCCAAGCAAGGGCTGAGTTAGCCAACCCACCTGCTGCGGTGCCTGGGTGGTCAGGAGACGACAAACTAACTCATCAATGGCCTCGCAATCCCACCAGCCCTCCATATAGGCCTCGCCAAAGCCCAGGGATCCATAGAGCAGGCAGCGCAGATATAGCCGCTCGTCGTGAACTTGAATATCCCAGGGCTGTGAGCCATTGAGGGTTATACCGGCAGCATCCAGAACTCGAAGCGCATGCTGACGCGCCAGCCAGCGCAAGCTGTTGAGTCCTTTCCCCATCCCTAGGGAGCCCTCACTGCAGGGAAACTGACTCAACAAATACAACCCAACGCGGCAAGGGATCCAACAAGTTTCCAATTTCTAGGGATCCCCCCGAAGGGGGAACGAGATATTACCAACCATCACTACCCCTACCCTCTTGATCACAGGCGCACTCGATCCCAAGTTCTGTGCAATTGCCACTCGTATGGCCGAACTGATGCCTCATGCCCGTCACGCCATTGTACCCGATGCCGGACATGCCGTTCATCTGGAACAACCAGCAGCGGTTGCCGAACTGGTTAGCGCATTTCTGGCATGACTGATTCTAGAGCCAGATGGAACGTTTCCCTGTGAAGGAAATGAACCGATACGCCCGCAGGATTGCGCAGGTAAGGACATAGTACACGCACAGTCGAACAGGCAGACCAGGCACTCTTTTGATCGGGCACTGATCAGTATTGTAGTGGTGGTCATCAGCAGCTTCATCAGTACAAAACTGTCCAGTATGCAACACAACAGTGCGGAAGTGTGATTTTCGCACGCTGCACAACGAACCTCTTGTATCACTGAGTGTAGATATATCCACGTAGAGAGATGGATGAAGTAGCTTCTGTCTGAAAGCCTATGTGGTTTGTGTATCCTTTGTATCCTTATTGAGAGACACCAGAAATTGCACGAACGATCCGAACAATGAGTAGAATGAAGATAATCACATAGCAAATAAAAGTAGCCGCGGCCATTATTAAAAACAGAGTTCCACCCCATTTATTTAGAAATGGCTCCAAACCACCGGTGAAAGGCAAAAGTTGAATTACCCACCGTATTCGTACATCGTCACCATCGTTTTGAAATAACCACGCCAGCATGTAAAACCAATGGACGGCGCCATAGATCACCCAATCTATGATGCTTGATCTTAAACTTAGAATAAATGCAGTCATCAAGACTATGTGAAAACCTATCCATATCAGCAAAATCAGCAAAATTGGAAAGATCAAAAACAGCCAGCCCGCAATTGAAAGGCGCATAAGGGCAAGGATGCTAACAAACAGAACCTCTGCACCGATCAGCAAAAACTTAACCCAAATGTCCAGTTTTTTGTCTGACACTGTTGTTCCTTTCTGTGATCATGATGTTGCTTGTAATCGATGGCCGCTAGCCTACATCAGTGGGAATGAAGGGAGATAAAAAGCCAGGATCAGGGTTCCGTTCAAACGGAGGATGTTCGACACACAACTGCACGATTCCCATGGCTGGCTTGCAATATCTCAACCCCAGAACAGGAGGTAAACCGCAGCCAGATCATTCAGCACATAGCATACCTTAACAGGAGCAGATGAGCAAGTGGTATTCTTCGCCTTTCCAATTTCTAGGGATCCCCCCGAAGGGGGAACTGCCAGTTCGGCGAGCACCACCAGCCGGTGGCGGCTAAGGTCGAAAGTTTCCAATTTCTAGGGATCCCCCCGAAGGGGGAACTTGGGAATAAGCTACCCGGTTACGGGTTGGCGCACCCCCACTATGTTTCCAATTTCTAGGGATCCCCCAGAAGAGAGAGCAGGTTCTCCAGCAAACCAGACACCTGGCCGCCTCACCTTTCCAAGGATCCTTTCAAGAGAAACAGAAAGGACGTACCCGAGACTCTGCCCATGGGAAGGGATCCGCCTCTTACTTAGCGAAGAGTGAAAAAGTTGCCCACATTCAACAAAATAAACTCATTGGCGTCTGCAGCGTTTGGCAAACGGCCAGCCGAGAAGGGCAAGTTGTTATCGTTGGCCACAACGATGTGTTGATCGTCAACGACGTCCACATCCTCGATGGTTACAAATGGAAAAGTAAAGCGCCCATCCACTGTGGCCGTCTTGCCAATGCCTTTTGGATCGGCAATGTCCAATAGATCAATGTAGGCCACCTTCTTGACCAGGCCGGCGCTGTCTGCCTGAGCTAAGTCAATCAAATAAACCCGCTTGAACTCGGCGGCTTTCGGGAAACAATCCGTTTTCTGCTCTCCCTTGCACGCAAGGCGGGGATCCCCTTCGTTGCTGTCCCGCTCAATCACCAAAGCCCGCGTGGCGTCGATCATATTGAAGTCGCCGATGTTGTTGCCGGCAACCTCAAGCGGATACTTCCAACTCTTGCCCGTCCACTTGCGTTCCTCGACGTTAAACTCCAGAATCCGTAGCACCTCCTTGTCACCCACCGTCTCCAAAGCGGGCGGTTCGCCGAGGTAGAGGGGGCCTTCCAGCATGGCGTAGAGGAACCGTCCGTCCGGAGAAGCCGCCATACCCTCAAAGCCGCGGGAACGCCGCGCTTCAAAGTTAACTGCACCTGGCGTCGCTGGCGTGGTGACCGTGTGATGATCGGGGGAACGTACCACTTTGCCGTCAACCTCAGTTTCAAAAAAGGCTACGACTTTGCCGTTGCCGTCGGTGGCAATGAGGTAGGGGCCAAACTCATCGCCAATCCAGTGCAAGTCCCCAATGGTTTGAATCGACTCAGGGTCTAGGTCAGCGCCGGTAAGATAGCGCCTGGTCGTGAATTCGTTGGCGATGCGGAATGGGATCACCTTGTTGGGATCTTGCAAAAATACCGACTTGGTCAACCGCACCTGGCCGTTTTCCCAGTCAACGGCCACTTCGTGGAAGCTAAGCAAGGCGTCCGGGGAGTTTGCCTTGCTGCCAAAGCCGTTGTCGATGAGGACACGGAAGCGGTCACGTGCCAGGGTTTCAATCCCCGAAAAACCTTGAATTGGCTGACCGACGAAGGGCAGCGAGATGCCAGTAGTCCGACCATCTACAAAGGACTTGCCCTCGACGGAGGCGATCTCTTCGACCCGCTGGTTGTTGATCGCCGCAAAGCGGCCAGAGACCACAAAGCCAGAACCGGCATCGCTGGGCGGTGGCACGAAACTCATCGCCGGCAGCACAGCATATCCGGCAAGGGTGGCTTTGACCGCTTCGGCTGCTGAAACTGACCTGGTTGAAACCATGCCCAAAAAGATCCCCAGGCCGAGACGCGCAAGCAAGGTTCTCATAGTGCCTCCACTCTCTCTCCTTCAAACCCAGCCCCGAACTTTGGCTGACGCTGGACATCAGTTCGCAACTTTAGATATCCCCCACGAAGGCAAGGCTCACACCCAAAGCAGGTAAGGAGCCTCACAGATCCCTCCGAAAAGAGAAAATTAATGAACTTCCCAATCTGCAACCGAGCAGCATTATACCCGAATGTTTCTAATTTCTAGGGATCCCCCCGAAGGGGGAACTCTCGGGTATTGTCGCTGAGGTTAGCTGGGATACCTGGGGTGGAAAGTTTCCAATTTCTAGGGATCCCCCCGAAGGGGGAACTAGGTTGAACTAGTCCTCCCCCACCAGACACCCAGGATGTTTCCAATTTCTAGGGATCCCCCCGAAGGGGGAACGTACCTAAACCCTGAAGACGTACGTCAGATGGGTGGTGTTTCCAATTTCTAGGGATCCCCCCGAAGGGGGAACGTTCCGTTACGTACCCGGTTGGGTGGTAGGAGGCTATACACTTTGTTTCCAATTTCTAGGGATCCCCCCGAAGGGGGAACAATAAAGAACACCCAGGATTATCTCCTGGGTGTCGAGTTTCCAATTTCTAGGGATCCCCCCGAAGGGGGAACAGCCAGGTGATATTTCCCCTGATAGTGGGTGAATATCAATCGTTTCCAATTTCTAGGGATCCCCCCGAAGGGGGAACTTCACGTTACAGTGGGTCACTCTATACTTTTGTCCATACAGTTTCCAATTTCTAGGGATCCCCCCGAAGGGGGAACAGTTAACTCTAAGTTAGACCGAGAGGTACCTGTCCCCGTTTCCAATTTCTAGGGATCCCCCCGAAGGGGGAACAGCATCGGAAAGCTCTTGAAGCCGTTTGGCTCTATAGCCCGTTTCCAATTTCTAGGGATCCCCCCGAAGGGGGAACGTCTTAGTAGTGGGAGGGATCATCCAATAATAGCCGACGTTTCCAATTTCTAGGGATCCCCCCGAAGGGGGAACACCTCGACGACGTGAAGCACGTCGTCGCCTAGATGCAGTTTCCAATTTCTAGGGATCCCCCCGAAGGGGGAACGCGCTGAATAAGCAAGTCCGCTCTGGCCTGGAACAGGTCAAGCAGTTTCCAATTTCTAGGGATCCCCCCGAAGGGGGAACATCAATAATGCGTAACGCCCTATCCCGGGGCGTTACGCGTTTCCAATTTCTAGGGATCCCCCCGAAGGGGGAACGATCTTGTTGCCATCGAAGACGTCCTTATTGATCACTGCTTGTTTCCAATTTCTAGGGATCCCCCCGAAGGGGGAACTCCACCCCTATTAAACCCAAGCAGGGCAAGGAATGCAAGACCCATTTGCGAGGGATCCGGAAAAAAGTCGGCAAAAAGAGTTTTGGCGAGGGGGTTTTGGGGCCGGAAAGCCTTGTGGCGCAAGGCGTCGAGGGATCGAACGAAAGAATCGGCCTTTGCGGCTTTTGGCGGATCGCTCGCAGAGGCGTTGATACCGTTTTAGTGTTCTTTTGGAAACATCGAGATCCAGACAAGGGCAGTAGGGCCCTGAGTCCACTGATGAGCCAACCTCAGCCAATCTAGCCGCGCAGGCGACCGGAGCGCAGGATGCTGATGACGAGCCACAGCCCCAACAGGCTGGCCGCGCCGAACAGGAGTTCACTCAGCCCAAAGACCTGGAAGCGCTGCGTCTGAGCCGAGATGATGGCAGCTCCGACGATCAGAGAGCCGACCACAATGCTGTAGGAAAGGCGGTTGGCCGACTGATCCAGGCTGCTGCGGATCCCTTCCAGCTCTTGGATGGTTAAGTTCCAGCGCTGGGTTTCCGAGGTGATGCGGCTGAGCAGCAGCTCCATCTGGCGCGGCGATTGCAGAGAGAGATTTTTCAAATCCAAAGCCGTGCGCAGCAGCGAAGGCAGAGGGGCCTCCCCCAGCAATTGCGCCCGAAACACATCCGCCATCAGGGGGCGAAGCTGCTCCGGCAGGTTGTAGTCGGGGGTGAGCTGGCGGGCGATCCCTTCCAAATTGGCCAGCGCCTTGGCACAGAGGCCCAAATTGCCGGGAATGCGGATCTGGTTGCGCCGGGCCGCCTGCAGGATCTCAGAAAAGAGCTGGCTGAAGTTGAGCTCCGCAATGCTCAGGGCGTAGTACTGGCGCAGCAGACGCTCGTAGTCGCTTTGGAGCTGGGCCAAGCTGACAGTCTGATCCCGCGAGCGGGCCGCGGATCTTTCCGGCAGGGCCAACTCCAGGGTCAATTCGGCACAGCGCTGGGCATCGAGGCTGACAATGGCCAGCATCAGCTCCAGCAGAATCTGCTGCGTACGCGGATCCAGCCGCCCAATCATGCCGCAATCCAGCAGGGCCACGCGACCGGATCCCAAGTAAAAGAGGTTGCCGGGGTGGGGATCGGCGTGGAAATAGCCATCAATGCAGATCTGCTGGAAAAAAGCGCGGGTCAAGAGGCGGGCGATGTTTTCCGGGTCCGCGTCGCTGCGATCCGCCTCCAACAGGGGCCGGCCCTCGATCCACTCCAGCGTCAACACCTTTGGCGTAGTGAGAGGCCAATGGATGCGCGGCACCACCAGTTGGGCCGGATCAAACCAACGCCCCCTTTGCAACTGTTGGCGGAGCTGCTCGGTGTGGCGGGCCTCTTGGGTAAAGTCCAGCTCTGCTTGAATGGCCCGGCAGAACTCATCCGCCAAGGCCACCACATCTGCCAACCTGCCGAACTCCGTTTGCGCCACCAGCTCGGCAATGCCCCGGATTAGCCGCGTATCCCGCTCCACCACTGCCTCCAGCCCGGGCCGCTGGATCTTGAGGGCCACCCACTCGCCGCTGACCAGACAAGCCCGATGGACCTGGGCAATGGATCCCGCCGCAACCGACTCTGTGTCCAGGCTGCTGAACACCTGCTCCAACGGCTGCCGCAACTGCTGCCGCAGCAGGATCTCCACCGCATTCCAGGGAACAGGAGGTACGTCGGCCTGCAGAGTGCTGAGGGCCTCGATGTACTCTCGCGGCAACAGGTCCGGACGGGTGCTCAGCAGCTGGCCCAGCTTGACATAGACCGGCCCCAGATCCACCAAAATGTTGCGCAGCACCATTGGGGGGGGCAGTTGGGGTTCCCCAGCCTTGCCAAAAGAGAGCAAGCGGCGCATGTAGTCCCAACCGTGGCGCAAAACCACCTCCAGGATCTCGGCCTGACGCGCCCCACTCTGGGCCAGACGGGCAAACATCGCAGTCTCTCTCCCTGGAAGTCCAATGGCAGAGAAGCCCGATCCCTAGAAAAAGGGGATAGGGGCCACCCTACGGGTTCCATCCCAGCCGGTTTGCAGCCCCTCCCGCAACACCCGCAGCACCTCATCGGTATCGGCATTGGGCTGGGCAAAGGAGAAAACATGCTTGAAGCGCAGTTTGCCCTCCCGATCCACAACGAACTGGGCCGGCAGGGGTGCTCCCAAAGCTTGGCCAACCCCATAGAGGCGGAAGGTTTTGCACTCGGGATCCACCAGCAGCGGGTAAGGCAGCTGCAGGTCTGCTTGAATCTGCTGGCTTTGAACCGGATCAGTGCTGGTGACCATCAGCAGCTCCGCCCCCAGAGCTTGGATCTCCCTGTAGCGGGCTTTCAGCTCTTGGATGTGGGGGTAGCAAAAAGGGCAAAAAAGCTTTTCGGTGAAGATACGAGTAAAAGCCAGAACCACCGGCTTTTGGCCGCGGTAGTCCGATAGCCGCACGGGATCCCCTTGCACGCGCGGCAGCTCAAAATCGGGGGCAATCTGGCCGATTTCCAGAGAAGTGTTGGCTGGTTGGGGGATGAAGTTGTCGGCAAAGCGACGGTTAAACAGTCCGCTGTTGCTGGTCATTGCAGTTTTTTACGTTTCTTTACTACTTGCCACCAGCCTAACCCAAAGCCTCGGCCACCGCCTTCAGCCGTCGGAGCTGGGCCCGCATATCCTGCTGGGTCGGCCCTGCTGCCAACAGGTAAAACCCTGCCGCCACCCAGGGACTGGGGATGCGGAAGTCGAAGCAATTGACCAGGAGGGTACCCTCCGGCTGGGGATGGCATTCCCAGCGGTCGGTTCCTTCAAAAAATCCCTTAAACTGCCACTGCACCAAGCCTTCTGCCCGCTCTGTAATCACGCAATCCAAGCTGGGGGATACAAACGGCAAGCGAAGGAAAAAGCGGTAGCGGCTGCCCAATTCCGCCAGAGGGGATCCCACCGCCTCACAGCCCAACAGCGGGTTGAGCCAGCGCTTCATCAACTCCAGGTCGGTGAGGCAGCGATCCACCTGGGCCACGCTGGCCGCAATCTGAATCGACTGGGTATAGATGGGCATCCTCAGGGGGAAGTTGGGGGAGCGAGCTTGGCCGCAGAGAGGTCTTCTGCCGTGGCAGAGGGGGATACGGTGCTCAGCAAAATCAAGATATCGCGATATTCCACCTGATCCGGCCCGCGACGGGGGGATCCCACTTGCACCACCGCCTGTTGGAGAGGCTTTTCTGGGTGGGGGGGAGACTCGAACACCAAGGTGCGGATCCCATTGGCCTGCTCGATGTCCGAGAGGATGTCCCAGCCCCGGCCCCACAGGGTGCGGCGATAGTAGGCGGCAATCGCCTCCAGAGGCTGAGAGGTCTGCAAGATCAGGGAAGCAAGGCCCCCCTCTCGATCCCGAATCTGTCCCGAAGAGATGATGGAAGCGTTGGGCAACTGCAAGTGAGGGGGAAACTGAGGGGGAAGGGCGCGGGCATCTCCTAGGGAAGCCTCAAAGTGCGTGCCATCTTTGCCGATGTGACGCCGCACGGGATCCTGATCCACTTCTTGAGCAACCGGATCAGGCATCTTGCGGCAGGCCACTAGGGATCCCGCCAACAGCCCCAGGGTTAGCCGAGTAAGAATAGGCAAAGAACTTGGCCCCACTGACGTGAACCGCTCAAGACGGGGATTTTTTCTCATCCGTTGGCCAGGGATCCCTGACTGGTTATAGCGGATCCCGCCTTTGGATACAACCAATCTCCCTTTCTGGGCCAAGTTCCAGAGCAGCCATCATTCGTCGAGCCAGGGCTGACAACTGCACACCAGGTGGCGATCCCCGTAGGCGTTGTCGATGCGGCTGACGCTGGGCCAGAACTTGTGGGATCTGACCCAGGGGAGCGGGTAGGCAGCCACCGAGCGAGGATAGGGGCGATCCCAGTGGTCGGCAGCCACCACCTCGGCGGTGTGGGGGGCCAGCTTGAGGGGATTGCGCACCGGATCCATCTCGCCTCGCTCAATGGCGGCAATCTCCTGGCGGATGGCAATCATCGCCTCGCAGAAGCGATCCAGCTCCTCCAGAGATTCGCTCTCGGTGGGCTCCACCATCATTGTCCCCGGCACCGGCCAGGAGATGGTGGGGGCGTGGAAGCCATAGTCCATCAGGCGCTTGGCCACATCTTCCACCTCGATGCCGGCGCTTTTTTTCAGGGGGCGCAAATCCAAAATACACTCGTGGGCCACCCACCCCCCCGGCCCCTTGTAGAGCACCGGGTAGTAGGGATCCAACCGCTTGGCGATGTAGTTGGCGTTGAGAATGGCCACTTGGCTGGCCAGGGTGAGGCCGGCGGATCCCATAAGGCGAATGTAGGCCCAGGAGATGGGCAAGATGTTGGCACTGCCCCAGGGGGCAGCGCTGACGGGGCCGTTACAACCGGGCAAAACAGGATGGCCAGGCAAATAGGGCACAAGGTGAGGGGCCACGGCAATGGGCCCTACCCCCGGCCCACCTCCCCCATGGGGAATGCAGAAGGTCTTGTGCAGGTTGAGATGACATACATCCGCCCCCAGCTCAGCAGGACGGCAGAGACCTACCTGGGCGTTGAGGTTGGCCCCATCCATGTACACCTGTCCCCCCGCCTCGTGGACGATCTGGCAAATCTCGCGGATCCCTTCCTCAAACACGCCGTGGGTAGAAGGGTAGGTGATCATCAAGGCGGCCAGCCGCTCCCCGTGCTGCTCCACCTTGGCCCGCAGATCCTCAATGTCGATATTGCCGGCTTCATCACAAGCTACGCTCACCACCTGCATCCCCGCCATCACGGCGCTGGCCGGGTTGGTTCCGTGGGCCGAGGTGGGGATCAAGCACACCTGCCGTCGGCCTTCCCCTCTGGCTTGGTGGTAGCGGCGGATGGCCAACAGACCGGCATATTCCCCCTGAGATCCGGCGTTGGGCTGCAGAGAAACTCCGGCAAAGCCGGTGATCTCCGCCAGCATCTTTTCCAACTGGGCAAAGAGGGCTTGGTAGCCGCGGGCCTGCTCCAGGGGCACAAAAGGATGGAGCTGGGCAAACTCCGGCCAGGTGACCGGCATCATCTCCACCGTGGCGTTCAGCTTCATGGTGCAAGAGCCCAAGGGGATCATGGAATGGGTGAGAGCCAGATCCCGGCTTTGCAGGCGGTGGATATAGCGCAGCAGCTCGGTTTCCGAGTGGTAACGGTTAAATACCGGGTGAGTGAGGTAGGGGGTGGTGCGCAGGAGCTGGGGCGGCAGGCTCTGGCCCAAGTCCAGCTCTGGGCTGTCGGGATCCCAAGCTGGCGGTAAGGACTCCGTTCCGCTGCGGGGAAGGGTTCCGGCGAAGATCTCCCACAGATCCCGCAGATCCTGAGCGGTGGTAGCCTCATCCAAGCTGATCCCCAGCGTCTGGTCATCGATCTGGCGTAGGTTG
Organism: Thermostichus sp. OS-CIW-32; assembly: GCF_054060415.1. Taxonomy (NCBI): domain Bacteria; kingdom Bacillati; phylum Cyanobacteriota; class Cyanophyceae; order Thermostichales; family Thermostichaceae; genus Thermostichus; species Thermostichus sp. OS-CIW-32. The sequence continues at coordinate 61,790 of NZ_JBSSDD010000012.1, read as the reverse complement.
ATCTGTCGCTGGGCAGCGCCGGCCTGGATCGCCTGCACCTGCTCTGGAGAAGCTACCTTGACCCAGAAGGTATCGAAGAAATGCTCGGGCCCCACCTCATAACCCAACTGGCAGATCCCAGTGGCCAAGTGATGGGCCTGGCGGTGGATGCGCTCGGCTATGTGTCGCAAGCCGCGGGGGCCGTGGTAGACGGCATACATAGAAGCCATCACCGCCAAAAGCACCTGGGCAGTGCAGATGTTGCTGGTGGCCTTGTCCCGCCGGATGTGCTGCTCGCGGGTCTGCAACGCCAAGCGCAGGGCTGGCTTGCCTTGAGCATCCTGAGAAATCCCCACCAGCCGTCCTGGCAGCAGCCGCTTGTGGGCCTCGCGGGTGGCGAAGTAAGCCGCATGGGGGCCGCCATAGCCCAAAGGCACGCCGAAGCGCTGGGTGGATCCCACCACGATGTCCGCTCCCCACTCTCCCGGCGGTTGCAATAGGGTCAAGCTGAGCAAGTCGGCGGCCACTGCCACCACCATCCCCTTCTGGTGAGCCTGCTCCACCAACTGCCGGTAGTCCCGGATTTCTCCAAAGGTGTTGGGATATTGCAACAGCAGCCCAAAGCCCTTCTCCGGGCAAAACTCCGCCAGATCCGTCACGCGCACCTGGATCCCCAAGGGCTCTGCCCGCGTCTGCACCACTGCAATCGTCTGGGGATGACAGCCCCGATCCACCCAGAAAACTGGGGATCCCCTGCCTGCCAAGGTGTAGGCAAGAGCCATGGCTTCGGCGGCTGCGGTGGCCTCGTCCAGCAGGGAAGCATTGGCGATCTCCATCCCCGTCAGGTCGATCACCATCGTCTGGAAGTTGAGCAGGGCTTCCAACCGTCCCTGGGCAATCTCAGCTTGGTAGGGGGTGTAGGGAGTGTACCAGGCAGGGTTTTCCAGGATGCTGCGCTGAATCACCGGCGGCGTCAGGGTGTTGGAATAGCCCATGCCCAAAAAGGATCGCCACACCTGGTTCTGGGCAGCCATTGCCTTCAGTTCCGCCAACACCTGCAGCTCAGGGCAAGGGGATCCCAATTGCAAAGGCCGGCTGCTGCGAATGGCCGGCGGCACCGCTTTTTCCACCAGCTCCTGCAGCGAACTCAGCCCTAACGCTTGCAACATCTGCCCGATTTGCCGGGCATCCGGCCCAATGTGCCGCCTGAGAAAGAGTTCGGTCTGCCCCAGCAACTCCAGCTCCGGAGAAGGCGTGGGTTGTGGGATCCCTGGAGATGGATCCCGGCTGGGGGGGTCAAGTCGAGTCGAGTGGAGAAGGGCCAAGTCGGACATGGTGCGATAGCCGAGAAAGGGAGAGCAAGAAAGACTGTCTCCTGATCATAGTTGTTAAAAATTGTTTCTGTCGGGATCCAAATCCTGTCTTGGCCCTCGATTCGGGGTGGAGGGGATGAGACACTAGATGGTCGGAGAATGTTAGCAACCTATACAGATGAGCCTTTTGGATTCTGCTTGGAGAAGTGATGCTATGCGCTGGCTGCTGTCCATCTTGGTTCGTGTGGTGTTAGTGCTCTGTCTGTGCTTCGCTCCTTTGGGGATCCCTGTTGTGGCCAAGGCCGCAGAGCTTCCCCCGGTAAAGCACTTGGACACTCCGATTGACGTGAACAACACCATCTTGCGCAACTACCGCCAACTGCCCGGCTTCTATCCCACCCTAGCTCGCATCCTGGTGAAAAATGCCCCCTACAAGAGCCTGGAAGATATGTTGCAGATCTCAGGCCTGACGGAGCAGCAAAAGGCCTTGATCAAAGCCAACGCCGAGAACTTCGTGTTTGGCGAGTATCAGGAAGGGGCTAACCAACTGGAAAACCGCATCAACCAAGGGTACTACGGCTGATCTCGGCAGAGGGGCCATCGGGAGAAGGGGCTGGTCGTTTTGCCTCTCTGCGGCTTTTTGGGAAAGGGATCCTGTGGCCTACGATAACGTCTGCAAGTACTTGGTGGAATGGTTCCCCGAGTCCTTTGCCCGGTGGCTACTGGGATCCCCGGTTCCCTTGATCCAGCTCCAGCCAACGGAGCTCTCCAGCGAGCCCATTCGCGCGGACTCCCTCATCCTGCTGAGGGCCCAAAACCTGATTTTGCATCTGGAGTTTCAAACCGATCCGGATCCCGACATTCCCTTGCGCATGGCCGACTACTGCCTGCGCCTGTTCCGTCGCTATCCCGACCAGGAGGTGCGGCAGATTGTCATCTACCTAAGAAAAACCCAGTCAGAACGGGTGTACCAGACTTCTTTTCAACGGGGATCCCTGTCCCATCGCTTTGAGGTCTTGCGCCTGTGGGAACAAGATCCAGAGGTGCTATCCCGATACCCAGGCCTCTTGCCCTTGGCGGTACTGGCAGAGCCGGACAATCCAGAACCCCGTCTGCGGCAGGTGGCCAGAGCCATAGCTGAGATGGAGGATCCCAAGCTGCGGCAGGAGTTGAAAGCGGCCACTGCCGTCTTAGCAGGATTAACATGGACGCCAGAGGAAATCAGCAGGGTTCTGGGAGGTTTGGCTGTGCGGGAATCGACCATCTATCAGATGTGGCGAGCAGAAGCCCTCAAAGAAGGGCGAGAGGAGGGCCTGAAACAAGGCCTAGAGCAAGGTCTGCAACAAGGTCTGCAGCAAGGTCTGCAGCAAGAAGCAGCTCGACTGACTCTGAGTCAACTGCGGCGCAAGCTGGGGCCCCTGCCGGAAGACCTCTCTGAGACCATCCGCCGCCTGCCCACCGAGCAATTGGAGGGGTTGGCAGAGGCTCTGCTGGACTTTCAGACGCTGGCCGACCTGACCCAGTGGCTAGAGGAGCTGGCATCTGCCTAGGTTTTGCTGTCACGGCCTTTTCCCAATTTTTGTCGGCATCTCTCTCCTGGGAGGAGCTCTGCCATGGTGGCGGTCTGGATTCCCAGAGAAAACAGTAGATTGAACTGAGTTCTCGATAAACCGGGCTGAATGCAACCCAACCTTGACCTCAGCAGGATCCCAGCGCGACTTTCCTGAGCGAGCCGGTTCTATGCAAGGGCCTCGGGTTTTGATCTGCGGCTACCATGGCTACGGCAATGCTGGCGACGAAGCCCTGTTGCTGGCTCTCTTACGACAGCTAGAGCAGTTGCCCGACCCTGTGCAGCCGGTGGTGCTCTCCCCTTGCCCTGCCGAGACAGCTGCCACCTATGGGGTGCTGGCCTATCCGCGCTTCAACAGTTTGGCTTTACGGCGCTGTCTCCAGGAGGCCCAGGCTTTCATCTGGGGTGGAGGTGGCCTGCTGCAGGATCGCACCAGTTGGCGCAGCCCTCTCTACTACCTGGGGGTGATGGGCCTAGCCCAGCGCTGGGGACTGAAGACCCTTGCCTGGGCCCAGGGGATCGGGCCGCTGCAGCGGGGGTGGATTCGCGCACTAGCCCGTCGCTCGTTGGCAGGTTGCACGGCCATTAGTGTGCGGGATGGGGTTGCCTCCCAATGGCTGCAAGAGTGGGGGATCCCTCACCAGGTGGCTCCGGATCCCGTCTGGAGTTTGCCGTCCAAAACCTTGCCGGAATGGGAAACGTGGCCTCAGCCCCGCATTGCTGTGGTCTTGCGTCCGCATCCGCAACTGACTGGAGCCTGTCTAGAAGCTTTGAGCCAGGGTTTACAGCGTCTCCAGGCTTCCACGGGGGCATACCTTCTCTTCGTGCCCTTTCAGCTGGCTCCTCCCGGATCCCCTGACCTTGGGCCAGACTACCACTTGGCTCAGCAGCTTCAGCGGCGCCTACCCCACCGTAGCCAAGTGCTGGAAATTCGGGATCCCTGTCTATTGAAAGGAGTCTTTCGGGGTGTCAGGCTGGCGATCACCATGCGCTACCACGGATTGGTGATGGCGGCGGCAGAGGGCTGCGCCTGTTTTGGTCTCAGCTACGATCCCAAGGTGAAAACGCTGCTCCAGGAATTGGGCATGCCTGGCTGGGATCTGCAGGAGATGCCCACCGATCCTGAAGCCTTACACCAAGCTTGGCTGGCCTGCTACTCAGAGGGCCTAGCTCTCAGCCCTGCCCAAGCTGACCTGTGGGCGAGGCAATCGGCTCAGCACGCTCAGTTGTTGAGACAGCACCTGAAGTGGGGTTGATGGGGTTGCCTGGAGAAGTTGCTGCCAGGGCGAATTCCGGTAGCGGTTCTTCTGGAGAGCCGCTTTACCCCAAAAGTAGGGAGGCACGGTGTCCCCGAACCAAAGCGCTGCGTGCATCCGCTTGAGGAGGCCCCCAATTCATTGAGGGGAGGACGTCACCTGAGAGGGTTTTGGGGGAGAAACTCCCGATCCAGGGGCAGGGGGGCGACAGGTTGGGTGAGGGTAAATTGGCCGCTTTCTATCCACTGCTTGAGGATTTCGGCAATTTGTATGGAGCGGCGCAAGCTGGCCAGGGGAGCGGTGCGAATCTTGCGGCCATTGAGGGTGATCTGGCCGGATTTGAGTTGGGCATAGCTCACTAAGCCAAAGGTGGGCCGCACCCGGCGGGGAATGGAAAAGTCAATCACGGGGGCAACCAACTCCTCATCCCGAATGGCAATGGCCTCCAAATCCGCAGGAGCAAGAATGGGGATGGGGATCCCGACCCCCAACATCAAGCTGGGGCCGTAGTTGCGGAAGTAGCAGCCCCTCACCCATTCCGCCTGCATTTGCTTGGCATCCCCAATCAGGGCCAGGGTGGCCGCCGGGCCGATGGGAGTTTGGTTGGGCAATCGCTTTTGCAGCGGAAAGTGTTGGGTGCCCTCCCAGGCGACGTAGCCGATGCCGCCTCCCAAAAAGATGCGGCTGCCGATCCCCACCCGGCGCAACAGGGGATCGTTCAACAAGGGGGATAGCTCTCCCGGGTTGGAATAGACGGCATTGCCCAGATGCGGTTCCAACAGACCCAAGTAGGTGTACAAAGGCCGATCCCCGCCGTTCACCCCGACGATGAAGTTTTGGTAGGCATTGCGGGGGTTGAACAGGTAAAACTGGTTGAGCTGATCCCGAGTCAGGGTGGTCTCGTAGTCGGCGCGGGGGTAACAATCGGTCACTTGGCCGATGGCCCGCAAATGGACGCGCTTGCCCGCCACCAGGTCGGCAATGACATGGCCGCCCCCATAGGCTTGATCCGCTTGCTCGCTGGGTTGGGCTGCCCCCAGGTAAAGATCCACCGCGCCAAATCCGGCATAGGCCGGTACCCCGTTCAGCCACGCTTGGCGAATCTTGATGGGCGGATCCGTATGGCCCAGGTTCACAATGGCTCCTGAAGACTCCATTGGCTCAAAGGTGCCGGTGGTGATCACATCCACCTGCTCAAAGGCTTCCTGGATCCCCAAGGTGGCCAGCTTGGCTTTGGCTTCCAGGGCCGTCCACACCCGCACCTGGCCTTTGGCAATGCGTTGGTTAATCTGGTCTAGGGTTCTCTCCATGGGATGTGAAGATCGCAATGGTTGGTCGCGTTGGCGGTGTGGAGGAATAAGAGGCGTGAGCATACTTCCTTCTCACTACCCACTGCTCTTTCCTCTCTTAAGGAGGGATCCGCTCCCATCTTGAATTCTCTCGTGAGGCAGCTCTTGGGACTGGCTCAATGAATAGCTTAAATGGACGGGGATCTGGGCCGGTGGGGCTTAAGGGGATCCGGCAGTATGGGCCGCTTTTGCCGGCGTTGGGGTTGGTGGGCCTGCTCTACGGCGGGGGGCTGCTGCTGGCTCTGGCCCAGAGTGTGGGCCTCTACGGTCTGGGCGAGAGGGGGTTTACCCTGCAGGGGTATGGGGAGCTGCTGCGGGATGCGGAAGTCGGGGGATCCCTGTTGCTCAGCCTCAGAATCGCTCTGTTGGCAACGGGGTTGGCGCTGCTTTTGGGGCTGGGGCTGGCGCTGCTGTTGCGGGGGGTGGGGGGGTGGGCCATCTGGCTTGGCCAGTTGACGCTGCCGATTCCTCATTTGGTGGGGGTGGCGGGGATGCTGCTGCTGCTGGGGCCCAGCGGTTGGCTGGCGCGGCTGGCCTTCCAACTGGGCTGGATTGCCTCGGATCAGGATTTTCCCTTGTGGGTGAACGACCGCGGCTATGTGGGGGTGTTGCTCTATTGGCTTTGGAAGGAGATCCCGTTTGCCGCTCTGGTGGCGCTGACGCTGCTGCGCGGGATGGGATCCGAGCTGGAGCAACAGGCTCGTCTGTTGGGGGCTTCTGCCGCCCAGACGTTTTGGTATGTAACGCTGCCCTTGCTGAGGCCGGGGCTGCTGGCCACCGGGATTCTCATCTTCGGCTTTGTCTTCAGCGCCTTTGAGGTTCCCTTGCTCTTAGGGCCCACCTACCCGCGCACCTTGCCCGTTCTGATCTACCAGCGCTTCACCCACATCAACCTGGAGCAGCGGCAGCAGGCGGTGGCGCTGGGGATCATCCTGCTGGCTGTCTCGGCAGCGGTGGTCAGCCTAATCGGAGGGCTGTTTGCAGCCAGAGTATCCTTTCTGCAGCTGCCGTTTGGCTCAGCGGGACGGAGTCCTTGGAGAAAGCCGTGAAAGGACGCAGATGGATTGGGGGATCCCTGCTCCGCCTTGGGGTGGCCGGAGTGGCCCTCCTTTGGGCTTTGCCCTTTGGGGTGCTGGCCCTTTGGGCCTTCACGCGGGCCTGGTATTTTCCCGATGCCCTGCCCCGGGCATGGAGCATAGCCGGTTGGCAGCAACTGCTGAGCTGGGGATCCCAGTTCCGGGCAGCCTTCGGCCAGAGCTTGCAAATTGCCCTGTTCACCACCCTGCTGGCCCTGGGGGTGGGGATCCCGGCGGGACGAGTTTTGGGCACCCATCCTGTGCCCGCCTGGCTGCGCCTGCTGTTGCTGTTGCCCGTCATCACCTCTCCTCTGGCTGTGCTGATGGGGATCCAAGGGGTGCTGATTCGCCTGCGGCTAGACGGTGCCCTGCTGGGGGTGGTGCTGGTGCATCTGATCCCCACCATTCCCTACATGGCTCTGGTGATGGGCAGTGTGTTCGCCCGTTTCGACCGCGGCTACGAGGCGCAGGCCCGCTGTTTGGGGGCGGATCCCTGGCAAGTGTGGTGGCAGGTGACGTTGCCCCTCATTGCCCCTGGGGCAGCCATTGGGGCGGTATTTGCCTTTTTGATCTCTTGGAACGAATTTTTGCTCACCTTCTTCGTCGGCGGTGGGCGGGTTCTCACGCTGCCGATGCTGCTCTACAGCCTTTTGCAGGGGGGAAACAACACCTTGGTGGCCGTGGTGGCCCTCCTGTCAGTGGTGCCGGGGTGGTTGGCCTTGCTGGGGGCCAGCGTTTGCTTGGGGCAGGCCATCGGGCTACCCCCCACAGAGGTTCAAGAGGGGGAGAGCTAATATCCCTTCAGGGCCAGGTTGGGCCGTTGCAGAGCAGCTCCCACCCGTTGAACCTGAGTTTTGAAGCTGCCATCTCGCTCCAACCATATCTGCCTCAGGGCAGGGGGAATTACCTCCAGGCCAAACTGGGGGCTCTTGGGACGAAATTGCACACAGGTTGAGGGACAAGCCAGGTAATCAACCCCCTCCCGCCGGCGGTGCAGGTCTTGGTGAATATGGCCGAATACAACGAGGCGGATGTGGTCGAACTCGTCCAGAACCCCAAACAACCGCTCCGGCTGCTGCAGGGCACTTTGATCCAGCCAGGCAGAATCCACCGAAAAAGGGGGATGGTGCAAGGCCAACAAAACATGGTGTTGGGCAGCTTTGCTCCGCTGCAATTCCTGTCTCAGCCACAGCAGCGTGCGCTCCGTCAGGTAACCGCTATCTTTGCCGGGCACGAGGGAGTTCAACAAAATAAAGCTCCAATTTTCCCGGCTGAAGCTCTTGTCCCCGAATAGCCGCTCGGCATGAAGCTCTTGGTTCATGTTGTGCAGGCGATCGTGGTTGCCTGCCAACCAGTAAGTATCGATGGGGAGAGTTTGCAAATGGGCTCTCAAACGAGCGTAGGATGCTGCACTGCCATCTTGAGAGAGATCTCCGGTGAGCAGCAGCAGATCGGGCAAGGGATCCAGAGCGGCAATGGCCTTTTGCACCTGCAGGAAAGAGGCTTCCGTGTCCACCCCCAGCAGCCGGTGATGGGGCTTGGCAAACAGATGCAGGTCGCTGATCTGAACCACGTACACGGTCATAGAGCAGGCCTAAGAGGGTGGGATCCCATCTCCGCAGGTTCAAAACACTACCGTTCTAGCACCAGATGGCCCGGCTGGAACCCGTAGGTAGGGTCATTTCGATTCAAGCTAGGACACTGCACCCACACCCAAAACGTTGGTCGCGTCTTCGCGTCAGCGTTGCGGAGCAATAATCCCCAGAACCACAAGGCTTTTCTCAGTAGCCCAGGCGTCTCGCCCCCAACCTAAAACGACCATAACTCAGCCCTAAAGGGCTCAACCTTAACCTACCCAAGTCCGTCAACCCGGTTCAATCCCTTGAGAAAATCCTCTCAGGAAAAGCTTTAGGAAACATTCAGAGAGCGGCCCACGTTCCTAAAGGCAGCTTGCACCTGAGGCCAGCGGGATTCCTGGGTAGAGGCCGTCAGCGTATAGAGGCGATGGTGCCGAACGGTCACCGTCACCACCTCGTGGCGAAGCTGGGATCCCATATCGGTTTGGTATTCCAGCAGGTAATAGGGGTGCTCCTGCCGCTCAAAGGCTTCGGCAGCCAACAGCTTGGCCGAGCGACCGGATCCCTCAGGAGCAATGATCTTCTCCGCCACCAACTGCCCCACCTCATCCGGGCTGCCCAAATCGGCAATCGTCTCCCCCTTGTCAAACGGGGCGATCATCAGGCTGACGTTCTCGGTCTCGTACACCAGGTCGCGCAGGAGTACCACCGGCCCTTTCCCCGGCCCAAGATTGACCGCCACCATGCCGTTGGGGTAAGCAAAAGCAAAGGCTCCGCTGGGATCCCTGTAGGCCCGCAGGTTAGAGCCCGCGGAACAGGCACAAACCACCAAGCTGAGGCAAACACAGAGCAGCAACAACGCCCTAGACAGCCACAGGCTGGTTGCGTAAGTGGGCCACAGGCCTGATCGGGCAGAATGCGCGCCTCGTGCTGCTGACATTGCTGGGATCCTCTCCTCAGATGGGTTGCCTATTGTTCCTTTATCATCCTAGTACGAGCGCACTCCCTCTAGCCCGTTGACCGTCAATTCCCAACGGAAAACTCCCCCTGCAACTTAGCAGCGGGGTTGCCGACGTGGGTTGAAAAGCGAGGGATCCCCAAGCTTGGAAGCAACTGCCGCTATTGAGGGAGCCGCTTCTCGAAATCCAAATCCGGCATCGGCAAGTTGGCCTGGGCACCTCCTTGGCCGGTGAGCATTGCCAAGCGGCGGGAGATTTCGTCGTCCATGGCCATTTCATCCAGTTGGGCAGCAATCTGCTCGCTGCGATCTTCCGAGAGTTCGCTCATGGCTCGGGATTTGAGCTGGCGAGCCTGGATAGCATTCTTTGCCGCCTCAAATTGGGACTTGGCCGAGTCGATGTTGTAGGAGTTGTTGACGCGGGTCATCTGCTCCAGAGCTTGGTTCACCTCGTTGATGTCTTTGAGGTTGCTCAGCTCGCTCTTGTAAGCGGCCAGTCGTTCTTTCTCGCGGGCCAGCTTTTGCTTGGCGGCGTTGACGTAGCGCTCGGCAGTTTCCACGTTCTCCTTAAGGGGGCCGAGAATGGCCTCAATTTGCAGCGCTTGGGACATAGCCAGGCGGGCAGCCTCTTGATCGCCCCGTTGGGCGGCCAGGCGAGCTTTGTTCTCCAGGGCCTGGTACTCCCGCACCTTTTGCATGTACTTCTGCTCAGCCCGCTGATAGGCGGCTACTTGGGTGGCAACGGCTTCCGTGAGACGCTGAACCGTCTCCTGCATCGTGCGTAGGGATTCTTCCGCCACCATCACCGCTCCTGTGCCGCCTTTCTCCACCGGGATCCCCCACAGCCAGTTCCAAGTTCCGACGATGACGCTGCCGGCCCGTTGCCCAAAAATGCCGTAGATGATCTTGCGTGCGCCCATGGCTTGACCCTCCTGCCTACGCGTGCCTCTACTGTATTTAACTTTCTCCCTGACTGGAAAGATCTCAGGGATCCGGCAAGTGGACAAATTCAAATCCCCGCTTCTTCAAAGTTGGGATCAACTGCCGCGTTACCTCAACCACTTGGGCTCCTCCTTGTACCCCATCGTGCAGCACGATTAAGGAGCCAGGCCGCACCTGGGCCAGCACCCGCTCCACCACCACCGATACCGGTGGGATCAGCCAATCCTCAGGCACCACGCTCCACATCACCGGACAAAAGCCCCAACGGCGCAAATCCGCAAGCGTCTGCGGCCAAAACAAGCCATTGGGCGGGCGCACAGCCCGATAATCGTCAGGGATCCCGCCACAGGCAGCCACCAGGGCAGCTTGGCTGCGCTTCAGGCTCTGTTGAAGTTCGTCAGGGGCAAGCTGGGTGAAGGAGCGATGCTGCCAGCCGTGAAGGCCAATGCGGTGGCCTTGTTGGCGGATCTGACGGGCTAGGTGGGGCCAGCGCTGCACCCGTTCTCCCAACACAAAAAACGTGGCCGACACCTGAAAATCCATCAAAACCTGCAGCAAAGCCGGAGTGTACTCGGGGTGAGGGCCATCGTCAAACGTCAGGGCCACCCGCTGGGTACAGGGATCTGCCGGCAACTCCCACAGGCCGTCGGGAAAGAGAGTCTTGAGGCCCCAATGCAGGGGTGGGTAGAGGGATGGGGGCAGGATTTGCTGAGAAGAGAAGAGCATTGTGGTGGGCTGTATGTTGTCCAAAACCAGAAGCCAATGCTTTGGGTGATCAGTTGGGTTGGCAAATTGAGGTGTTGCCGATCAAGCCAATAAATTGAAAAAATGGGCATGAGCATTGTAGCCCGCAAAACGGAAATCAGGGTTGGCGGGCCCGTCGATGGACTTTTGGATCTCGTCCTAGCCAGTTGTGATTACAGATTGTGCCTACAGATTGTGATTACAGAAGTTGCCATTGGGTGTCGGCAGCAGCCCGCCGCTCGAGTTCTTGAGACGGATGTGGGATCCCTTCTGCCCATAGCCCAGATCCGATAGGCTAGATTCACCCTCAAGGTATCAGCTGATGGCTTGGCAAACTCCAACACTGCTGCTGGTGGATGGTCACTCTCTGGCCTATCGCTCCTTCTACGCCTTTGCCTACAGCCGCGAGGGGGGGTTGCGCACTTCCACTGGGATCCCCACCAGCGTCAGCTTTGGCTTTTTGAAATCGCTGTTAGAAGTCTTGGACAAATACACCCCTACCCATGTAGCCGTTGCCTTTGATACACGGCAGCCCACTTTTCGCCACGAGGCCGACGAAACCTACAAATCAGGCCGCCCGGAAACGCCACCGGAGTTTATCGAAGATGTGGAGAACCTGAAGCAGGTGTTGACGGCACTACGCATCCCGATTTTGGTGGTGCCTGGTTTTGAAGCCGATGACATTTTGGGCACCCTCAGTAGGCTAGCCCCCCAAGATTACCGGGTGCAGATCTTAAGTGGGGATCAAGATCTGTTCCAGTTGATCGATACCGATGGAAGAGTTCGGGTTTTGCACCTCAACAGCAAAGATCGCATCAGCGAGTTTGGCCCCGAACAAGTGAAAGAAAAATTGGGCATCTGGCCTTGGCAGGTGGTGGATTATAAGGCCCTCTGTGGTGACCCTTCTGACAACATTCCCGGGGTGAAAGGGATCGGCCCCAAGCGAGCTGTGGAGCTGCTGGAGCGCTACGGCAGTTTGGATGAAATTTTCGACCACCTGGACGAGATCCAAGGAAAAGTCCAGCAATACCTCAAAGAAGGGATCCCGGCGGCCCATCACTCGCAATTTATGGCTCGGATCAAATGCGACGTTCCTCTTTCTCCCGACTGGGAGAGCATGAAATTAACCGGGTTTGATCAAGCAGAATTGCTGCCGCTGCTGGAAAAATTGGAGTTTCACAGCTTCATCGCCCAAGTGCGCAAAATACAAACGGCTTTGGGGGGGATCCCAACCGAGGCAGAGGTGGTTGGCGCTTTTAATCCCACCGGGGATCCCGCAAACGCTCCTGACGAAGCCCTGTGGTTTGATTTTGCCGTGGATCCCGTCCCTTCTCTGCCGGCGGTGCGCATCATCGATACGCCGGAGCAACTGGAGCTGTTGCGGCAAGAGCTGTTGGCCTGCCCAGGAATTGTAGCTTGGGATACCGAAACTACCAGCCTAGATCCACGGGATGCCCAATTGGTGGGGATCGGCTGTTGTTGGTCAGAGGGAGATATCGCCTACTTGCCCATCGGCCACCGCCAGGGATCCAATCTGGATTGGGAGCTGGTGAAACAAAGCCTGCAACCCCTTTGGGAAGATCCCAACCGACCCAAAAGCCTACAAAACTGTAAGTACGACCTGAGCATTTTCCGCGCCCACGGGATCCGCCTGCAAGGGATCCAGTTTGATCCCATGTTGGCCAGCTACGTTTTGGATCCAGAAGCCAGCCACAACTTGGCCGATTTGGCAGCCACCCATTTGAATTTGCCGACCACCAGCTACAAAAAGTTGCTGGGCAAGGAACAGTCCATTGCCGATATCCCGATTTCCAAAGTTGCAGAATACTGTGGAACCGACGCCTATTGTGCCTATCGTCTGGTGCCAATCCTCACCGAAAAGCTGCAGAAAACCGATCCACGCCTGTGGGATCTTTTTATTCAAGTCGAGCTGCCCTTGGCCCAAGTTTTGGAAGAGATGGAGTGGATCGGCATTCGCGTTGATACCGAGTTTCTGAGGCAATTTTCCCAAGAGCTGGAACAAGAGCTGCAAAGTTTGGAGCAGAAAGCTTATGCCCAGGCTGGAGAAACCTTTAACCTCAATTCTCCCAAGCAACTGGGATCCCTGCTCTTTGAAAAGCTGAAATTGGACATTCGCAAAACCCGCAAAACGGCTACTGGCTATTCCACTGATGCCTCAGTTTTAGAAAAGCTAGAGGGGGATCATCCTCTCATCGAAACCATCGTGCAATACCGCACCTTGGCCAAGCTGAAATCGACCTATGTGGATGCTCTGCCTGCCCTGGTAAGAGGCGATACCGGCAGAGTCCACACCGACTTTAACCAAACCGTTACTGCCACTGGCAGGCTCAGCTCCTCAAACCCCAACTTGCAAAATATTCCCATTCGCACCGAGTTCAGTCGCCGGATTCGACAAGCTTTTATTCCCCAAGAGGGATGGCTATTGGCGGCAGCAGATTACTCTCAAATTGAGCTGCGCATTTTGGCCCACCTCAGCCAAGAACCTGCCTTGCTGGAAGGCTTTCGCTCAGGGGAAGATGTGCATACCCTAACCGCCCGCCTGCTCCTGGAAAAACAGGAAATAACCAGCGAAGAACGCCGCCTGGCCAAAACGATCAACTATGGGGTGATCTATGGCATGGGAGCGCAGCGCTTTGCCCGCACTGCGGGGGTTTCTTTGTCGGAAGCCAAGCAATTTTTACAGCGATTTAACGAGCGCTACGCCGGCATTTTTGCCTATCTGCGCTCCACTGAAGCCTTTGTGGAAAAGCATGGCTATGTAGAAACGATCTTGGGTCGCCGTCGCTATTTTCCCAATTTGTCTCGTCTGACAGGCCATCGCAAACAAGCGGAATTGCGGGCAGCTGTGAATGCTCCCATTCAGGGATCCGCCTCGGACATTATCAAAGTAGCAATGGTGCGCCTGCGGCAAAAGCTGCAGAACTTTCGTTCCCGCTTGCTCCTGCAAGTGCATGATGAGCTGGTGTTTGAGGTGGATCCCTCGGAATGGCAGGCCCTAAAACCGCTGATCCAAAGGGAAATGGAAGGAGCAGTGCCCCTCTCCATACCGCTGGTGGTGGATATCCAAATTGGCCACAATTGGAAGGAAGCCAACTAGACCATGGGAGGCAGAAAACCCCAGGTTTGCAAGGAAAGGGATCCCGGCTCCGTGAAAATGTTAAGCTATGTAAAAGCGTTGTTGTTTTCTTATGACTGTTGAGATTTACACCTGGCGTTTTTGTCCCTTTTGCATCCGGGCTAAGCAACTGCTGGATCGCAAAGGCGTGAAGTATATCGAGTACGCCATCGATGGAGACGAGGCAGCACGGGCGGAAATGGCCAAGCGGGCCAACGGCCGCCGTTCGGTGCCGCAAATTTTCATCAACGACCAGCATATCGGCGGCTGCGACGATCTTTACGCGCTAGAGGCTCGCGGCCAGTTGGATCTGCTCCTACAGCAGGCCAGCTAAGCCTCAACTGTATCTCTCATCACTTTGTAGCCTGTTTAACTTGAGCGCGAGCCTGCTTCACCATGGCAATTAAGGTTTGATGGGCGTCCTCGGAGTCCCGCAGGGGGTGGTCGAAGCGGATCCGCAGCGTTTGTACGGCCCCGTCGACCTGCACCCGCAAGTCCATCCCTTCCGGGTCAATGGCCTGCATGCGGGCTTGGGTAACTCCTTCCACCTGGCCAAAGACCCTGGCGTAGAGAGCTATTGCATCGGCATGATCTTCGTTCATGTGCTTGCAGATGCGCTCGCTAACTTGGGGGGTGAGAGGATCGCCCATGGCAGTTGTTTTTGGCTTACAGCCCTCAGTTTAAAGCTCCCGCCAGTCCACAGTAAACTACCCAACCCTACCCCTGGCCAGTACAATAATGCGGCTAACCCAGCGTTAAAAGCGGCGCTCCCGGATAGGCAGCCGTTTAGGTTTCAGAATAAAAAGGCAGGGATCCCTTCCCCTCCATCCCAGAGAACACCAGGGATCCAGGGGATCAAGCTTGTCCTTGGGCCTGTAGCTCCAACAGCTCATCTGCCATATCCAAAAAAGCCTCCCGATCCAGATAGGAGACATCTCCCACCCACTCCCCCAGCTTGACCACGTAGACCTCGCTCAAGGTGGGCCGGCGCTGCAAATCGCGGGAATAGGCTTTCACCAACCCGAGCACCGATTGCTTTTTGACAATTCGCCTGTAGCGGGGATCGTCCTTGGCCCGCACACGATAGACGACTCCGGTCTCATCGCCAATTTCCATCTCAAACTGGCGCTCCCGCACCTCTTCAATGTAGAAGTTGCCCTCTTCATCCAGCTTTTCTCGCTCTTCCACCACCACCTCGTAGCGGCGAGTGCGCAACACCTGCCCAAAAAACAATCCCCCATAGGGAATCTCGCGAAAGGCTAGCTGACGGCGGGAGATGGTATAGAGCGGCCCCCACAGGAAGGGATAGAGCAACGAGAGAATCCCGACCAGGAAGGCGATTGCCCCCAGAAAGGATCCCTCGCCGAAAGCGCGAGAGAGAACCAGCAACGCCACACCCACCAAAATGGCCGTGATGATGCGGCCCGTGCTCTTGAGGGCATCGCTCCAGTAAGCCGCATACTGAAGGCGCGTTGGCACCACCGGAATCACCGATTCGCATTCTTCTGGGGTTAGCTCCAACAACATGCTCCAAGGATCCTCACAATGCCACACTCCATCTGCAACGGGCCAGACCCTATCTTAATTAAAATGAGGCAGGGGCGCTTCGCCGCCGGGCTTGTCTGCTGCCAGTCCTTGCGCACTTGCCACTTCCATGCCGACAGGATCCCATTGCTCCTCGACCAGCCAGGCCATCAGACAGCAGGTGGCCCAATTGGACGAGGGATCCCGTCGCGACAAGGCTTGGCTGGGGGATGCGGTGTTGAGCTTGTTTGCCCGGCAGTGGCTGCTTGGGCCACCTCAAGACTGGCAAGTGCCTTCCCCGCCCAGTTGTGACCTGAATCGCGCAGAACTCTTCACTTGGCTGACCTCCAACCAATTTTTGTCGACCTTTAGGGATCCCACGCAGGTTGAGGCGGAAATCGGCCTGGTTTACGAAAAAGAAGGTCTGCAAGCAGCGTTTGAATACATCCAGACGCACCTGCTGCCGCTGTTTGTAAGGCAGGTGAACAACCGCGCCAGAGCTCTGCGTGGCAAACGCCACTAGCCAGTTTCTGAGCGAAGCAAGAGCGCGGCAGGATGGCTGGGCAGGTCGCCTCTTGAGGGGGAAGCAGAGTTAATGGGAAGAAGGGGGATCCACCCAGCGCCCATCGGCTTTGATCAAATCGATCAGCGCCTGCACGCCTTCCGATTCCGGCACCCTTTTCACTTCTTCTTTGCCGCGGTAGAGGGAGATCACCCCCGGCGTCTTGCCCACGTAGCCGTAGTCGGCGTCGGCCATTTCTCCCGGCCCATTGACAATGCAGCCCATCACGGCAATGTCCAGCCCCACCAGGTGCTGGGTTGCGGCGCGCACCTTCTGCAGCACCTCCTCCAAATTGAAGAGGGTGCGGCCACAGGAAGGGCAGGCCACATACTCCACCATGGTTTTGCGCAGGTTCAGAGCTTGCAAAATGCCGTAGGCCACCGGGATCTCCTTCTCTGGCGCTTCCGTGAGAGAAACCCGAATCGTGTCGCCGATCCCTTCAGCTAAGAGGGTTCCGATCCCCACCGCCGACTTGATGCGCCCATATTCTCCATCGCCCGCCTCGGTGACACCTAAGTGGAAGGGGTAATTCAGGCCCAGGGCATCGAAGCGACGGGCTGCCAGCCGGTAGGCCGCCAACATGACCTGCGGGCGGGAAGCCTTGAAGGAAAGCACCACATTGTGAAAGTCTTGCTCGGCGCAGATTTGGGCAAATTCCAGGGCCGACTCCACCATGCCCTCAGGCGTATCCCCGTAGGTGAAGAGCATCCGCTCTGCCAGGGATCCATGATTTACCCCGATGCGCAGGGCTTTGTTCTGGGCTTTGAGGGTCTGGACAAGGGGGGTGAAGGTTTCCCGGATTTTGTTGCGGATGGCCTCAAATTCCGCCTGGGTATATTCTGTGCGACCGGGCTGAGGTTTTTCAAAGATGAACAACCCTGGATTGATGCGCACCTTGTCCACGTATTTGGCTACTTCCAGGGCGATCTTGATGCCGTTGTGATGGACATCGGCTACCAAAGGCACCGGCTTGTAGGTTTGGATCAGCTTCTCCCGAATCGCCTCCATCGCCTTGGCATGGGCCATGCTGGGAACGGTAACCCGCACAATCTCTGAGCCCGCCTCGTGCAGACGGCGGATCCCGGCCACTGCCGCGTCGACGTCGAGGGTGTCCTCGTTGATCATGGACTGTACCACCACCGGGTGCTGGCTGCCGATCAACACATCGGCTACGGCCACCGTGCGGGTGGGGCGACGGGGATAGACCGGTTCTGGGTAGGGCTGCTGGGTGGGGGCGTTGGGCCGATCCAGGGTTTGCATAGCTTGGTCAAGCCAAAAGAGCTGCTCTAGCTTGATTGTAGGTCGGAAACTAACCTGGGGCTCGATTCAGCTCAGGGTAAAGGCTGAGGGGTTCAACCCCGAGGATTTCGACGGGATCCCCAACCCTCAGGTGCTTGCCCGCCTCCGTTCTCGGGATCCACGTATTGATCCCAAGGCGATAGAAATGGTCAAAGCGGCTGGCTTCGGCCCAGGGTGGCAAGGTTTTCTGCCGTTGCGCTACGAAGTGCTTTTGAAAACCGGGATAGGCCTCTCCGCTCAGGGGATCCCGGGTGGGCACCACACAGCGGGCGCAGGGGTTGAGGCCCAGCAGCTCCACTTCCCCAATGCGAAAGCGCACCCCTTGATCTGCGCGGGCAAAGAGACGATCCTCCCAAAAGGCAGAGCAATCCGACAGCTCGATATTCATGCGAAAGCGCTGCCGAACCGCTTCCAGGGTCAAGTTGGGGAACCAACCGGCCACCGTCTCCAGAGTGGCTATGCTGATCAGGGTGGGGCCGTTGGCATAGGGATCATCCGGAAACCCCCTGAGAGGCTCCTCCAGCAGTTGCACCGGAAAACCGAACCAATCGCTGAGCCAAGTCTGCAAAGCATCCCGCTGCTGCTGCAGGTCAAACTGAGCCGCCTTGCCCTCCCCCCACAACTGCACCCGGCACAACCGGGGATCAAACCGGGCCCGCAGGCGGTGGACTGCAGCATGGCGTTTGCCGTTCACCCGCTTCCCCTCCGCATCCAAGAGGGCGTAGCGGCGATCCCCTTCCAAAGTTCCCCCCGCCGTCAGCCTCACCTCAGACAGAGGGATCCCATCCAGGGACTTGATGGGATAGACCGTTAACCTGGCAACCTGGGGCATGGCCTGTTTGCCGGGCTCCGCCTGAATTGCTTAACTGTCGGCTTCGGTGGGATGGTCGGTCATGTGGTAGCTGCGGATAAAGTCTCTGGGGGTTACATTTTCTACAAACTTGCGAAAGGCCTCCCGCTCCGCCTCGTCGGCATCCTGGTTCATGGGGATCGAGGCTTCCGCAATGACCTCTTCCACCGTCCAGATGGGAACATGGGCCCGCAGAGCGAGGGCAATGGCGTCGCTGGGGCGGCAGTCGATCTCTTGTTTTTTGTCACCATTCACGGTGACGAGCACCGCGTAGAAGGTGTTATCCAGCAACGCGTGAATGATGACTCGCTCCAGCTTGATCCCCCACGTCTTCCAGGAGTTGAGGATGAGATCATGGGTCATGGGGCGCAGTGGCTTTTGGTCGTCCAGGGCCTGCAAAATGGCGTTGGCCTCTGCTTTTCCCACCCAAATGGGCAGGGCACGACGCTCACTGCCATCGCGCAGGATGACAATGGGGTTTTGGTTGACGGCATCGACCGCAATCCCAGCCACATGCATCTCGATCATGAGCAATTGCCTCCAGCCGGTGATCTTGATCGTATCTACGGGCGTCAAAGTTTGGCAACACACCATGAGCTCAGTTGGTAGTCCAGTTGAAGTGGCTTTGATCGGGGGCACCAGCGAGAGCCGCAGCTTGGCCGACGCCCTCAGCCGGCAGGGGATCCCTTGGGTGGCAACCGTCACCACCGAAGGGGCCAGAAGACTGTATCAGGATTTGCCTGGTCAGGTGGTGGTCACCCGATTTTCGCCGCCATCTCTGGAACAATTCCTGCAAGAGTGCCGGATCCGCGTAGTGGTGGATGCCTCTCATCCTTTTGCCCAGCAAATCTCGCAACTGGCCATCCAGGTGACGGCTCAACTGAGGATCCCCTACCTGCGCTACGAACGCCCTCCTGTAGAGCTGGATCCCTGGGTCCAGGTGGTGCCGGACTGGCAGGGAGTGCTCACAGAGGCGGTGCTGGCGGGGCGGCGGGTGCTGCTGACGGTGGGAGTGAAGGCCCTGCCCCTGTTTGTACCTTGGCAAGATCGCTGCCAACTGTGGGCACGGGTGCTGCCGGAATCGGTTCCCCAAGCGGTGCAAGCCGGGATCCCTGCCGAGCGGGTGATTGGGATGCGCTTACCCCTCAGCTTGGAGCAGGAACTACAGCTTTGGCAACAGCTCAGCCCTCAGGTGGTGATCAGCAAAGCCTCTGGGGAAGCAGGCGGGCTGGGGATCAAGCAGGCGGTGGCCAAAACCCTGGGGATCCCTCTGTGGGTGATCCGGCGACCCCCGTTGGACTATCCCTGGTGCAGCCAGGATTTGACAGAGGTGGTGCAGGAATGCAGGCGATGCTTGGGCAGAGCCAAACCTTGAGGTTGCCCGGCTCCGGCCAGACAAGTCAAAACGGCTCTTCGGGGGGCAGGTTGGAGTCGCGGTCTTGACGGGATCCCAGCAATTCCAGCCGATCCACAGCAATGATGGGTCTCTGGCGCTCTTCTCCGGTGGATTTGTCTGTCCAGCGATCAAACTTCAGGCTGCCCGTTACCCCGATGAGGCTGCCTTTGCGCACATACTCTCCGGCCACCTCGGCAGTGCGGCCCCACAGCTCCAGGTTAAACCAATCAGGCTTGTCTTCCCCTTTGCGGAATCGGTTGACCGCCAAGCTAAAAGTACAGACCACCTTGCCTGACTCAAAGTAGCGCACCTCCGGATCCATGCCGGCTCGCCCCACCAGGGTCACCAGGTTCAAGCTCATGGGTAGTTTCTCCAGACCGCCAGTAGATCTAGCCTTCGTTGTAGCGCTCGCAAGGGATCCCTGTCATCTTTTTGCTTGCGACCGTCAGCTTGGGCTCAGAGCCGATTCTTTAGGATATTTACAGATTTAGCTGCGGGGATCCCGATTGATCTCTGGGAAAAGCCTCTGCTGTGATGGACTTGATGCTCGGGATCCGGATCCGCACTCTGTCGCAAAAGTTTACAATGGCAGAAGCAGTTGAGCAAATGCCAGCCCACCAGACACTCCCACCGGCCAATTGCAGGGCTAGCAGAGCAGGTTCGTTGCTGTGAGAGGACGCATTCAGAAGCATTTCCCATGGAATTCATCTACACGTACGCCTGGTTGATCCCCGTCTATCCTTTGGTGGCGGCCTTTCTACTCGGCTTAGGCATCCTGATGTTCAACGCCTGGACAAGGGCCAACCGCTCTCTGGCTGCCTTTTTGAGCGTGTTCTCGACTGGGACGGCGATGGTTCATGCCTTTGCCCTTTTGGTCAGCCAGGTGCAGGGGCACGAAGCCGTCCTCAGAACCCTCACCTGGGCCCAGGCGGGATCCTTCTCGGTGGATATGGGCTTTGTCGTGGATCACCTGAGCGCCATGATGCTGGTGGTGGTGACCACGGTGGCCTTTTTGGTGCAAATCTACTCCGACGGCTACATGGCCCACGATCCCGGCTATGTGCGTTTCTACGCCTACCTGAGCTTATTTAGCTCCTCGATGCTGGGCTTGGTGGTCAGCCCCAACCTGGTGCAGATCTATATCTTCTGGGAGCTGGTGGGGATGTGCTCCTACCTGCTCATCGGCTTTTGGCACGACCGGCAGGCGGCGGCAGAAGCAGCGCAAAAGGCGTTTGTGGTCAACCGGGTGGGAGATTTCGGCCTGCTGTTGGGCATCTTAGGTTTTTACTGGATTTCCGGTACCTTCGCGTTTGACGAGATCGGGCGCAACTTGCAGGAGATGTTGGCTGCCGGAGCGGTGAGCAGCAGCTTAATTGCCCTGTTTGCGGTGTTGGTGTTCTTGGGGCCGGTGGCCAAGTCCGCTCAGTTCCCCCTGCATGTGTGGTTGCCGGATGCTATGGAAGGTCCCACGCCCATTTCCGCTCTCATCCACGCGGCGACGATGGTGGCGGCTGGGGTATTCCTCTTGGCCCGCATGTTCCCGGTGCTGGAAGGGATCCCGGTGGCCATGGACATCATCGCCTGGACGGGGGCGGGCACAGCCTTCTTGGGGGCCACCATTGCCATCACCCAAAACGACATCAAAAAAGGCTTGGCCTACTCCACCATTTCCCAGCTGGGCTACATGGTCATGGCCATGGGGTGCGGCGCCTATGGGGCGGGCCTGTTTCACCTGATGACCCACGCCTACTTTAAGGCGATGCTCTTTTTGTGCTCTGGCTCAGTTATCCACGGCATGGAAGCGGTGGTCGGCCATGACCCGGTTTTGGCCCAAGACATGCGCCTGATGGGGGGGTTGCGCAAATACATGCCGGTTACGGCCATCACGTTTTTGATCGGCACGTTGGCCATTTGTGGGATCCCGCCCTTCGCCGGCTTTTGGTCTAAAGACGAGATCTTGGGCGCTGTTTTCGAACGGAACCCAGCTCTGTGGGGGGTGGGCTTCCTCACCGCCGGGATCACCGCCTTCTACATGTTCCGCATCTACTTCCTCACCTTCGAAGGGGAGTTTCGCGGCACCAACCTGAGACTGCGGCAGGAGGTGGCCATCAGCCAGGGCCGTCCTGTGCCGGCTTTTGCCTACGTTTTTGCGGGGAAACAACCGGCCTTTGGCCCTGGAGCCATGAACATTCAAGAAAAACCCCAGCCCAGCAGCCATCCTGAAGCCCAGGAAAACCTGCACGACGGAGATGCCCATGCCTCAGAGCCCCATGAGTCCCCTTGGTCGATGACCTTCCCGCTGTTGGCTCTGGCCGTCCCTTCTGTGCTGATTGGCCTGGTGGGCACCCCTTTTGCCAACTTCTTTGAAGCTTTCATCCACCCACCGACTGAGTCTGTGGCAGAGGCAGGCTCGATTTTACCGCTGGTGGCAGCAGAGTGGCAGGAGGTGCTGGCGGGCCATTTCGATTGGGCAGAGTTTCTGATCATGGCGGGTAGCTCCGTGGGCATCGGGCTGATCGGCATCACTTTGGCCAGCTTGATCTACTGGCAAAAGCGCATCGACCCGGGCACCTTCCCCCAAAGCCTGCAGCCGCTCTACTACTTCTCCCTCAACAAGTGGTACATTGACGACCTCTATGAGCGAGTCTTTGTGCAGGGCACCCGCTTCGTGGCACGGGAGGCGCTGGAGGTGGACAGCCGCATTGTGGATGGTGTGGTCAACCTGACGGGCTTGGTGACCATGGTGAGCGGCGAGGCGATGAAATACCTGGAGAGCGGCAAGGCCCAGTTTTACGCCTTGATTATCTTTGCAGCGGTGGTGGTGATGGTGGTGGCATCAGGGGTAGGGTTCTAGCTCGAAGGCGAGGATGGATCCGGCCCGCTTGGCCAAGGGATCCCTCAGCCTAGAACTGCTGCTATGCTACGGAGCAAGTTAAGCGGATCCCTTGTTGCAATGGCCCCGCGTTCTCTTAAGTCGATTTCGCATCCCTTGTTGGCGGAAAGGCAAGGTCAGAGGGAGCGTGTCTTGGCCCTGAAAAATCAGATCGAAGCGATCCTCTACTTAAAAGGGCAGCCCCTGGAGCTATCCGCCCTGGCCCAGTTGGCCCATTGCAGTCGCGACGAAGCCTACGATGCGCTGCTGGAATTAATGGAAGACTATGCCCATCGCGATTCTGCCCTGGAAGTCCTACAGGTGGGGGAAGGGTTTGCCCTGCAGTTGCGGGAGCCGTTTTTGGAGCTGGCCAACCGGCTCTTGCCCCCTGAGATTGGGGTGGGTGCCACCCGTACCCTGGCCACCATCATTCTGCGTGGCCCCCTCTCGCAGGCGGAGTTGGTGGAGTTGCGCGGCCAAGGTGCTTATCAGCACGTGGCAGAGCTGGTAGAAAAAGGCTTCGTTACCCGCTATCGCAAAGAAGGCTGCCGTTCCCCTTGGTTGCGGGTGACCGATAAGTTTCATCGCTACTTCACAGTAGATGAGCTGGCCAAAAAAGCAGCAGAGGCGGCTTCTTTCCCCGAAGAATAAACTTTCCCCAACTGCAAAATGAGGGATCCCTAACTCCTCTCTCCCAAAGGGAAAGTGTCTCAATCTGGCTTGAAATAAAAAAGGATCCCCTGGTCGGGGATCCAAATCAAGAGGAGCGCAGCTTCGGCAGAGAAGGGATCAGCCGAAAGTAGGTTCGATTGCTGAGACTTCTACTTGTTGGGCTGAGGGGTGACCCGCAAATAGGGCTTAATTTCCTTGTAGCCTTTTGGGAACTTCTCTTTCAGCACTTCCGGATCTTTCAGCGAAGGCGGGATGATAACATCGTCACCGTCTTTCCAGTCGGCGGGAGTGACAACGTTATACTTATCCGTCAACTGCAGGGCATCGATCACCCGTAGGAGCTCGTCGAAGTTGCGGCCTGTGCTGGCCGGGTAGGTAAGAATGAGGCGTATCTTCTTGTTGGGATCGATGATGAACACCGAGCGCACCGTCAGGGGCAGCCCTTCTTGGTTGATGTTGGTTTGATCCAACATGTCGTAGAGCTGAGAAACCTTGCGGTCTGCATCCGCCAAGATGGGATAGTTCAGGGTGGTGTTCTGGGTTTCCTCGATGTCTTTCACCCAGCCCACGTGGGACTCCACATCGTCCACACTGAGGGCGATCACCTTCACACCCCGCTTTTCAAATTCGGGCATCAGCTTCGCAACAGTGCCTAGCTCCGTGGTGCAGACCGGCGTGTAGTCGGCGGGGTGAGAGAACAACACCACCCAGCTATCCCCGGCCCAAGAGTAGAAGTCAATTTCGCCGTGGGTGGACTTTTGCGTGAAATTGGGAGCAGTATCGCCAAGTCGGAGAGACATACGCTCTTGATCCTCCGTAAAAGGGTTCAATCCGGTGAGACAGGGATCCGAATCCTTCGACCCGATCCCTCCCGATCTTGCCACATAACTCCACTTTTCCGAGCGGATTACAGGTGATTTTAAGATTGTCCTCACCTAAGCCGCTACTGAGGGAAGACGACATGGGGATCCACCAGCTCGGCCACGAATTGGTGCAGGATGGTGACATAGCGCTCTCTGGCCACCTGCAGCAAGTTGTTGTGATCGGCTCCCTCGATGGGCACCAAGCGTTTGGGATCCCTCGCTGCTTGATAAAGGGTTTCAGCGTGCCAAAAGGGGATCAAACGATCATGGGTGCCGTGCAAAATCAGCAGCGGGCAATCGATCTTGGCAATGCGGCTGAGGTTATCGAAGCGATCGAAGGGCAGCAGCGGGATGCGGGTTAAGACGCGAAAGGCTGTGACGAAGGTGGATTCCAGGATCACGCCCCCCACCGGCTTTTGGGCTGCCAAATAAACCGATGGCCCACCCCCCACCGAGCGCCCATAAACCAAAATCTGCTCCGGCAGGATCCCTTGGGCAACTAGGTAAGTGTAAGCGGCCTCGATATCTTTGTAAGCGCCGGCCTCGGAAGGGATCCCTTCGCTGGTGCCGTAACCGCGGTAGTCGTAGGCCAAGACGGCAAACCCGGCCTGCTGCAGGCCCACCAGGCGGGGCAGGATATCCCCCAAGTCTTCGGCGTTGCCATGGCTGTAGAGGAGGGTATAAGCAGCAGCCGGATTGGGCAGATATACCGCTGAAATCTGCAGCCCATCAGAGGTCGTGAGCTTGAGAATGGCGTCCCCATCTCGATAGCTGGCGGGCTGGGGCAGAAAGATCAGCCGCTCCGATTGAAACCAGCCCAGCCAGAGCAGGTAGCCGTACACCACCAGCCCGACCAGCAGCAAGGATCGCCCCACGCGCAGCCATGGGAAGGATCCCCAAACTAGTTGTAGGAGATCTCGGTGGGGCATTGACAGGAAGGCATCGACAAGTAAGTTAAGCTCAATTTGCGGCACTTGCCCAAGGTTCTGCGCTGCTTACAGGCAACCCCTTTCCCATAAGGGAAGAGGGGAGCAGGAAAACTGCATCCTTCAGGGCTCCGCTTGAGAGAAAAAGCATTTCCAGGCACAAACCCCAATCCAGTTGACAAGGGTGTGGGCGACAATGGTGACCAACAGGTTTCCCGACAGCCACAAGCCAATCCCCATGAGGATACCAACCCCGCTGGCCCAGACGGCATAGGGCCAGCCCTGCCATCCCAGCCAATGCAAGGCGCCAAACAAGAGGCCGCTCAGCAGGATCCCGCCTGTCCACCCTAAGGGGCTGGCCACCAGAGCTGACAGCAGCACACCGCGAAACAGCCATTCCTCGCTCCAGCCCGGCAGCAGGCCCACCCAAAGGATATCTCCCCACTGCAAGGGATCCGCCACCCAGTGTAAGTAGGCAGTGGCTGCCCGACGATAGGCTGGCCAGAGCCGGTAAACCCCGCCGCTGAGCAGAGCCACCCCCAGTCCCAGCCCTGCCCCCCACGCCAAGGCTAGGGGATCCCAGCGAAACGGCACGGGAAAGGAGGATCCCAGCCAGATCCAGAGACCCACAATGAGAGCCGAAAACAGGGTGGTGATGCCCATTCCATTCAAGATCTGTTCGCGTGTGCAGGGCTGAATCTGGGAAGTCATGGAGGGGATCCCTAGGCTTCGAACTCCGGAGGGTTAACAGCAGCTGCTGTTTTTATCATCGTTTATCTCAGCGGTCCTAGGTTCACGGCAGGTTGACAGCAGCTACAGAGCGTCCCTCAAAACTGCCTCAGCTTGTAAGCCAGCATGGATATGAGCCTTGAGTGTGACCAAAGGGACTCAATCGCCCCCTTGCTCTGTCTTCTGAGCCTCTGTGTAGCGCTTGATAACCTCTCCGGAAACTTGCCCCGCTGTACCCGCGTAGTAGCTTGGGTTCTACAAATAACCACCCCAGAGCCTCTTTTTGAGTTCAGAATGTCTCCCAAAGAGAGCAGGAGCCGTGGAACTTTTAATACCTTGGCAACGACCGCCGGAGCCGCCTTGGGAGAAGCAGAAAGAAAAACGTGATTCAAGGCTTAGAGTAGAGAAGGGCTTCCAAGCTTTTACCCTCAGCCCGGCTATACCCCGAATACCCACACCCGAGATGGGTGCAAAGTGCTCCGCACCACGGACGCGACCGAGCGGCGCATTCACCAAGCCATTCAAAACGCGCAGGCTCGCTTCGACAGCGACAAGTTCGCCGACAAATTTGCCCAGCAACTGCGGGGAGAGCCGGGGAACTGAAGAAAAGCGAGCAGGAATGGCTCAGTCGCCTGGGAACCTTGGGCAACCCAACCAACGGCGGATCTACTGCTGGCCAATTCAAATCTGCGGTGGGATTGTTTTCTGGAGAGTTGCCGCTACCATTACACTTTGAGCGTTGCCACCGGAAACTCCCCGGCGGGAAAAGAAGAGGGGGCTGCGTCCAAAGTGGGGGATTAAGGTCATGTTCCAGCGTATTGCTCTCGGCTCTGCTGCATTGGGATTGCTTCTGGCCATACCCGTCCTTCCCAGCCACGGGTTTGGAGAGCCCCGGGTCGTTCCCGATACCCCGTTCTACTTCGACAACCACCGCTTCGATCGCTACCCAGATGCGGTTGTGGTGCGGGTGGTCAACGGCGACACCCTAGTGGTGCAAATCGAAGGGGAACAGAAGATGCGCCTAATCCGGTTGGCCGGGATCGAGGGTCTCAGCCCGGAAGAAAACCCCTATTACCAGCAAGCCATTGAACTGATGCGGGAGCGCATCCTCTACCGCACCGTCAAGCTGGAAGGGGATAAGTTGCTGCGCAACGTAGATGCTACGGGCTTGGTGGAGGCCTATGTCTGGTTAGAAGGCCATCAGATGAACGCCATGTTGGTGCGCAATGGCCTGGCCCGTATCGTCCCCTACAGCCACAACATCAAGTACGACAGCTACTACGGTGGCCTACAGGAAAAAGCCCAGCAGGAGCGCCTTGGCATTTGGAGCCGTCTCTGAGTTGGCTTTATACTGAACTTCAGTTCTTTAATCTTCAAGGGAGCAGAGAGGAAAGAGCATGACTCTAGTCAATAATAAGCTCAACTATACTGAAAATAATGTATAATATGTTCAGTACGGATTACTACCAGTTGATCTTTCTGTTTACTTTCGAGTCTGCCAACATGGTAGCCAAAGCAAAGCAGAAAATTGGTAGTAAGACGACACGGAAACTGCGCTTTGGGTATTCTACTCAAAGGTTTGCGGGATACCGCCATTCTGTTTGGAAACAAACAGAATGCTATCGCTGCATAGTTGAACAGTGATGTTCAGCAGTGTTCAGCGTAAATGTATCAGCTTCTCCCTTCTCTCCCGTTACTTCCTCTAGGTTATGTCTAGCCTGCCTTGACGGTTGAACCCACTCCAGCCCCCAGGGATCCCAATCGCTGGGTGAGGCGGCTGCCTCTGGTGACCGGCCTTTTGGGCAGCGTCCTTTTGGTTATTAATCGACTGGCCTTTACGCCGGAATTGCTTACCAGCCAGTCCCGTTCAGATGCCTTGGGGATCCTCCTCAGCGCCGTTTTGATCCTGACCGGCCTGCTGTGGCAGCAGATCCAGCCTCTTCCACCCCAAACGGCCCCCCTGCAGGGGATCCCCGGCTGTGATTGGCATCCCGATCTTTCCGAAAGCGAGAAACTGGAGCTGGCTTGGGCCTCCCATACCCTGCTCAGCACCACCGCCGCCCGCACCGTGGTGATCTGGGTGGGTGGGCGAACCCTCCTGCAACGGGGGATCCTAGCCACCCCCGGCCAGATGCCCTCCATTCAGCCCAAGAGCGTTTTACAGCGGGTCTTGCAGACGGGGCGGCCCGTGTATTTGGTGGATCTCAAGCTGTTCCCGGCCCGCGCCGAGTTCGATGGCCTGTTGCCCCCCGGATCCCAGGCCGTGCTGTGCCAGCCCATCGGCCAGCGAGGGTGCTTGATTTTGGGGAGCGATACCCCACGCAGCTTCAGCCGGCAGGAGCAAACCTGGATTGCCGCCATTGCCGACAAGCTAGCAGCCACCCTACTCCCCTCTCCCCCTGGGAGAGGGGCTGGGGGGTGAGGGCTAGGCGGCGCTCTCCAAGCTCACCTGGAACACTTCGCTGAAGGCTTTTTCCACCTTGTAGCCCGAGTCGATGGTCTCCAGAGGATCCTTGCGCAGGCGGTGACGCAAACACAGGCTGATCACCCGACGGATATCGGCGACGGTGACCTCACTGCGCCCCTCTAGAGCTGCCAGGGCTTTGGCAGCCCGGTTGGTGACAATGTCTCCGCGCAGTCCATCCACCTCCAAAGCCGCACATACTCCGGAGATCTTCAAGCGCAAGTCGGGATCCACTGCCACGTTGGGCAAAAGATGTTGGGCTTTTTCGATGCGCTCCCGCAGGCGCTGCTGGGAATCGGCATACTTGGCCAAAAAAGCCTGGGGATCGGCGTCGAACTGGCTGCGCTCCTCCACGATCCGCACCCGCAGGGCAGCATCTCGCACCGTTTCGATCTGGACGAACATGCCAAAGCGATCCAGCAGTTGAGGCCGCAATTCCCCCTCTTCCGGGTTGCCGGATCCCACCAGCACAAACCGAGCCGGATGACGAATGGAAATGCCCTCCCGTTCCACGGTGTTCCAGCCTGAGGCCGCCGCATCCAGCAACACATCCACCAAGTGGTCATCCAGCAAGTTGACTTCATCCACGTAAAGGATGCCTCGATTGGCCTTGGCCAACAGCCCCGGCTCAAAAGCCTTCACCCCCTGAGCTAAGGCCCGCTCAATGTCGAGAGTGCCACACACTCGGTCTTCTGTTGCCCCCAAGGGCAGATCCACCATCGGCACCTGGATCCAAGTGCTTTCCAGCGTTTCTCCCGCCTGCAGGCGCTCCCACACTTGATCGCTCATCAAGTCCCGCTGCCGTGGGTGGCTGTTGAAGGGATCCCCTTTCACCACCTCGATCTGGGGCAGCAGGTCGGCCAAAGCGCGAATGGTGGTGGACTTGCCCGTGCCGCGATCCCCCATGATCAGCACTCCGCCAATGCGCGGGTCGATCACGTTGAGGAGCAAGGCCAATTTCATCTCCTCTTGGCCGACGATGGCCGTAAACGGGAAAACCGGGCGACGTTCCAAATGCATAGGGGCAATAACCAACAATTCATCCCCATTATCCCAGAGGCCACTCCCTTCTGGGTGTCAGATAGGCTGGAAAGGGACTGGAACTGGAACCTAAAGACCAGTTTTCGGTCAAATGGAAAAGCAAGCTCAGTTGTCAGCGTGGACGACGCCCTGGGCTTTCACAGAGAGGAGCAGATAGGATCGAAGCCCGCGGGGTTCATCAGAGTGTTGAACCGGCGTGGGGCCGAAAGCTCACAAAAACCCTAGGCAACCTGAGCAACAGTTGGCGGGTGGGGAGACATCAGCGGTGTCAGGCAAAGCAAGTCGGAGACGGTGGACGGCATTTCCAATCCAAAGCGTGGTCCAAAAAGGGCTGGTGGGTTTGATCTGGGTTTGCACTTGGATCCCTGTGCTGACTGTTTCTCTTGCCGTGGCTCAAACCCCCACCACCTCTGTGGTGTTGAGTGATGAGCAGGTGACGAGGTACGCCCGTATCGTCTTGGAGATGGAGCCCCACCGGCAAGAGGCCCAAAAGCGCTCCCAAGCCACGAACGACCCGGCCAGCAAAGATCAAATCCGGCGAGAATTCATCCGCACCGCGACCGAGATCATCACTCGCCACGGTATGACCGTGCCCGACTACAACCGCATTACACTCTTGATCCGCTCCGAAGAGGGCAAAGCTTTGAAACAGCGCATTGAGGCCGAAATTCTCCGCCTGCAAAGCGAGGATCCCCGACCGCCAGTCCGATAAAAGTGACTGGTAAAAGTGACTGGGGCCGGAGAATGAAGATAGGCTGGAAGCGAACGTTGGTGTTCATCCAGGCGAGCGGGGGAAAAAGATGAACGAGCCCATGTCGCCGTCAGTGCGGGCGGCTGTCGAGCGGATGAAGTCTCGCTTGCGCCTGACTCGTCGCTTCGGGTTTTGGTTCCAGGCGATCTTGGGGGCGACGGCGCTGCTGCTGTGGTTCGGCTTTTTAATCGGCCAAAATACCGTCTATCGAGATGACTCGCTGGGGGCTATCATCGCCTTCTGGTTCACCTTGTTTACATTGCTCACCCTGGCAGCCGGTCTATTTTTCAACTGGCGCTACTTGCTCCACGCGGAGCGCCGCTCAGCTTCTGCCGATGCCTTAAGCCAATTGGATCTGCCCAAGCAGTTGCAGTTGGTCACCTATATCAGCCTCATTGGGGCCTTCCTCGCTCTGATTGGTATGGAAGCCCAAGTGGGCGAGCTGTTGGCGCGCATGTTTTCCCGCACCCAGGCCAACCAGGTGACAGGAGTGCTGCTGCTGGCCGCCAACATCAACGTGACGTTTGCCCACTTCGTCTGCTTGGCAGGGGTTCTCTGGATTACCGGTGTCCTCGACCGCGAACCCTAGCGCCGGATCCCTGGCCCACCTTTGGGAGTCATGTGGACAGTGGCGAGACGGCTTGTTGTTTTTATAGTCGTTTACAGTCGTTCCAGTTCAGGGCAAGACACCTGAGCTACTGTTCGCGCTAGCGGGACGGAGTCCTTGAAAGGCCTTCTGGCACGGTGCATTTAACGTCTTAGGCGTGGGTGCAGTGTCCTAGTTTGAATCGAAATGACCATAAATGGGCAAAGCAAAGAGCCCCCAACTTGGGAGATAAGCTGGGGGAAGCCCTTTAGGTTTGCTTGAGTTTTCTCCAGACCACCCAGGCCTTTGAGACCTTTGCGACCTCAGTAAAAGCAATGGCTTTACTTAAAGCCCACTGCCGCTTGCCAGACAAAAGCCAGCAGGAAAAACAGAACAGGGATGATCGGCAAAATGTCGATCAGCGGGTCAAACAATTCATAGCCTTCCGGCAAACTGGCCAGGAGCACCATCGCTGACATAGCAACAAACCTCAGGGGAAAATGCGGCTGAAGAAACTGCTTCTTTCAGAATTAAAATAGAGCCTAACATCATCCAGCAGGGATCCGGACTAAGTTCAAGAAATGTAAAGGAAGTGGCGACCTAGAGAACGCCAATGTTAGAGAGACCCAAAACGACCCCCACTCCCAACAAATGGCCAAAGCTGGCAACCCCGATGACTTCTGGCCAGGTCATTCCCAGTACCGGCCCAGTCTCTGAGGCCACTCCAGAGGAGGATTTGAAGCTCAAGTAAGCCAGCCCTGTGCAGAGCAGAATGATCACGGCGTTCAGGGGGGACCAGGGGCTGGTTTGAGCGGTCAGAGCCAACAGCGCAACAACAGGCATCATGGTTTCCATCCTCAGCTCAGGTTAACCGACCCTTAGATTACCCCTCCTGCTGGGATCCCCTCGCAATCTGCACATGAATTGCAACAAAACCTCACACTACGGCTTTTCTCTGGCTTCAGGGGCAGTTTGCCGTTGCCGGGATCCTTCAGGAATCCTTGGCCAGGAGAGGAAGGTGCCCCCATGGCTGGGGTTGTGAGGAAAATAAGGCTTGGGCTGAGAAGCTGGGCAGGTCTCTGCCGTATACTAACGAAAGTTAACAAACTTATCTCTTCGATCTCTTTTCGGTGTGATGACTGGGACGCGCTGCCTCGACCCATCCTCTCTGTCTGCACTGTGCGCACCTAAGGATGGCTGCCGATGACTGTTGCTGCTACTGCTGAACCAGCCCAAAAACCTTTCGCATTGCCTCGTGAGCTGTTGGGGCCACCCTCGGAATTTTGGAATCCCACCTTGCTGATGTTTTTGGCTGCGGTGGTGCTTTCGGCCTCTTGCTTTGGCGGGTACGCCTTTTGGCACTGGCCCAAATGGATGGTGTTCTGGCTCAATTTTGTGGCCCTCTATGTTCTGGGCACGGTGATTCACGATGCTTCCCATGGCTCGGCCCACCGCAACCGCTTTCTGAACGAGGCGCTCGGACACGGCTCTGCCCTGTTGCAGGGTTTTGTCTATCCCGTCTTTAAGCGGGTACACATGCAGCACCACGCCCACGTCAACCATCCTGAAGACGATCCCGATCACTATGTCTCAACGGGAGGGCCGCTGTGGCTGATCGCGCCGCGGTTTTTCTACCATGAGGTGTTTTTCTTTAAGCGGCAGCTCTGGCGGAAAGGTCGCTGGGATCTGCTGGAGTGGGGCTTGAGTCGGCTGGTGGTAGTCTTGACCTTTGGTCTGGCCGGTTACTTCGGCTACACTGACTACATCATGAACTATTGGCTACCCCCTGCCTTCATCATGGGGTTCTTGTTGGGCTTGTTTTTTGACTACCTGCCCCATCGCCCTTTTCAATCCCAAGAGCGGTGGTACAATGCCCGCGTCTATCCCGGATGGCTGACCAACATTCTGCTGTTGGGGCAAAACTATCACCTGATCCACCATCTCTGGCCTTCTGTTCCCTGGTACAAATACCAAGCAGCCTACTGGGCAGCCAAACCTGAGCTGGACGTGCGCAACTGCCAGCAAACGCTGGGGATCTGGGAGAAGGGAGAGTTTTGGGGCTTTTTGTACGATGCTCTGATCGGTCTGCACTGGCACAAGCCCACTTCAGCTCACCCCGCTGCGCCAGCCAATCCAGAATCGGAGGGATCCCCTGCGGATCCACAGCCCGGCTAGCATGGTTTGGCCAACGCTGCAAGTCCCGCAGGTGCTGCTGTTTGTGGAAGCGGCCAGCCTGTTGCAGGACTCTAGCCAGGTTTTGTTGCAGGCCGGTCGGGCAACGGCAGATTTGCCGGAGTTGATTGCAGAAGCGCAGGCGCGGGCCGAAGTCCAGGTGCAGCTCCTTGGGATCCCCGCAGACTTGCGGGCACAGGTGCGAGGGATCCTCAGGTTGACCTCGCCCCAAGAGGTGCTGGCCTACTTGCAGGACTTGCTGGACAGGGGATCTGGCCCGGATTTGGAAGCCTTTTTGGAGCAGGCGGGATCCGCCTCTACAGTGCTGCGCTTCCCCCCCCTGTTGGTGGGGGCTGTGGCTCTGCAGGTGTTGCTGGAGCGGTTGGACTTTTCTCCAGAAGAGCGGGCTGTGGTGCAAGCCCAACGGGATCAATGGGAACAGGCCCTGGCGGAATTGGCCATCCACCACAGGGTTTCCCCAGAGCCGCTGCAGGCTGCTGCCGAGACGGTGCTGCGGGCGGCTTCAGCAGAGGAGCTGCTGCAACTGGGGCAGGATCTCCTTCAAGATCTCCAAGATCTCGATGTTGCTGATTCTGAGCCAGAAGCCGAGCCTCAGGTGGAATTGGCGGGGCCTCTGCTGTTCATGATGGTGGCGGATTACCTGCTGGCCCAAACGGAGTATCCGCTGACCCCGGAGCAGCGGCTGGACTTGCAAACCAATCGCGCCGCGGCAGAAACCCGCTACTTGGCCATGCAAAAGTTGGGCCGCATTGAAAACTTGGCGGAGCAGCAGGCTTATATTCGATCCTGGATTGACCAAGCTTCCGTACCGGATTTGCTGCAGGCTTTGGATCGCTTTTTTGCGGCGTCTGAACCCAACTCATGAGGCTCAGGGATCGCCGAAGATTTTGGATCCCCTATGCTGGAGTCAAAGGGATCCCACTTGAGGTGTGAAAGTGGACTGGGGCAGCCTGTTCTGGATTTTTCTGATCTTCAGCTCTTTGCAACCTCTGCTGAACCGTCGTGCCCAAGAGTTCCGGCGCTTGATGGCCATTCGGGAGTTGGAGCAAAAGCGGGGCAGCCGGGTGATTCTGCTCATTCACCGCCAGGAGTCGATCAGTTTTTTGGGGATCCCGGTTTCCCGCTACATCAGCATCGAGGACTCCGAGCAGGTATTGCGGGCGATTCGCCTCACTCCACCCAATACCCCGATTGATTTGATTTTGCATACCCCCGGTGGCCTGGTGCTGGCTACGGAGCAAATTGCCCGCGCCTTGATCCGCCATCCGGCAAAAGTGACAGTGTTTGTGCCCCACTACGCCATGTCGGGGGGGACGATGCTGGCCCTGGCCGCCGACGAAATCGTCATGGATGCCAATGCAGTCCTGGGGCCGGTGGATCCACAGTTGGGGGGGTATGCTGCCGCCAGTATTCTGCAGGTGGTGGCGGATAAACCCATTGCCGAAATCGATGACCAAACCTTGATCCTGGCAGATCTGGCCCGCAAAGCGATGCAACAGGTACAGAACTTCGTGCGGGATCTCCTGAAGGACGATGTGCCCAAGCGCAAAATTGCCCCCGAACGCATCGAGCCCCTCATCCAGTACCTAACCAGTGGACAAGTTACCCACGACTACCCGATCACTGCCGAAGAAGCCCAAAGGTTGGGCCTGCCCATTTCTACTGAGTTGCCACCCCAAATCTATGCCCTGATGGACTTGTACCCACAGGCCACCATGGGCCGCCCTTCCGTGCAGTACATCCCCATCCCCTATGATCCTCGCCCCTCTCTGCCCAGGGGGGGATCCCGCTCTGGCTTAGGGTGAACTCTTGGCGTAAGCTTCCATAGCTTCCAGGCGCAGCCCCCCTGCCCGGCGAAACAGCTCTTGTCCGGTGTGCAGATGGCGGTCGTCGAAGTTCAGGGGGAAATACTGCAGCTCCTCTAGAGCGTCCTCTAGGTGGTTGAGGGCGTAGTAGAGGCGAGAAGCCACTCCCCCCAGGCTGCTGGGATTGGGGAGGCGGCCAAAGATCTGCTGGGCTTGGGCCAGTTTCTGCGCACACTCTTCCAGATAGTCAGCAAAAGACTGCAACAGGTTGGGATCAAAGGGATCCGCCGCCAAAGCATGCAACTGAGGCTCTAGGGAAGACAGCAGGGGCCCCAAAACTCGGTTTAGGGGGGTGTAGACCTGTTGGATCCAGGCT
Organism: Thermostichus sp. OS-CIW-32; assembly: GCF_054060415.1. Taxonomy (NCBI): domain Bacteria; kingdom Bacillati; phylum Cyanobacteriota; class Cyanophyceae; order Thermostichales; family Thermostichaceae; genus Thermostichus; species Thermostichus sp. OS-CIW-32. The sequence continues at coordinate 26,981 of NZ_JBSSDD010000012.1, read as the reverse complement.
GCGCGGGCGATGGCTTCGTGGCTGACGGTTTCATGGGGAGATCCCCTCGGCTGAGGGCAGGGTGAGGTGCGGCTGGAGTGCAATTGCCGGTCGTAGTCGCGGCGAGATTGCGGATCTTTGAGCACCGCGTAGGCAGCGTTGATCTGGCGGATGCGCTCAGAGGTGGCCCGATCTTTTTTGGCCAGCAGGCTGTCGGGATGGTGGTACTTGACCAAACGACGGTAGGCAGACTTGATCTCCTCCGCCGTCGCCGCCACGGAAACGCCCAAAACTTCGTAATGGGATCCGCTCTCCATACTCCCCAGGCCTGCCGGAAAGAAACTTCCATATTCTACCTGCAGCCTAGAATAAAGGTGAGTTTTCCGGTGCTGCCCCATGTCTTCTTCTCCACAGGGATCCCCCCATCCTTTCAGTGCCCTCTTGGGGGCCGCCATCGCCGTCAGTTTGGGCTACGGGTTCTTTCAACTGCTGCTCTCGATGTTGGCCAAGTTGCCGCCAATTGAGGTGGAGATTGGATCGTTGGCCCGCGGAATCAGCATTCTGGTGCGCTACCTGCTGGTCGGTTCCGTTTCCCTGATTGCCTTCATGTTTGCCATGGTGGGGTTGGGGCTGGCGGCCTATTGTGTGCAATTGCTGGGAGAGCGGCTGACCTCCTCTCAGCGCTGAACCTAGGGGCACAACCTCTGGCCGACTCGTTGGGCGTTTATCATGATGAGCCAGCTTCTTCTCAGCGCAGCACCACCTTGGGGGAGAGCAACAAAGTCAGGGATCCCTGGCGGTAGTCAATCCGGCCTTCGGCAAAGCGCACTTGGGCTAGGCCCGCTTTTTTGAGGGTGATCGCGTGGGCGTTGGCCGGGTTTAGACCAACAGCCGCTTGTACCCACAGGCTCAGATCCGGCTGGTGACCGACCAGAGCCAAAGACGCCAGAGGTTCCCGCTCTGCTTGCCAGCGCACCAGGTCAGCAAAACTGCCCCCCGGAGCCAGCGGTTCAAACACCTCCACAGCTTCGGCCAGGTTCTCGTCCAAAAAGATCTCAGCGGTCTGTCGAGCCCTCACCAAGGGACTGGTGAGCAGGAGATCCCACCTCCAGCCCATGTTCTTGAGCTGGCGGGCAACCTTGCGGCAACGCTTGCGACCTTCGTCTGTAAGGGCCCGAAAGGCATCCTCGACTTCTGGCCGGGGTTCCTCGGCTATGCCATGGCGAATAAAATCCACAGCCAGCTCCTGTCGGGCAGTCTGCTTTTCTGCCGCCCCCTGATAGTGCTCCGCACCGCTAACGCAAACGCCCTCCTGTTGTTCAAACCCAGAGACCATAGAACCCCGTCCTGTCAGCGCGAACGGCACTGTCAAATCTTGACTGCCAAATCTTGGAATAACTGTAACTCTCCCAGAATACTGTGGGAAAAAAGCCCACTCCCTCTACGGCAGCACTCCCGCGACAAAACCGGAAGTCATGAAGAAGACGAGGGGTTATGCAGTCGCTGGCTGACCAGAGTGCGCCCCTCCTGGGTGTAGAGCTGCCAGTAGTTCCAGTAGTTGCCAAACACGGACTTCACATAGCCCCGGGTTTCGGGGAAGGGGATCTGCTCCACAAACACGTCCGGATCCTCGAAGCCAAAGCGGTTCAGCCATCTGGCCACGTTGCCGGGGCCACCGTTGTAGCTGGCCAGGGCCAGCAAGGTGTTGTCTTGGTAAGTGCGGTGGGTGTAGTCGAAGTACCAGGATCCCAGGTAGAGATTGTCGGCGGGGTTGGTGAGGCTGTACTGGGCCAGGCCGATCTGCTGGGCAATCCAGCGGCCAGTAGCGGGCATCACCTGCATCAAGCCCAAAGCCCCCGAGGCCGAGACGATCTCTGGCTCAAAGCGGGATTCCTGCCGGATCAGAGCCGCCACCATCAAGGGATTGAGGTTAAATTGCCGTGACCAGTGGGCCAAGCCGGGTTGGGCGTAGGGATCCCCGCTCCAGGAATTGTCGGGGCCCGCATAGTAGTGCAGCGGATAGATGGCCTGCCAAAAATCTTGGCGCTGCCTCAACGTCTCCAGCAGGGGATCCGGCTCTTCGCTGAAGCGCAAAGCAGCCACCTGGTTAATGCCCCGCAGGTGATCTCCGGCGCTGTTGCGCAAAATGCCCGTGACAAAGCGCTCGGCAACGCTCATCTGGCGGGGATCCCGCTGCACCGGAGTTTCGCCCTGCCAGCGTTCCCAGGCCAGTTGGCTGGCTCCCATCAAATGCAGGGTTTGCGTAACTGCAGAGACCCCTGGCAACGGTTGGCGCACCGGCTGAAAATCCACCTCAACCCTTTTGCGCCCGCTGTAGAAATCCCCCACCGGCCAGCCCAGTTGCACTGCCGACCGCCAGCCGTAGTAGGTGTGGGGAAACTGACGCAGTACCTGCCGATAGGTCTGCCGAGCTGCAGCCACATCCCCCTGCTGTTCCCGCCATTTGCCCGCCCAGTAGAGCAGTTGTGCCCCCATTTCTGTATCCCGCTGGGCGGATCCGATCTGTTGGGCCAGGGCGATGGCTTGGCTGAGATTGCCTGCTTGTGCTTGGCTCCAGGCCACCGTCCAGGCGGCATTGGCTGCAGCTTCGCTGGCCGGAAAGCGATCCCAAAGGGCTTGCCGAGTAGCCTGGGCCGATTGGGGGCTGGCGTTGCGATCGTAAAGCTGGCTGAGGCTAAGCAACGCCTCTGGAGCTTCTTTATCTGAGCCGGCTCCCACCTGTCGAAGCAAGTCGATCGCCGTCGGCAGGTCGCTCAGTTCCGCCAAACGGCGGCGGGTGAGAGAAGCCTCTGGCCCATCGGGAAACTGTGCCAGCAGCACTTGGTAAGCCGCTTTGGCCTGGGGAAACTCCCGCGAGATCTGGTGGCTGCGGCCCCAGCGGTAGAGGTTCTGAGAGGTGGCGGGGGCACGTCCATAGGCCCGGGCAGCTTTGCCGTACTCCCGTTGCTCCCAGTAGGCATCGGCGAGGATCTGCCAGTCGGAAGCCGTGAGGGATCCCTCCTGAGCCTGCCGCCAGCGATCCAGCAGCGGCGTTAGCCCAGGGGTTTGCGGGTGATGTTGGGCCAAATCCCGCAGCAGGTCATAGCGGTCGGGGTTCAGCTCTAGCAAATGCTTGAGGGCACGTCCAGTCAGCGGGTGGGTGGGAAATTGCTGCCGCAGCCGATCCACCTGGCCCATCCCCCAGAGGGCGTAGGCAGCGACAGGGCTGTGGGGATATTCCTGCAAAATCTTGGGCCACCAGATCCCTTGGGCTGTTTCCTTATCCTGCAACTGTTCATAGGCTTGGGCCCTGAGCTTCCAAATCTCTTCCCTCAAAACCGGCAGGCTCTCTTCCAGCCCTTGCAAATCCTTCAAGGCAGATTGCGCTTGGCCGGCTTGCAGCGCTGCGTAGGCCCGCAGAAAGGCCGTTGTGGAAGTTTGAGGCAGTTGCGCCGGATCCCTGCCTTCTCGTGCAGAGGCCACCTCCGCGGTTTCTGCCCAGGATGAGGTGTAGAAGCCCCAGACAGCTCCACCCAGAGCCGCTCCTGCTGCCAGCACACCGGCAGCCCATCTTGTCCAGCGTCGTTGGCTGCTTGTCAGGATCCCCATGCTTTACCTCCCCACCACCTCTGAACTAAGATACTCAACCCGACTGCGTTGAGTCACCAGACAACTCGATACTTGCGAAACGGCTGGAAAGCTCACCCAGCAAGCGGTCGCCGCGCATTGTGGCCAGGCGATAGGCAGGGAGAGATGCAACGATTTCTTCAAACTTCAAACGGCGGTGAAACGGCTCATTTCCCCAATTGCGCTGTCGGGCTTTCGCTGCGGTACACCTTGGCCCCGACACTGCGCAGCTTTTCATCAATGGCTTCGTAGCCCCGGTCGATGTAGTGCAATCCGTGGATCGTGGAGCAGCCTTCAGCCGCCAGACCGGCCAACACCAGGGCCGCACCCGCCCGCAGGTCGGTAGCCACCACCGGAGCGCCGGAAAGGGACGGCACCCCTCGGATCAGGGCCACTCGGTTCTTCAGGCGAATATCGGCTCCCATGCGGTTGAGCTCGGGAATGTGGTGCATGCGGTTTTCAAACACTGTCTCCTCAATGGTGCAACTGCCCTCGCTCAAGGCGGCCAAGGCCATGATCGGCGCCTGCACATCGGTGGGGAAACCGGGATAGGGCAGCGTTTGAATATCGGTTGCCTGACACAGCCAGCCTGAGCTCAGTTGAGCCGGGGCAATGCGCAGCCGGTTTGGGCCTTCCTCTTCCACCCGCAGCCCCATCGCTTGCAACTTGGCGATCACCGCCCGCAGATGATCGGGAATGACAGGGCCAACCGTGAGGTGAGAGCGGGTAATGGCCCCGGCAATGAGATAGGTGCTGGCCTCAATGCGGTCGGGAATGACCGTGTACTCTGTTCCATGCAAGCGGGGCACCCCTACCACCACAACCGTATTGGTGCCGACACCGCGAATGCGGGCCCCCATGGCTTGACAAAAGCGGGCCAGATCCGCCACCTCCGGCTCTTGGGCGGCGTTCTCGATCACCGTTTCTCCATCCGCCAGCGTAGCGGCCATCATCAAGGTCTCGGTGGCACCGACGCTGGGATAGTCCAGGTAAATTCGGGTTCCCAACAGTTTACGGGCATAGGCATGAACCACCCCATGCTCGATTTGGACCGTCGCCCCCAAGGCTTGTAGACCCCGCACATGCAGATCCACGGGACGAGACCCAATCGCACAGCCACCGGGCAGGGGAACTCTGGCCACCCCCAGCCGCGCCAACAGAGGCCCTATGATGAAAAAGCTGGCCCGCAACTGGCTGACCAATTCATAAGGGGCTTGAGAGGTTTTGAGGGAGCTGGCATCCAGGTCCAGGGTATTGCCAACATGGGAAACCTTAACTCCCAGCGTGGCCAGGATCTGTCCCATGCGTTCAATGTCCAGCAGACGGGGCACATTGTGAATTCGACAAGCCTCAGGAGCCAAGATGGCCCCGGCCATCAGCGCCAAGGCAGAGTTTTTCGCCCCGCCAATAGGGATGTGGCCACTCAGGGTCTGCTTGCCAATGATTTTCAGCACTGGCCCCATCATCTCTGGCGCGGTTGCCATGCCGGTCTGGGGCGGCGTCAGGCCAGGCTCTAGGGGATCCGCCCCGCTGACGCGATTGTCAAAACCTTTCAATCTCCCTCCTCACCCACAAAAAATAGGCGAACCCTTCTCAGAGAATACTCTGGGGATCACAGCAGCGGCTAAACTCGCAAGCCAAATTGGGTGTGAGGAAGAAGTTCCCATGGCTGTGCTTCTATCCTGCAGCAGCGGACAGGGGAGCGGCTAGGCCAGTTCACCAGATGCAGGCTCTCAGCGAAGGCAACTGGGGGGCAGCCCAACAGCAGGGGGCGGTATGATGGATGCTCAGGGGAAGTGCTTGCAAGGAAAACAGGAAGGAGACAGCCGATGATCGCCACTCAAGTCTCTGCCCAAGAGTTGTTTCGGGCCGCCTATGAAAACCGCTACACCTGGGATCCCGCTTTCCCGGGCTACAGCGCCGAGGTCACCTATTGGGATGGGGAGCGCACATTCGTTGGGCAGGTGCGAGTGGGGGCAGACCTAAAGGCCACTGTTACCGGCGTAGAAGATGAGGAAGCTCGAAAAGCCATTCACAACCAACTTTGGGAGATTGCCATTCACCGGGTGCGCCGCAGCTTCGACGAGACCCATGGGAACAACACCTTCCGTTACGGCCAAACCCTGCCCGATGGCACAGTAGAGATCCTGGTGGGGGGCAAAGCCGAAGGGGATCGCTACCACGTGCGCGATAACCAGGTTACTATGGTGCATCGGCATATCCACGGAGTGGTGGTTACCATCCACACCTTCAGCAGCCACGATACCGGCGAAGGCTATCTTTCCCACCGCTACGATTCCGTCTATCACGATCCCCAAACGGGCGAGCAAAAGGGCGGGCGCAGCCAATTCGAGGATCTGTACACAAAAGTGGGCAAGTATTACATCCTCTCGGAGCGGCGTATCCAGACCGAGACGGAAACCGGCCCTGTGGAGAAGCGCTTCACCTTCAGCAACTTGACCTTGCTAGACGTTGGGGCGTGAGCGACCCGGCATTGACCCCAGCAGGGTAGAGGGCCGGCTCTCCCATTCGTCATTGTTGGGCAGCTACCGGGAGGCTGAGTTCACGCCCTTCTTGGCGGCCAAGCCTTTCTCGATAACGGGAAAGCCGATCTGTAGGCTTTCAAGCTTTGTTGCAGAACGATCCTCCCGGTTAGAAAAAGCAAGAGAGCCTGAGCTATGCTTTGAATATTCTCCCGCCTGCGATTGGCATGGACAACACCACAGCAAGACCCGACCCGGATGCCGAAGCCCCCATTGGTGCCCCTGACCTGATCATTCGCCCCGCCCAACTGGGGGATCTGGAGGCTGTGGAAGAGATTTTGGCGCAAGCCTTTGATGAAGAGTACAGCAGCCGCTCGGTGGATATTCGTCGCCAAGTGCGGCGGTTGCGCCAGTGGTATGGGCCCCTGAAAACCCTGACCCTGTTTCCCAATCGCTTCCAGCACATGTTTACAGTGCATGTGGCGGAGCTGAAGGGCAAGATTCAGGGGGTGATTCAGGTTTCTCCCTTCAACCATTCCCGCAGCACCTGGCGGGTTGATCATATCGCAGTGGCGCCCTCTGCCCAGCGACAGGGGGTGGGATCCCGGCTGCTCAAGCACTGCATGGAGCACTTTCGGGAAGCTCGCACCTGGATCCTGGAGGTGAACATCCACAACAAGGGGGCAATGGCGCTCTACCGGCGCAACGGCTTCCAACCCTTGGCTCAGATCACCTACTGGTCGATTCCAGCCGATATTCTGGCAGCTCTCAGCCAGCACGAGCCCAAATTGCCCAACCTGGTGCCGGTGACCAACCGGGATGCCTATGCCATCTACCAACTGGATACGGGATCCATGCCGGCCACTGTGCGCCAGGTGTACGACCGTGAGGTGAACGATTTTCGCACTAGCCCACTGGATTGGCTTTTGGAGCAGGCCAAATGCGCCATTAGCCAGACGGAGCGGGTGGAAGTGTGTGTTTACGAGCCCGAACGCAAAACCGCCATCGGCTACTTCAACTTGAAGTTGGATCGCACCGGGCAGCAACCTCATGTGGCCAAGCTTACGGTTCACCCCGCCTACACTTGGCTTTACCCCGAACTCATGGCCAAGATGGCCCAGCTTACTCAGGCTCATCCGCCGCAATCTCTGGCCTTGGCCTCCACCGATTACCAGCCGGAACGGGAGGAGTTCTTGCTGAAGCTGGGAGCCCAGGATGTAGAGCGGACGTTGCTGATGTCGCGTTCGGTGTGGCACAAAATCCGCGAAAGCCGCTTCTTTAGCTGGGATAGCGCCTATCTCAACGCGGTGTTGCGGGGATTGCAGGTGAAGCAGCCGGTGCCGGAGCGGTTTGAGGGGCCACCGGAAGGCTGGCTGGAGCACCACTTTCATCCCATCAGCCCAACTGAGCCGGATCCCAGCTCTGGTCGCGTCGGCGGTGCGGAGTCCTCACCAAGGCACTCCAGAGACTCCCAATCTGAGGCTTCTCCACCCCCTAGCTAAGGGAGAGAGAGCCCCAATCCTGGCTTGCTTGCACCTTGCGAAAAACGGATGAAAGACCCGAAGGGCAATTCTACTGCGGATCCCTCTTGGCGGGCGCTGATTCAGGCGGCACTGCACCGGAACCGTAGCGATCCCGGTGTGCGGTATTTGCAATTGGCCACGGTGGATCCCCAGGGGCATCCGCGCAACCGCACGGTCGTTTTCCGGGGGTTTTTGGGCGATACCGACCGCATTCAATTGGCGGTGGATAGTCGCAGCGAGAAGATCCGACAAATTGCCCACTGCCCCCAAGCCCAGATCTGCTGGTATTTCTGCAAAACCCGCGAGCAATTCCGCATCGCTGGCACCCTTGAGGCCATCGCCGCCGATCATCCGGATCCCCAGGCCCAGCGCCAGCGGCAGCAGTTGTGGCAACAGATATCGGAAAAAGGACGGCTCCTCTGGTTTTGGCCGGAACCCAAAGGGCCGCTCGCCCCGCCAGAGGCTTTTATTCAAGAGTTGCCGAAAGAGAAAGATCCGCTGCCTCCGCAGACCTTTGTGGCTTTACTGCTGGAGCCAACAGAGGTGGATCACTTGCAGCTTAAGGGGGATCAGATCTATCCCCAATTGCGGACGGTGTACGAGCGCACTTCCAAAGGGTGGCAGCGTCGGGCTGTGAATCCCTAAAAGGGATCCAAACTTGCTTAGCCTGGTCTGGGGCGGGGGATCCCTTATTCCTTGTTCCTCCAAAGCACGGGGAATAGAGGAATGGACGTGTTAACGTAGCTGAACGATCGTGTTCTGCACGGTGGGGGCGTTATCCTCTGATGGAACTCTGTACGCGTATGGCTGGTCTATCAGGGGTAGGGCAGCAGTTGATGCCTTTTGTCTAACTCGACACGTATCACTTTGGCTTGCAGTGGTCTCGATGTGCGTCTTGATCTGCTCATTCGCTCAGGCTGTTGCCTCTTTTTTCGCCGGCGGCCCATTGCTGAACAGAGCTTTGAGGGGCAAGGGATCCCTAGTGTTGTCTGTCGCTTTGGTTGGGGTAGGGGTTCTTGTGCAGGGATTGAGAGCACAAACTCTGGAGAAACCGATGCTGGAAGCCTTGGAAGATTCTGTTGAGGGGAATGTTATCCCTGTTCTGCCCTCAGAGCCTGTCTTATCCCCCCAGGCTGCCCCCACCTCCGCCCGCACAGGACCCTTTCGTGTCGGCAATCGCACGCCCCATCCGGTTCGGCTGGTGATCTTGATGCGCAGCGGCGAACGGATGATCAATCCGGAAACGGCCCACTGGGACTTTGCCCCTGGAGAAGGGGGCAGCGAGGGATTGCTGCTGAGCTTGGGAGAGGAACCGCTGCAAATCGGCCCCGGAGACATTGTGGTGGCTTTCGCCCTGGATGGAACCCGCCGCTATTGGGGGCCCAATGTGGTGGGAGAGTCTCTGGCCCCGTTTTGGGATGGGGAGAGCGGCTCCTGGTCGATGATCTTGCAGCCTTAGGGTGCTCCGCGCGCAGCTTGGACATTTGCAGCGGTCACCTCAAACTCCTCTGGGGCAACTTCTCCATTCCTCACTCTTCTGGGCCAAAGGGGGAGGATCCAAGCAACAGAACATTTTGAGAACAGTCTCCAAACCATAGTCATTTCAAGCTAGATTGAGACACTCCCCAAGCGCTCTGTGCCGCTGCCGCGACCAACCCCAGCTCTTCTCCCAGAGAGAGAGGGAAGTTAGGGAACAATGCAACAGAAATGTTTCATTCCTGTTTAATAATGACTACACAAGTGGCTGCGCAGTTTATAGCTCTGTAGGGTGTTGGCCAGCAGCATCGTTACCGTCATCGGCCCTACGCCTCCCGGTACGGGCGTGATGGCAGCGGCCAACTCTTTGACCGCTTCATAGTCCACATCTCCCACCAATTGCTCGGCTCCGGTGGGGGTCTCGATGCGGTTGATGCCAACGTCGATGACCACCGCGCCGGGTTTCACCATGTCTGCCCTCAATAGGCGGGGGCGGCCCACGGCCATCACCACAATGTCGGCGGCGCGGGTCACTTCTGCCAAGTCGGGGGTGCGGGAGTGGGCTAGGGTGACCGTCGCATCGGCGGCCAACAACATCAAGCTCAAGGGCTTGCCCACCAAGATGCTGCGACCGACCACCACTGCCTTTCGGCCTGCAATCGGGATCCCTTCTGCCTGCAACAGGCGCATCACGCCCAAAGGGGTACAACTGCGTAGGCCGGGCTCGCCGCGCAACAGCCGGCCCAGGTTGAGGGGATGGAGTCCATCCACATCTTTGTCGGGATTGATGGCCAGAAGGGGGGGGATGGGATCCCAGCCGGGGGGCAGGGGCAGTTGGACGAGGATGCCATCCACCCGCTCGTCCTGATTGAGTTGGTCGATGGTGTCGAGCAAATGGGCAGGGGAGTCTTGGGCGGAAAAATGTCGGCCAAAAGAAGCAATGCCCAACCGCTCACAGGCCCGCTCTTTGCCACGCACGTAAGCCGCACTGGCGGGATCCTCTCCAACCCGCAGCACTGCCAATCCCGGTGGCCGCCCCACCTGGGGTATCCAAGCTTGCACTTGGGCGGCCATCTCCGCTTGCAAGCGGGCGGCTAAGGCTTTGCCATCGAGGATCTTTGCGGGCATGGGGGCGCAAGGATAAAGACAACCATCCAACGACCATCCATAGTGAAGCAGAATGGCGACAGCAGTGCAGGGGGAATGATCAGGTGGGATCCCTAGAACGCCTGCGAGTCTTCTTCCTCTTGGCCCAATTGCTCGATGATGATCTCCACCTGCTGCCGCTTTTGCTCTAAAAAGTCCGCGCAGGTTTTCAGGGTTTGGGCGGCCTGTTGAAAGCGCTCCACCACTTCCGCCAGATCCAGTTCCCCCGATTCAATCTGGGCAATCAAAGTTTCCACCTCGGCAATGGCTGCTTCATAGCGCCACGGCTCCTCACGTTTGCGGCGGCTCATGGCTCTCCTCTACTCGTACCCATAGGCTTCCCGAGGCCAGTTGTATCATCAGGCGGGTTTGGGGAGGCAGGCGATGGGTGCGGATCAGGGATCCCTCTTCATCTCGCACCAAGGCATAGCCCCGTTTCAGAATGGCTTCGGGATCGAGCGCTTGGAGGCGATCTTGCAGGGCCTGTTGGTGCTGTTGGTGTTGCCGGAGGCGATGGCGCACGGCTTGGAGCAGGCGATGTTGGCGCTGGGTCAAGCGCTCCTGGGCCTGTTGCAACAGCCGCTCTGGATGCACGTAGACCAAGTGGTGCTGGGCCTGCTGCAAACGCTGCTGGGCTTTTTCCAAAGCTTGGCGGGTGCGTTCGATCAACTTCTGGCGCAACTGGGATCCCTGACGCTGCAATTCCCCCAGATCCGGCACGATCCGCTCGGCAGCCGCCGTTGGGGTATGGGCGGCGTAGTCGGCAGCGTAGTCAGCCAGGGTTTCATCCCGCTGGTGGCCGATCCCGGTGACCACCGGGATCCGACATTCGGCAATGGCTCGCACCACCCGCTCATCGTTAAAACAGGCCAAATCTTCGCTGGCTCCACCGCCCCGCGCCAAAAGAAGCACTTCCGCCCGCCCATCCTGTTCCACCCGGCGAATGGCCCGCACAATTGATTCCGGGGCCGCCTCCCCTTGCACTTGAGCTGGGGAGAACAGCACCCGTAGCCCGGGGTAGCGCTGGTTGAGGGTGCGCCGAATATCTCCCCAGCCGGCAGCGTGGGGGGAACTGACGACGGCAATGCACTGGGGATGAACAGGCAGAGGTCGTTGGTTATCGAACAAGCCCTCAGCACTGAGGCGGGCCTTGAGCTGTTGAAATCGCAACGCCAACAGCCCTTCCCCGACAGGCAGCAATTGCCAGATGACGAGGCGATAATGGCTGCCGCCGCTATAGATGCCAAGTTGCCCAAGGGCAAGCACCTGTTGCCCCACTTCCGGCCAGAAGCTGAGCCTGGAAGTTTGGCCCTGCCAGACCACCCCCTTGAGAACGTCACCGGTTTCCGGATCGACTAGGGTCAAGAACAGGTGGCCATTGCGGTTGCGCTGGCAACTGGAGACTTCCCCGCTCACCCACAGCCTGACCAAGTAGGGATCCCCGGCCAGCAGCGATTTCAAATAACGGGACACTCCCCCCACCGAGAGCAGGGGAGCTTCATCCGTGAGCAAAAACTCCATCCCACTGCTGCGGGCGGCTAAAGTCACTTGTAAACTACCCGACCCTGACTACTTCGCAGTACAGGGCGGGCTTTCGGTAGCCCTGCAGTTGGCAAGCCAACCACGGACCTCTAGGCCGGTTTACGGCAGCCCCAAGTTTAGCAATCATGTTGGCTCCATTCCAGTCCGCATCCCCTTCCCATCCACAGTGCCCACACTTAAACTGCTTCCCATTGCGGTAGGATTGCGCAGGGTCGGGATGGATATGCAAACACCGGTGGCAGGTCTGCGACGTGTGGGCAGGCGGAACCAGCACCACAGGTACTCCGGCGATGGCAGCCTTGTAGACCACAAACATCCTAAGCTGGTAGAACGCCCAACTGTTGGCCCTGCGCCGCTCAGCTTTGCTGCGTGGCTGTTGATTGACCCTTTCCCGGATCCCTGTCAGGTCTTCCAGAGCGATAGCGCTGTTGGTAGCTTTTGCCCTAGAGACAATAGCTTTGGAGATGCGATGATTGACCCACACTTGAAAGCGTCTCTCCTTGCCAGACAGCCGTTGCAGCAGTTCTCTGCATCTGCGCCGCGAACTGCGTGTGCCCTTACTGGCTTTGCGTTGGAGTACCGCCCTCAACCGGGAGTAGTGGTCGCGGACTCTGTTCAACTGTTGTCCATTCCAGTTGTCCCCCTCTGACGTATGGGCAATATCTGTCCTCCCCAAGTCCACCCCGATCACCTTGTCGGTATCTTGTTGCTTGGGTGGTTTTTTCTCTACGCAAATCTGGATGTAGTAGGAGCCATCTTTGCGCTTGACCAGGGTGGCAGATTTGGGGTTGGAACCAGCCAGCATCCCACGCTGGTAGTTGCCAATGGCCAGTTCAAAGCGTTCTCTCCCTTCAACCGTGGTGAGCGACACCGTCCAGTCTTTTTGACGGAACGAAAAGATACGGGCGTCGTAGGTAACAAAGCCGCTCTTAAACTCCTTGACGGGACGCTTTTTCTGCTTAGCCACTTTGCGGGAACCCGCTACCCGTCTGCACACCTGTTGAGCCAAGTTACTGGACAAGCCAAACCGGGCTCGAATCTCGTAGTAGCAAAGGGATTGGAGTTTGACTGCGTTGACTACTTTTTCTGGTGTGTTTTGGTTGACCCAGTTCAAGGCTTGGCCAAAAGCCTCCATCGTCGCGTCCAATTTGGCGGCTTGCGACGGGGACACCTTGAGCTTACAGGATATGGTCAGGACTTGGCTCATAAGTTCATTGTACTTCATCAAAGCGCATTCCTCCCGACACCGACCCTACGGGTACAGTGCGGGGCTCCTGCGATTTCTAGCTGAAGGGACAGGATCGCGCATCCAGGGTTCTCGAATAGCGATGGGACTTGTCGGGATCCCATCTAGAATAGGCGACAACCGGGCGAGAGAGGAGGTGAGCTGGCGGGTGACCTTCGCCCAGTGGCTGGGGCTAGGGGCGCTGTTGGGCCTGCTAGTTCTGCTTTGGCAGATCCGGCAGATCCTGCTGTTGGTGTTCGCGGCCATTGTGTTGGCAGTAGCATTGGATACCTTGGCCCAGATCCCACAGCGCTACGGCTTTCGGCGTGGCCCCTCAATTGTCATCACCAGTTTGACGGTTTTGGTGGCCGCGATCTTGGTGGGGCTAATCGTAGTGCCCCCCCTGGCGGAGCAGTTGCGGCGGCTGTTTACCGATGGGGTGCCCGCCGGGATCGTTCAGGCCCAGCGACTGTTCGAGAGCTTGATCCTCTCTTTGCCGACGGATATTGAGCTGCCGACGCTGCGGGAATTGGCCAATAGCTTGGTGCCCCAGGCCACCGAGTTGGTGCGACAGGTGCGCGACTTTTTCTCCGAGTCCTTCACTGCCTTTTTTGGCACCCTGCTCAACCTGTTGTTTGTAATCATCCTCACCATTTTGTTGTTGGCGGATCCCCAAGCCTACAGTCGCGCTTTTGTCTCGGTTTTCCCGGCCTTTTACCGTCCCCGCATTCGCTACATCCTCAAGCGCTGTGAGCTGGCGCTGCGAGGGTGGCTGATGGGGATCCTGTTTACCAGCACCTTGGTGATGCTGCTGAGTGGGATCGGGCTGTGGATTTTGGGGGTGCCCCTGATCTTGGCCAATGCGGTGCTGGCGGGATTGTTCAACTTCATCCCCAACATCGGCCCCACCTTAAGCGTGGTAGCCCCCATGCTGGTAGCCCTCACGGATGCCCCTTGGAAGTCCTTGGCAGTGCTGGGACTGTATATCCTGATCCAGCAGTTGGAAAGCAGCGTCTTCACCCCCATCGTTATGTCCCGACAGGTGTCGCTCCTGCCCGCCCTAACCCTAGTAGCTCAAGTTACTTCAGCCTTTTTCTTTGGGGTGCTGGGCCTGTTCCTGGCCGTGCCTTTGGCGGCAATCCTGCAGGTGTGGATTCAGGAGGTGCTAATTCGGGATGTCCTGGATCCCTGGCAGGGATCCCGATTGCGGCCCTTGCTCAGGTTGGAAAGTGGAGAGAACGGGATCCAGAGCTCCACCCAGGATCCCATCCCGCCGCCGCAATCGGTGCGAGATGGTTAAGGGAGCAATGCTCCTGACTTGGCTCAACCCCATCAGCTTAGCCACACGACCGGCCCTTCCATTGGGCAGGAATCGACGTTCTCCCCACGGCTAGAGCCGGGGGATTCTTTCCCGTCGCTCCACGCTCCTCGCGCTTGACCGGTGTGAGAACGCGACAACTGGCAACTGCGCACCCAGGCAGAGCGGCATCGGGGAAACAGTGAGGCCCACGGCCCGCTGTGCGAAGGGCATTCTGTCAACCAAGGATTCTGTCCCGCTATCGCTCACCTGGCAAGGTTGGACTGTGGAGTCCCGGCGGGAAAAGCCGCAACCCCTGCTGTCGCACCCGCCGCTCCTGGAAGGGAATGGGGGTCACGCGCGGCAAAGGCGTAGCCATAGGCTGGGGAGTTGAAGTGGGCACAGCTTGCGGAGAGGGCTCTGGGCTGGGCTCAGGCGTAAGCTCAGGTTCAGGAGTGGCCACCACGGGCGGTGGCGTTGGAACAGCCGGGATCCCCTCTGGTGTCGGACGGGGGCGGCCCAGTTGAAAGCGCGGCTGGCGACGAGGTACAGGTGTGGGCGTCGGGCTGGGTGTTGGCGTCGGGCTGGGTGTTGGCGTCGGAGTGGGTGTGGGTGTGGGCGTCGGGCTGGGTGTTGGCGTCGGAGTGGGTGTGGGTGTGGGCGTCGGGCTGGGTGTTGGCGTCGGAGTAGGAGTGGGCGTGGGTGTCGGAGTTGGCGTTGGCGTGGGTTCTGGAGTCGGGGTGGGCTCCGGTGTCGGAGTTGGGGTAGGGGTGGGCTGGGGCTGGACGATGGCCAGGGCCTCTTCGGCTTTTAGCTCCCCCCGAACCAGCTTGGAGAGGGTATCTTGGCCGCCAGGGGTGTAGGTGATCTCGCGGGCGGCGCTGTTGAACACATTGCGGATGGGATCCCCTTTGCTGTCCACCAGTTCCAGCACCATCACATTGCGACCGGGCCTGAAGCCCTTCAGATAAAAAGACTCCCAGCGATCCAGCAGGCCAGATTGGCCGTTGAGGGTGTAGCGGATCCGCCAGTCCCGTGGCAAGTCACTCAACAGGCTCTCCCGCACTGGGGCATTGGCCAGCCAGAAATCCACCAAGATTGGCTCGGCCCCGTAGCTGCCTGTGGGGCGGTTGTAGGTGAGCAGGGGCAGTTGCGGCTGTGGCACGTACTCGGGGGTGGGAGCTAGCACGTGGAAGCTAACCTGGGCATAGGCTTCAGAGTTTTTGAAGCTCTCGTGCCAGGGTTTGCCGGCAAACACCCGCAGAGTATGGGATCCCGGCTCCAAATCCTTGAAAACGAGGGGAGCATCGGCATCGTAATGGGCGATGTAGGGACGGTTGTCCAGCACCACGTGCAGATGAGGGCCGAGACCCAATTGCGGATCTTGGAAAAGCGGATACCCTTGCACCGCGAAGCGAACGGTTACCTGCCGCTCTGACAACACCTCACCTGGCTTGGGGCTGAGGATCTGAACTTGCGGGCGACAATACTGCAAATGGGCATCCAGCTTGGCAATCTCCGGGGGAACCGGCACGCGCTCTAGCTGGGGAAGCTGTTCCTGGGAGGGTTCAGGCGGGGATCCCCCACAAGAGGCCAAAACGAGGGCGGCCAACAGACAGATCCACCATCTCAACAACCCCCACCTTCTCAACCTGGCATTTCCCGCGTGTTCTTGCATGAGCCTTACATCCCAATGCTCTTTGTATCCTGCCGAGCCGCAGACAAGCCATCCCCACATTACCAGCATGTGTCCTTTGGGGAAGATCCCTTCCCCCGCCCTAGAATGGGATCAACTGGCCTGGCTCAAGCCGGGTCGGAGACACTTTTGAGGTCGTGTATGGCTCTGTTGGCGATAACAGCTCTTGCGGGCATGGATCTGGCCCAGTGGCAAGCTCTGCTCAACAACGTGGCGTTTGCCATTTCTCTGGGGGCCATGCTGTTTTACTGGGGTGGGGCAGCTTTTCCCCAGGTGCAGCTTTTGGCCGAATTGGGCCTAGCGGGGATGATCGGGGCAAACTTGACGATGGCCGCCCTGTTGACGGCCCGCTGGATCGATGCAGGCTACTTCCCCTTGAGTAATCTGTACGAGTCTTTGTTTTTCCTGGCCTGGGGGATCACCGCTTTACACCTGCTGGCCCTCCACTGGAGCCGCAGCCGCTGGGTGGGGGTCATGACTGCCCCAGTTGTAACCGGGATCGTAGCCTTTGCTGCCTTGGTGCTGCCGGAAGATATGCAGGTAGCCCAGCCCCTCGTGCCGGCTTTGCAATCCAACTGGCTGATGATGCACGTGACTGTGATGTTGCTGGCCTACGCGGCGCTGCTGGTGGGATCCCTTCTCTCCATCAGCTTTCTCATCGTCACTCGCGGTCAGGAAGTGCATCTCAAGGGCAACTCCCTCGGCCTGCAATTTCGCCCTCCCCAACCCCAAACCCATCCCGAATGGGCGGAAGCCACCCTGCCTTCCCCGGCTTCAGAACTGGCCTACGCCGGCCTCCGCTCCCCCCGTCCTGCCCCCTCGTCGGCTGAACTCCCCCCCCAACCGGCCCCCGAAGGGATCCCCTGGCAACGGCTGAGCC
Organism: Thermostichus sp. OS-CIW-32; assembly: GCF_054060415.1. NCBI lineage: Bacteria > Bacillati > Cyanobacteriota > Cyanophyceae > Thermostichales > Thermostichaceae > Thermostichus > Thermostichus sp. OS-CIW-32. The sequence goes on along the minus strand of NZ_JBSSDD010000012.1, from coordinate 10,107 downwards.
TGGCAGAAATCTTGGACAACACCAGCTACCGGCTGATCGGGCTGGGGTTCCCCCTGCTCACCATCGGCATTATTGCCGGCGCCGTTTGGGCCAACGAAGCCTGGGGTACCTACTGGAGCTGGGATCCGAAAGAAACCTGGGCCTTGATTACCTGGTTGGCCTTTGCCGCCTATTTGCACGCCCGCATCACCAAAGGCTGGCAAGGCAGACGCCCCGCCCTCTTGGCCAGCTTGGGTTTTGGAGTGGTTTGGGTATGTTACCTGGGGGTCAACTTTCTGGGCAAAGGCTTACACAGCTATGGCTGGTTTTTCTAAGAAACCGATCCCCGTTTATGAGTATCCTGGTGCTGGCAAGCCGTAGTGGATCCCTCTCAAGAGGAGACAAGAGGAGAAAAACGATGCGACTGTTCAACTACCTGATCTTGTTTTCAGCCCTCCTGGCCATTGCCCTCTTTGCCATGCAAAACGCCACCCCGGTCACGGTTACTTTTGCCCCTGGCGTCAGCATCGAAAGCCCTCTGGTGATGGAACTTCTGGCTGCTGCTGGGATTGGGGCCGCCCTCGCCTGGCTGTATAGCCTCTGGATGCGCGTACAGTTCAGCATCGAAGCCCGGGAAAAAAATCGGCAACTGCAGGAGAAGGAAGTCACCATCACCGAACTCAAGGAAATGGTGGTGGAGCTGGAAGCCAAAGTGAAGCAACTGCCTCCCAGCAAGCGTGCCGAACCCCAAGAGGACATCCAGGATGTGAAAGAAGTGGCCACCGAGGGATCCCCTGCCTAAAATCCCCAGGTTGACCCACAGGCCGTTGAGGTAGAATTGAACTTCTACTTGCCCCTCTCCCTAGCTCATACTTCCTATGCAGGTTATCCAAGAAAAACGCCCTGGCAGCCGGGTCGGTCTCAAAATCGTGGTAGAAGCCGACCGGGTGAAGCGCTCCTACGAAAAAACCTTGCGTCAACTGGAGCAGAATATCCAAATTCCGGGATTCCGCAAGGGCAAGGCCCCCCGCAACCTCGTTGTGCGGCAGGTGGGCCGCGAGCGCATCATGGCCAGTGCTGTGGATGACCTGATCAGCGAGGCCATTCAACAGGCTTTCAAGGAAGCTCGGCTCACTCCCATTAGCCGGTTCGAGCTGGATGACGAGGTGGGGCAGCTCTTGGCTCAGTTCAACCCCGAGGCAGACTTCAGCTTCTCGGGATACGTTGAGGTGTACCCCGAAGCCCGCGTTGGCCAATACAAAGGGCTGACCGTTACGGCAACCCGTGTTGACGTCAAGCCTGAGCAAATTGACCAGCTCATCGACCGATGGCGGGATCAGCGGGCCACCCTCTTGCCGGTAGAAGATCGGCCTGCTCAGTTGGGGGATGTGGTGGTGATCGATTTTGCAGCCCGCGATGCAGAAGGCAATCCCCTCGACGAGATGACCACCCAGGACTTCCAGCTGGAACTCAAGGAAGACAACTTCATCCCCGGTTTTGTGGCGGGCATCGTGGGCATGCAGCTCGACGAAACCAAGGAGATCGCAGCCACCTTCCCCGACGACTACTTCAGAAAAGAGTTGGCCGGGAAAACGGTTACCTTCACTGTCTGCCTGAGGGAGATCAAGGCCAAAGAGCTGCCCGAATTGGACGATGCCTTTGTGCAAGAGATCAGCAGCTTCCAAACGGTAGCCGAGTTGCGGGAACACCTGCAAAAGCGCCTTGAACAGGATGCCCTGACACAATCTGAGGAGAACCTGGAAACCGCCATCCTCAACGCCATCTTGGAGACTACTGAGGTGGATTTGCCGGAAACCCTCATCGAACAAGAAACGACACAACTGCTGGCCCAGAGTCTCCAGGCCCTGCGGCAGGAAGGCATCAAGCCAGGGGAGCTCCGTAAGTTCTTGTCCGAGTTGCCTCCCGAAACCCTTAACCAGTTGAAAGAGCGCCACCGACCCGAAGCCATCGACCGGCTGCGGCGCACCTTGGCCCTGAGCGCCATCGTTCGGCAAGAGCAAATTGCCGTAGGTTCCACGGAGTTGGACGTGGAGGTGGAAGAGGTGATGGCGGCCTATGCCCAGCAAGGCCAAAAGCTGGATCGGGAACGAGTACGCCAAGCCGTCTATGAAAGCTTGCTGACCAACAAGGTGATGGCTTGGCTGAAGTCTCAGACCACGGTCAACTGGGTCGATAGCGAGGGGAATCCAACCCAGGCGCCCACTTCTTTGGCAGGCTCGGAGGAGAAGGTTGCAGTGCCAGAGGCCGATTTTGAGGCCGATGAGCCAGAAGCAGAGGTATCTGGGATCCCTGAGGCAATTGAATCCTCATCAGAGACGGCTACGGGGGCGGAAACGGATGGAGAAGCTGCAGCTGCGGAAGCCGAGCCAGCTACAGAAAAGGCTGTAGAAGCATCCCCTGCTGAAACCGTCTCAGCCTCTGCGGCAGAGGCAACGCTCCCAGTTGAGGAGAAAGCGGCAGAGACCGCTACAGAGATCCCGGCAGCAGAAAAGCCCAAGCCGAGCAAAAAGGACAAAAAAGGCAAGTGAATGCGCTGGGGATTTTCTGGCTGAGGGCATTTCCTTCAAAAGCAAGGGGGCGCAGCCCCTAGTGTTCCAAGTCGCAAAAAATAGATATCTACCACTGCTGGCAGTGGCAAAGGGGAGCGTTTAGGGTTTATCCTATTCGCAACATCTGCAAGAGGGCAGGCTGCCATGAAGGGATTTGCGCGCGTACTTGGGGCTTGGGGGATCCTCACCCTGATCGCCGGGATCTCGCCCGGCAGCGCTGTGGGCCAATCGGCCTTGCCTCCTGTGCCCATCATGCCCTCGGATCCCCAAGGTTCGTTTCCCGATCCAGGGATCCCGGCAGCCCCTTCCCCTCCCCGTGAGCCGGTCGGGCTGGATCTCCGCCATCTGGTGGGATTGTTCATCAACGAGTCCTTGGGTGCAGGCAACCAAGCTGCCGCAGTCAGTTACAACGACCTCTACACCCGCCTGTTGGCCCGAAGCTACGGGGATCCCCGCCCCTCTATTGAGGTGGAGTACGAGTTCATTCAAGAGATCCTGCGGGAGTATGGGGATCCCGCCGATCGTTTCTGGGATCCGCAAGCTTTCAAGGACTTGCTCAACCGTCCCCGTCCTCCCGTACAAGCCCGCGGGATTGGCCCGCGCCAGGTTTACTTGGCTGTGCCGGATCTCACCCCAGCCACGGCTCAGCAGATCCGCCAAACCCTCTACACCCAAGACTACAGCCAGGGCATTGTCCTCGACCTGCGCGGAGCTGTGGGCTACGACCCCCAAGTGGTGGCCGATGTGGCGCGCCTGTTTTTGCCCCGCTCCGTCCAGCCGCTGCTGATTACCGAAGACCGATTTGGGCAGCCCACCCTCTGGAACAGCGAAAATCTGCCCATTGCCGCCGGGATCCCGTTGGCCGTTCTGGTAGATGGCAACACCCGCCAGGGGGCCACCCTCCTGGCTGCCCAGTTGGGAGCCAGCGGTAGCACCCTCATTTTGGGACAGCCCACCCAGGGCAGCGAACGACAAACCCGCTTCTTTGCCCTTCCCTCCGGCGCGGCGGTGGAACTGGCCGTGGCCACCTGGAAGACAGGAGATGGTCGCTCTTTGGAGCGAGGTTTAGTGCCTTTGCAGACGGTGGAAGGAGATGACAATGCTTGGCTGAATGCCGGCCTGCAAGCGCTGGCCTTGCCCCCACGGCGACCCACCCTGCCCCCACGGCCTACAGTGCTGGTGCAAGAGGGTCGAGTCGGTCGCTTTGAGCTGGGCATGGATACCCGCAACGTGGATACCCACCTGCTGGGCAATGTCGATCAGATCCCAGCGGCCTCTGGAGCCAATGTGTTTCAGCCCAACAGCGACTTGAAGATCTTTTACCTACAAGACTACATCCTCTTCACCTACCGTCATCCGGGCATTGTGGATAGCTTTTTCGCCAACCGCATCTACACCACCCACCCGGAAGCCATGACCGGCGAAGGGATCCGCATCGGCTCCACCTATTCGGAAGTGATCGCCGTTTACGGCGGGCCCGGCGAGAACGGCTACAACGAGGTGGTACCCTATCCCAAGGGAAGCCGAGAATATCTGCGCGACGACCGCTACTACGTCAACTACGATGCCCTGGGCCTGGCCTTTGCCTTTGAGGTGGGATCCAACCAGGTCACGGCCATTGGCCTGTTCAAGCCGGGGAGCTGAAGGCGAGGGCAACTGGGGAATCTCTGTTGGCTTGCCAGAGGGTTCGGGGATCCCGCCCATCTCCACGTTGTCCCCTGCCGGAGAAAAGTTAATCGATTGTTAATCTTTTTGTCCTGATCTCTCAACATCGCCCGGAGCGATGCGGTAGATTAGTGCAGCAACCCCCGCAAAGGGGATTTTTTGTGCCATCTACGGACTGTAGGAGAAGCTCTTGGCAAACGTCGTGGTTGTCGGTGCCCAGTGGGGCGATGAAGGAAAAGGGAAGATCACCGACCTCCTCAGTGAAAAGGCCCATGTGGTCGTCCGCTATCAAGGTGGGGTGAATGCAGGGCATACCCTGGTGGTGGGGGGCCAAACCTTCAAGCTACACTTGATCCCCTCTGGCATTCTCTACCCCGACAAACGCTGCATCATCGCCAGCGGCACGGTGATCGATCCCGAGGTTCTGCTGGCCGAGATCGACCAACTGCATCAATTGGGCATTTCCACCGACAACCTGTTCATTGCCGAAACGGCCCACGTCACCCTGCCCTACCACCGGGTCATTGACATCGCAGAAGAGGAGCGGCGTGGCATTTACCGGCTGGGCACCACCGGCCGGGGCATTGGCCCCACCTATGCCGACAAGGCCGAGCGCATGGGCATTCGCGTCGTGGACTTGATGTACCCTGACCAGCTGCGGGAGCGCCTCAGTTGGGCCATTCCCTACAAAAATGTCTTGCTGGAAAAGATCTATAACTTGCCGCCCTTGGATCCCGAGCCAATTATCGAGCAATACCTGGCCTATGCCGAGCGGCTGCGCCCCTATGTTACCGACGCTGCTCTGCTTCTCACCCAAGCCATCGAAGATCGGGAGAACATCCTGTTTGAAGGGGCTCAAGGCACCCTGTTGGATCTCGACTACGGCACCTACCCCTACGTCACCTCCTCCCATCCCATTGCCGGTGGCGCTTGTATTGGCGCTGGGATCGGCCCCACCAGCATTGACCGGGTGATCGGGGTGGCCAAAGCCTACACCACCCGCGTTGGCGAAGGCCCTTTCCCCACCGAGCTCAAAGATGAGATCGGGGCGTACCTGGGGGCAACCGGTGCTGAATTTGGCACCACCACAGGGCGACAACGGCGCTGCGGCTGGTTTGACGGGGTAATTGGGCGCTACGCGGTGCGAATCAATGGCCTAGACTGCCTGGCCATCACCAAACTGGATGTGCTGGATGGCTTGGATGAGATCAAGGTGTGCGTGGCCTACGAGTACCAGGGGCGGGAAATTCGTCACTTTCCCAGCGATGCCCGGGTTTTCGCCCAGTGCAAACCCATCTACGAAACCCTGCCGGGCTGGAAATGTTCCACCAAAGATTGCCGCTCCATCCAAGACTTGCCCCCCGAAGCCCATGATTACCTGAAGTTTTTGGCACAGTTGATGCAGGTGCCGATTGCCATTGTTTCTCTGGGGGCCAGCCGCGACCAGACGATTATCGTCGAGGATCCCATCCACGGCCCCAAGCGGGCCCTTCTCTACCCCAATGGTGGCAAGCGCGCCCACGCCCTCATGCCCGACTGAGTGGGCTCAAGAACAATTGGGAACAAGGGCAATCATAGGGCAATCATTAACAATGTAGTGATCAAATGCTCAGTAATGATCAATGTGAGTTAAGTTATGGTCATTTCAGGTTAGGGTGAAACGCCTAAGCTACGGAGAAAAGCCTTCCGGCCCTGTGCGTTCAACGTCTTAGGTGTGGATGCATTGTCCTAGTTTATAGTCATTTAAGAGGGAATAAAACTGTTCCGTTGTCTTGCTTCCCAGCTCCTCACTGCCGAGCGAATAGGAAGCGTCTTAATCTAACTTGAAATGACTCTAATGGTTTGAGAAAAACAATATTGCCGCAGTTGGGCCAGTTCTACCTCACTGAGATCTTGCCACTGGCCAGGAGCAAGCCCCGCCAGAGAGAGGGGCCCCAGTCCAACCCGAACCAACCGCAAAGTTGGGATCCCAACAGCGGCAGTCATGCGGCGCACCTGGCGATTGCGACCCTCCCGCAGCGTCAGTTCCAGCCAGGTGGTGGGGATGGAGCGGCGAAAGCGGATGGGGGGATCCCGTGGCGGCAGGGTGGGTTCCTCAGCCAAGACTTTGACCTGGGCCGGGCGCGTTTTTCGCCCTTGGATGATCAGCCCCTGTTGCAGCTGTTGCAGGGCTTGGGGGGTGGGGATCCCTTCCACCTGAACCCAGTAGATGCGCTCATGGCCGAACTTGGGATCGATCAAGCGGGCATTGAGGCGACCATCATCGGTCAGCAGGAGCAGCCCTTCGCTGTCGCGATCCAGTCGCCCCACCGGATAAACCCTGGGCACCGGGATAAAAGACTGGAGGGTGGGCCGTCCCTCTCGGTCGGTGAATTGGGTGAGCACGCCATAGGGCTTGTAGAACTTGAGATAGCGCATGACACACAAAACAACAAAACTGTGAACCCAACCTTTCCAATCTTTAAGATTTGGCAGAAAGATTTGGCAGAGCGGCTTCAACGGTAAGATCAAGCCTTAAGGAGCAATATCCCTCCATCGCCAGCAGCGTTTGACGGGGCTCACCCCATGACCATAGACAACAACTTACTCTGGGTTTTGGTTGGAACAGCAGGGCTCTCTCTCCTCAGCCTGGTGTACGTGCTGGTGGATGAGGGCAACAAACGTCGCCGCTACGAACAGCAAAAGGAAAAAGAAGCTGCTCAGCCACCTGCGGTTGTTCCTGCAGAAGAAGCCGGGATCCCAGCTGCACCTCCTCCTTCTGCTCCTGAACCTGTTGCTGCTCAGCCCGCTTCAGCGCCACACACTGCTGACGGGTTCCCAGAAGCGTCGCGTAGCGATGACGAGGAGCCAGAAACCTCCCCGGAAGCAGTTCGCGCCAGCAGGACAGAGTCCTTGCCCAGCCCTGAGGACTCTGCTCTCCCCAAGGAGCCGGATACAGGGCCTGACCCCGCAGAGGAAATGCCGAAAGATACCCCATAACAGTTTTTTTCGGTTCTGGGGAAGTTCTGGGGATAGATGGGATCCCCATCCCGCAAGAGGGGAGCTTCATGCCCTCATCAGGGTTTGCTCTCCGTAGCGCAGCATCATCTCCAAAGCCGCGAGACGGTTGCCCCAAACTTGAACTCGATAGGGGTTGCGCAGAGATTCCAGCCGCATCCAAGTGGCAAGATTGGTTTTCAAGTTGCCCAGTTGCTGACGGGCTTGTTCCAGGGCTTCCGGGGTGGGATCCGCTGCCAAGGCCGCCAGGGATCCCTGCACCCGCTCTATTTGCTCCATCCATTGGCTGTGCTCCCACAACCCCAACCGTTTCCGCTCGAGCAAAAACATCCACTCCTGCCGCAGCGCCTGGAAGCGATCCCGAACAGCCCCAAAGGGATCCCGATAGGGAATGCGAGTCGAGGCAATGGCGGAGGACCTGAGGATGGCTTCCAGCTCTGGGGTAAGCTGCCGCACCGAGAATAAAGCAAACCCCCCGGTGGGCAAATCCCGCACCACCTGCAGTTGATCCAAGAACTCGACGGGCGGCAAGTTCAACAAATTAAGGCTGGGGACGAAGAGGGTGGAGAAGCGGCTGACAATTTCCAAATTGGGCTGCACCAGTTGCGCCAAACGCCGTGTATTGCCCGCATAGGTGAGGGGGATCAACAGATCCAGCTCCCCTGCCTGGATCCACTCTTCCCAGTTCTGCTGCAGCCTTTGCAGGCGCTCCTGCTTGGGCAGAGCATAGACAGCTGCCGAGAGGATCACGCGCGGGTTGAGGGAGCGGGCGGTGCGGGCAATGGCCTCCACCACCTCGTTCACCTGCTGGGTGCGGTAGCGGGTCCACAACTGCCAGAGGGAGCGATCCCTCAAGGGATCCAACTCCAGCGGATCGACGCCGGACAACTGCTGAAACCCCTGACGAGCGGCCCGACCGAAGCCAAACACCTGGCGGCTGGCAGCGTTTTGGAAGGGATAGCGGATGTAGTCCAGGTGGATTCCGTCTACCTGGTAGTCTTGCACTAGCTCGCGGGTAAGAGCCAGGAGATAGCTGCGCACCTGCGGATTGGCTGGGTCTAGCCAGGTTTCCGGCTGCCCGCGCGGGAACAGACGGCCACGATTGTCCAGATTGGCCCAATCGGGGTGAGCCGTCAGCACCGGGCCGATGTAGTCTTGGGGCAAGTTGATCTCCGGCAGCAGATTGTGGCGGGTGTTGCCCACCGCAAGAGTCCAAATCCAAGCGTGCAATTCGAGGCCCCGCTCATGAGCCAAGCGCACCGCCGCCCGCAAGGGATCCCAGCCACGGGTGAGGGGGTTCTGTTGGGGGGCGACGCGGCTGGGATGAATGGCAAAGCCAGCATTCATCGTCTCGAAAAAGACGGTGTTGAGGCCAGCCTGAGCCAGGCGATCGAAAATCTGAGCCAGCCCTGCCTCAGAGCCTGCCTCGACAATGGTGCTCCGATCCAGCCAAATGGCCCGTACCTCAGACAAAGCCGTCAACCGATCCACCGGGTAGTGGGCCCACAGATCCGCCCGTGCCTGTTCAAAAGCCTGCCGCGCCTGCTCGTATTGCCCTGCCTCCACCCAGGCCGGTAGCTGTTGCAACACGCTGCGGGCTTGCTCCAAAATGGGCTTGTACTCGGCTGCTTCTACCCCCCCTTGAGTGGCCCGAGCCAGCAACAGGGATCCCTCTACCCGACCCAGCAAGCTCCCCAGCTCTTGGCGCATGGCCAGCAACTCCAGGGTGTTGATGGTGCTCCGCACCGCTGGCAAAGGGGATGGGGTGGCAGCAGCCTGTCTGAGGGCAGCGAAACGGCCTTGGGCCCGGCGCAGAGCCGCTTGCAACCACTCCCGATCCAACTGCGCCGTCTCCTCGGGAAACTCCCCCCAACGCCAACCCAGGTACACACTCTGGCGGCTGGCAATCACCGCATAGGCATTGTCCCCCATGTCCACCTCTTCCCAGACGGCCACCAGACGACTTTCCGGGCCGGTGGGCAAGAGGGCTCCCCCGGCAACCACAAAGTGCTCCGCACCGCTGGCGCGATCGGCCGCCTGAACGCTGCGGGCCCATGCTTCAGCAAACTCTGTCAGGCGCACAGCACTGGCCAGAGGAATATCTCCGCTCCAGTAGGCGCCAATCAGGCTGCGTAAGGGATCCCGTGCCTCAGCAGGGATTTCCAGCGGGCCGCTGACGATCAACTGACCCCCTTCCTGTTGCATCCATTCGGCGAGAGCATGGGCTTGAGCAACGGTTAGGCGATTCACGTTTGGCAAAAAGACTGTGCTGCGCCCCCGCAAACCTGCTGGCTCGATCCCGTCGATCACCTGGTAGCTGAGGCCGCTCTGCTGCAGTTGCCGCTCGATATTGGCCCAGTTCTGCCCTGGCAAGCGTACCACCGTCAGAAAGTGCTCCGCAGCGGGGACAGCGCTTTGGCCGTGGGCAACCGGGGATCCCGTCCAAACCAGCAGACCCACCCAGAGGAAACCCAGACAAACTGCCAGGGGCTTGAAGGATCTTAAGATGAAGCCCCAGAAACGATCCCTCACCACCCCAGACCAGCCTGCTTGAGGACTCCGTCCCGCCAAAGGACTGGGGAACCGAACCGCCAACAGCATTGGATCTCCTTTCTTTGAAGACCATCCGTCAGGAGCGCGGATATGAACCTGCACCCGCCCAGACCATTCAACATTATTCAATTCAACAATGATGTTGGTGAGGATCCCTGCCAGTGGAAGGGGGAAATCCCCAGGCGGCGCTAGGGCAGGCGAGGGATCCCGTTGCTTGTCCAGGTTGAGAAATAGGGCTTATTTTGGAGTGTGACATACTCCCGCACTCATGCTGACGCAAAGCGCTCCGCGCCGCTAACGCGAAAAGGACGTTTCCTGCGCTTGAGGACTACGTCCCGCTGAC
>NZ_JBSSDD010000011.1:0-80920 GCF_054060415.1 Thermostichus sp. OS-CIW-32 | reverse complement strand
TTCTGCCATTTGTTTTCATCTAAAAAAACCAACTTCATCCTCTTTCCTCTATAAATTATTCTCTCTATCCTAACATAAGATCAACACGACCTAGATCTTGGCGCACATGGCGGGGTGGTGGATTGCAGGATAGCTCTTGAGTTGGTAACTGGGCTACAGTGGGCTTGCGGTATGGTGAAACGTCCGACCCGCCATGGCTTCCGATGCTCCTGTTGCCCTTCTCTCCGAGCTCAAGGCGGTGCCAATGTTGGCCGAACTTTCGGCGACGTCCTTGCAATGGTTGGGATCCCAGGTCAAGCTGCGGGATATCCCGGCGGGACAGGCCCTCTTCATGCAAGATGCCTGGGGCAGCGTAGTTTATCTGATCCTCGCCGGCTGGGCTAAGGTGCGGCGGGCTTTGCGGGCGCAAGACAGCACCAAAACCCTTGCCTTGCTGGGGCCGGGCGCTTGGGTGGGGGAAATGGCGGTACTGGACGAAGCTCCCCGCTCCCGAGATGTGCTGGCCCTAACCCCGCTGCGGGTGGCCGGGATCCCGGCGGCAACCTTCAAAGCGCTGATGTTGCGGGAGCCGCAACTGTGTTACCAGCTGGCCTGCAGCCTCTCCCGTCGCCTGCGCCTGGCCAACTTGCAGGCGGATCTTGACCAGCAGAGCCCCCCGCTGCGAGTGGTGCATACGCTGGTGCAACTGGCGGAAGCTTTTGGCGAGAAGACCCCCCAGGGGATGCGCATTGTCTACCCTCCCCCCCAGGATTTGGCCGATATCAGCCAAGTTAGCCGGGAGACAGCCCTGGCGGTACTGAGCCGTCTGCAGCAGCAGGGGGTTATTCAGCCGCTGCCGGAGCAACAGTCTTTGCTGCTGATCCGGTACGCCAAACTGGTAGAGGCCACCCGTCTGCTTTAGATATTGAAGATATTGACCCATGTCTCCCCAACCGATTTCTCCCCATCCAGGACAAGAATCTGTCTGGGACTATCCGCGCCCACCTCGTCTGGAGCCCACCACAGAACTGGTGGAAGTTCTCTTCAATGGCGAGCTCATTGCCCAAAGCCGCCGTTGCTACCGCGTCCTGGAAACCAGCCACCCGCCCACCTACTACATTCCCCCCACCGACGTTCGACTGCAGTATCTCCGCCCCAGCTCTCGCACCTCTTTCTGTGAGTTCAAAGGGGCTGCCTGCTACTGGACAGTTCAGGTCGGATCCCAAACAGCCGTAGATGCCGCCTGGAGCTATCCGGATCCCAGCCCGGCGTTTTTGCCCATCCGCGACTACCTTGCCTTTTATCCAGGCCGTGTGCAGGAGTGCCGGGTAGGTGGAGAACGAGTCCGGCCTCAACCCGGAGATTTCTACGGCGGTTGGATCACCTCAAAGGTCGTAGGCCCTTTCAAAGGAGAGCCGGGTAGCTGGAACTGGTAGGGGCGGAGCAGCGATTCCCGAGGGGGGATCCCTTTTACCCACGAAAAGGACTACAGTTAAGTCGATGCGGGTAAGTTGTCCAAGGACTCCGTCCCGCTGGCACGAACAGGAGAGCGCGGACAAAAACCATGACGGTGCGGGTGCCCCTCGACTATTATCGGGTTTTGATGCTGTCGGCACGGGCAGATGAGCATCAGATTGAACAGGCATACCGGGAGCGGATCGATCTCAAGCCGGGCGAGCGCTCCTGGCTGTCGGGGTTCTCGCCACAGGCTGTGGAAGCTCGCGCCCAGATGATCCAAGAGGCGGCTTCTGTGCTGCTGAACCCTGAGGCACGACGAAACTACGACGAACACCTCATGCCAACGGATCCCACCTTGACGGTGGAGGAGGCGCACCTACCGGGAGTGCTGTGCTTGTATTGCGAAGCCGGAGAGTACCAGGCTGCGTTGGACTTGGCTCAACACCTGTTGAAGCAGGGCCACCCTGCTCGTTCCGATGCCATTTTGGCGCGGGCCATCGCTCGTCTGGAACTGGGTCGAGAAGCCTGGCAACAGGGATCCTACGAGGAGGCGGCGCGTTCTTTACAGGCGGGCTTGGCGGAGCTGGAGGAGTATCAGGCCTTTCCGCAGATGCAGGCGGAGATCCGCATTGATTTGGGCAAGCTGCGCCCCTATCGCATTTTGCAACTCCTCAGCCAAAGTGCTCCCGCCCAAGCTGGAAGACACACCGCTGATGGGAACGGGGAGCGACAGCAGGGACTGGCTCTCCTCAAAGCCATGCTGGACGAACGGGGCGGCATCGAGGGGATGGGGCAAGATGGCTCTGGCCTCAGCACCGAAGATTTCCTGCGCTTTATCCAACGGGTACGTCGCCACCTCACCCTCAAAGAACAGCAGGAGTTGTTCGAGCGGGAGGCTGAGCGTCCCTCGATGGTGGCCGCCTACTTGGCCGTGCAGGTGTTGCTGGCGGCAGGTTATCTGGAAAACCGCCCGGCTCTGGTGCGGCGTGCTCGCGGCTACCTGGCTCGTCTGGCGCAGCGGCAGGATGTGCATCTGGAGCAGGCCATCTGTAGTCTGTTGCTGGGGCAGACCGAAGACGCGCTCGCCCATCTGCGCTCCACCCAAGAAGTAGAGGCCTTGCAGTTTATCGAAGAACACTCCGCCGGTTCTCCCGACCATCTGCCGGGTCTGTGCCGCTTCACAGAAAAATGGTTTCAGGAGGAGGTGTTCCCGGAATTTCGCGGTCTGGAAGCCACCCAAGCGACGTTGCAAGCCTACTTCGACAACCCCCAAGTGCAAGCTTACCTGGACGAAATGCCCAGCCGCGAGGATCCGCCGGCGGGGATGCTCTCTCCCCAAGTCCCCCATCCCCCACCTCATTTGCCTGCCGTGGTGGGTGGCGTGCGCCCCCCTAATCCAACCCAAGAATTGCAGCGCCCCCCCACCCCTTGGCAACGGGGAGGAGTGATGCCCCCGCCAGAACCCCCGCGCCTCTCGGATTTGCCCTCCTACCGGAGCACCCCCAAGGCGGGCGTCTCTGCTCTTGCGGATGAGAGTTCTAGTGCTCCGCACCGCTGTCGCGAACGCGCCCAAGACCGTTCCCCTCAGGGGGACGGAGTCCAGGGCCTAAGGTCCGCTGGCGCGATCGGTTTGCAGGATGTGGAGCGTTACCGCCGCAGCCGCTTGGGGGGCCGTAAGCGTCCTACCTTTCCCGCTGGCGTTCGTTTGGGCTCCGCACCGCTGACGCGAGTGGCCGGGGTAGTTGGTGTGGGCATCCTCTCCCTATTGGTCATCTGGCAAATGTTGCGGGGCCTCTTCACGCCGCCGCCGGCACCACCGCTGGAGCAACCCCAGGTGCAAATTGAGCAGCCGCCGGTTGACATATCGCTACGCGACGCTTTCGCGAACAACAATCCCGGCCAGACAGAACCCGCTCCCCCGCCTGAGCTAACTGGCCCTCTGGCGGAGTGGCAAGGAGTACAACAGGTGCGGGTGATCTCCAACGATGGCATCAACATTCGCCAGCAACCCAGCCTGACAGGAGCCATTGTCGGGACAGCCCCACGCCAAGCCCTGCTGCGGGTGGTGGAGGTGCGGGCTGGGGAGGGACAGGTGCCCGTCTGGCTGCGCATTGAGCGAGATGGCGCGCCCGGGGGATGGGTCGCCGCCCAGTCGGGCTCTACCCGTCTGGTGGAGCGGCTCTAGCTCTCCCTTGCTGCCAGCTGTTATTGCTCCGCAACGCTGCTGCGACCGCGCTACGGGGACGGAGTTCTCGGTCCCGCCCTTTTAAGGGGTATAGTCTGCTTCCTTCTCAACTGTTGTGGATATTCTGCGCAATGCCCCGCTGGGGATTTATCTGGAAGAGCCTCGCACCTGGCTACATTGCCTGGATCCGCGGGTTAAGCTGGCCTGGCTGCTCAGCTTTCTCCTCAGCCCCATTCTGGCCGGCAATGGTTGGCGCTTGGCTGTGGTGGTGGCTCTTCTGCTGCTAACTGTGGCGGCCCGTCTGCCGCGCCGGGTTTGGTCAGGCCAACTCTCCCTGGTGCTGGCCCTGAGCCTGCTCACCTTTGGGATCACCAGCTTGGCGCCGGATGGATTGGGGGTTTTTCCCCAACCGCAACGGCAGGATATGCAGGTGGTGGGCTATGGGCTGACCGGGATCCCCGCTGTTCCCGTTAGCGGTGCAGGGCACTTCGACTTGGCCGTAGAACAGGGATCCCCAGACCGTGCCTGGCGGGAGCAAACCCGTGCTTGGCAAACCCCTTACCGCTACCGCCTGGTTCAGTTTTCCCTGTTGGGGCGAACCTTTCAGGTCTCCCGCCGTTCTCTATCGGTGGCGCTGCGGCTGGGCACCCTCATTTTTACGTTGCTCTACGCCACCCATTTGTTTTTGTTGACCACGGCCCCCGAAGAAATTGCCGAAGGGATCGGCCAATGGTTGCAGCCTCTCCGACGTTGGAGCTGGCCGATTGCCGAAGTGATTCTCACCCTCACCTTGGCGCTACGCTTTCTGCCTTTGGTGATGGAAGAGGTGCAAAACTTGGCGCGGGCGGTGCGAACTCGGGATGTGCGCTGGGGATCCCTGAGTTTCCGGGGCGGGATGCAAACCCTGCTGGCCTTGGTGGAGCGCTTTTTTGAAAACTTGCTCCTGCGTGCCGAACAGACGGCTATGGCAATGCAGGCCCGTGGGCTGACCGGCCCAGACCATCCCCTGCGCTGGCACCGCCTACAACTGCGGCGGCTGGATCGCGGCCTACTGGCTCTACTGCCCCTGTTTTGGCTGCTCAGAACCTTGTCCCCCTAAGGTGACCGGCAACACAGCTTTTTCCTACCCAGGGGGATGGGGCTCGTCGCTGCCCATCGGCAGGAGCAGCCGAGAGACACAACGCCCATCGGAAGAGAGGTAAAAGGAGAGCTGGCCCCCCATCCGCTGCACCACCCGTTGACACAGGCTGAGTTCCAGACCAGGACTCACCGATAGAGGCGACTTGAGCAGAGGATCTGCGTAGATCACCTGCTCTGGCCCCAACTGAAGGGCGGCCATCAGGTGAGGGTCGAAGCTGCCCTGATCCACCACCAGCAGCTCTGCATACCCAAAGTGCTCCGCACCGCTGTCGCGAACGCTGGCTTGGCTCCACAGATCCAGCCGCCCCCCTTCCGGGCTGCGCAAAATAGCGGCTGTCAACACCTCCCAGAGCACCATCTCCAGTCGTTCGGGATCCCCCTGGATGGTAAGGCTCATGTCCCCATGGGCCCGCGGCCATAACTTGCGTTTTTGGGTCAGGGCCTCCACTCGGCGTAGGCTTTTGCGCACCAAGGTTGCCAAGGGCACCGACCGCGACTGCGGCTGCACCTGCCAAGTTTCCGACTGCAACAACGGCCCTGTGGAGACGGTCAGATCCCGCAGCCCTCTGCCGATCTCCACCACCTTTTGCCAGCGGGTGGCTTCGTCTCCGGGGATCTCCGGCACCTGACCCAGGCGGTGCAGGCTGTCCAGAAGGGCATTCTGCATATCCAGCAGGCGGCGGTGCTTGTACCAGTTCAACTCCCTGAGCACCTCCTGCCGCTCTTGCAAAGTTTGCATCCAGAGCAAGCGCCGCAGCGTCCAGCCGCAGGTCTGGGCGATCAGCATCACAGCCGCCCGCTCGTCGGGATCCCAAACCTTGCCCGCTTCTGCCCCCAAGATCAAAACTCCCAAAGCTCCCGCCTGCGAGGAGTTTGTCTCCCCCAGCGCCACCAGCAGCCAGGATCCCAGGCCGGCAGCAAAGTGCTCCGCACCGCTGACGCGACTGAGCCAAGTGCGGCTGGCAGGGGGGATCTGCTCCTGGGTGAGCGGCAGAGGTTCTGCCGACTGCAGCGCGTAGGCCAGTAGGGGATCTTGCAGGTCAATCTCGGTGGAGCCGGTCTCCGTCCCGGCAGCGGTAGTAAAAGGCCCCTGGAGCTGAGCCCGGCTTTCCCCCGGCTGCCAACTGACCACCAGCGCCAGAGGGATCCCCAGCAATTGGGCCGTCTGTCGAGTGGTAGTGGTGTACAGATCTGACAAGGTGGCCGAGTTTGGCAAGGTTGAACAAGTGGCGATCAGGCCCTTGAGCAATTGCTCTTGTCGTTGCCGGCGTTGTTCTGACCGAATTTGCCGCAGGATCACCCCCACCTGTTGGGCGATCCCCCGCAGCAGTTGCCGCTCTTCCCGGCTCCAGGCCCGTAGCTGGGGATGCAACACCAAGAGCAGCCCTTCCACAGGTGTGGTGGCGGTACCGCCGACCCCGGTGTGGGTCAGCATCAAGGAACGAACCCCTGCCAGTTCCTGCCGCCAAGAGAGCAGGCGCAGATCTTGGTCGTAGTTTTCTGCCACGACCACCTCGCTGCGCATGAGATCCTGCCAGTCCTGGTCGCTCAGAGGGCTGAGCTGCTGTGGCAAAGTCTGCTTGCCTTCCCTGCGGTACTCGTAGAAGAGGCGGGGGATGGGGCTGTCGGGATCCACCGTCAACACGGCCACTGCACCGACTTTCAGGCGCTGGGCCAGGCCGACAACGGCTTGCTGGAGAGCCTGTTGCAGCTCCGCCGGGTTGTAAAGCGAGCGGCCCACCTGTTGCACAAACTCTTGGTCATCGGCCAACTGGCGAATGCGGCGATCCAGATTTTCTAGGGGGGCAGCCAAGGCCAACCCATTGGCGGCAGCAGCTACCAACTGTCGCTCAGCGGCTTGCCAGGTACGGGGCACATCCGATTGCACCCAGATGAACCCCAGCAGATCCTTTTCCAGCAAAATCGGGGCCGCCAAAACGGCCTGGGCCCGCAACTGCTGCATCAGCTTGGGGGGAACCTCAGAGCGAGTCGTCCCTGTGCCGCCCACCACCACCTGGCCATCGGCGAGGGTGTAGTACATGTCCCCCAATTCCCGCAGCGAAAGGCTGACCTCTCCTGTCGGCCCTGCTCCGACTTTAGCCCCTTTGGGAACAGGGGGCTGAGAGGACTCCGTCCCCCCGCTGTTGCCAACAGCTTTGGGGGCGCTTCCATGGGGGACGAACTGCCCCTGGCCGCGCTCGTGCCAATACACCTGAATGTGGACGGCGCCCAGAAAAGACTGTAACTCCTGCCTCACCAGGCTGACCCGTTCCTGCAGGGATCCCACCTGGCGCATCGCCGTTCCCAACCTCAGGAGCGGATCCTCAAGGCGCTTTTCGGTCTGCTGTTGCCAAGCGTTTTCCAACTCTTGCAGAGAAGCTGCCAACTGCCCCAGCAAAATCCCCAGGAGAGCCTTTTCGTCCTCACGGGTGGTAACCCCCCACATTTGGGATCCCAGCATCAGAATCCCCAAGCAGCGCCGCCGTCCTACTGCCGTTCGCGACAGCGGGCCGTAGGCCGAGAAGGGATAAATGAAACAGCCCTGGATCCCGCCCAGTCGCCTGGCCTCCCGCTGCCAAATGCCCATGCGCGGCTCCTGAGAGAGGTCGGGCAGGCTGATCGGTCGCTGCTCGATCACCACCTGCTCCAGGATCTCCCCCGGCTGTAGAGGATGCACCGCCCGCAGTAGGGTTTGATCCTCAAGAAGGGTCACTCCCCCCTGACCCACCAACTGGTGATTTGGATAGTCGTAAAAGGCCAGCCAGATCAGCGGCGCCCCAAACACCGCCTTGACATACTCCAGCGTGAGCTGAACGAGGGTGTTGGCATCGCTCTGCTCCCGCATCTGCTGCAAGGTTGCTTGCAGGGCCACCAGGGGAGATATTGGCCCAGCTCTATCGGAATGAGGGGGAACAGACTGAACCATACCTGTGTGGAGCTATTCTGCGGGTTCCTCTGCAAGTCAATGCCGTATCGGCCAGATCTCCGTCGGATCTGAGCCTTATTTGTTGCTGGGCAACGCTGAGCAACAGGTGAGAAGAAGAGAGCCCGGACTTGTTGCTGTTTGGAACAACTTTGGCATACTCTCCGCCCCAAGGGGCAGGGATTCTCGACGTCGGGCGTTCGCCCCATCCTCGACGCAGTGAAAGATTTGGTTTTCATCTCTCACCCAGCCCCAGTGTAGTCTGTCTGCAGCCGTCCTTCATGGCTTCCTAACTTCCCTGGGGTTGGTCGCGGAACGCTTGGAGAGTGTCTCAATCTAGTTTGGAATGACTGTAATTTCAGGAAGGCTTCACAACTGGGATCCCTCGCAGCTTGTGAGTATGGGTCACCAAGCTCTGGACAAAGTGTTGAAAGCGCTGTTTTAGCTTCTCATCTTTGAGATTGCCTTGCTCGTCAAAAGCGTTCCAAGCCCGACCGATGGCGATTTGCTCTGGGATCACCCAGCCATGCACCCAACGCACAATCAAGCGCATCTGGTTCAGGGTATTGCTGTTGCTCTCGCCGCCCAAAACGCTGATTAACCCGAAGACCTTGCCCTCCAGTTGCTCAAAACTCAACAGATCCAGTGCATTTTTCAGGCTGCCGCTGATGCCGCCGTGGTACTCCGGGCTGGCTAGGATGATCCCATCCGCCCGCTTCATGGTTGCTCTTAGGACTGCCACATCGGGATAATCCGCATAGGACTCCGAGCCATCCACAAAGGGCAACTTCATCTGCCGCAGATCGAGGATGTGCAACGGGATCCCCAACTTCTCAAACTCGCGCCGCGCCACCTCCAGCGCCTGGTACGTTAAGGAATTGGGCCGCAGGCTGCCCCCGATTGCCACGAAACGGGCCTCAGAGGCTTCAGCCATGGTGGTTTGAGGATCGACAGTAAGGGCTTGCAGAGGAGACATGAGCCGGGTTCCTGAGCAGACATTAGTTACGTTGCAAACAATCATAACTCATACCAACTCCGAGTTGTAAAGATTTCTTTAACTTTTCTGCTCCCCAACCCTAATGCATTCGCCGAAGCGTTGCATAAGCGATAACAGCCGGATTCCTATCCAAAACTGGGGATCTGGATACCCTTTAGCAAAGGGATCCGGGGCCAACGGATCACCTGCAGCAGGTTGGAAAAGTCATCCCGCCAGACGGGATCCCCGGCCTGGGGCAAAAGGGGCTGCCAGGGATCCAGTTCCTGCAGGACTCCAGAGTTTTGGGCCAAAGGGCTCCGCCCTGCTGAGGCGGTCGTCGAAGCGTCGCGCGGCGATAACAGCACCCAATGGGAAGGAGCCAGCCCCGCCTGGCGTTGCTCAGGGGAGAGATCCCGGTGGTCTTGGTGCCAAGCGTGAAGCTGCAGGGATCCGGCCAGGCCAGCCAACAGCGGGGCCAGGTCGAGGTGGCGGTTGGTGATGTTGAAGAGCAGCCAGCCGTGGGGCTTGAGCTTGCTCAGGTAGAGGGCCAAAGCCTCTTGCGTGAGCAAATGCACCGGCACTGCGTCAGAGCTGAAGGCGTCCATCACCATCAGGTCATAGCTGCCCTCTGGGATCCCCTTGAGGCTGAGCCGGGCATCACCGAGGATGACCTGCACCCGCGCCCGCGTCTGGGCCCACCGGAGATAGGAAAAATAGCGGCTCGCCCAATCGACCACGGTGGGATCCAACTCGAAAAACGTCCACTCATCCCCTGGCTCGGCATAGGCGGCCAACGTGCCGATCCCCAGCCCCAACACCGCAATGGCGGGCGTGGGATCCACAGTCTGGGCTCTGAACGCCGCAAACACCTGCCCAACCGGCCCAGACCGAGAAAAATAGGTCAGCGGCTCCAGCGCTTTTTCCGGGTCCAAGTTTTGGCTGCCGTGTAGGGTGGTGCCGTGCAGAAGGCCACGAAAGGATCCCTGCTCAGTTTGGTATTCCACGATCCGGTTGAGGCCGAAGGCGCTGCGCTCGCTGTGGATCACCTGCAGTCCCGGCTGCAGCCAGGGTTGCCCCAGCAGCACAACCAACCCCGCCATTGCTCCCACCCAACCGACCTTGGCCTGCCAGCCAGGGGCTCCGCTCTGCTGCTGTGAACGGCTCTCCCCTGACACCAACAGCGCCAGCACCGCCCAGCCCAACGCCAAACCCACCCCAGCGCCCACCTGCAGCAACGCCTGCGGTTGAAAGTGCAACAGCAGCAAAGGCAGGAGCAGCCCCAGCCCCAGCCACAGGCCCACCCGCCCCCCCTGCGCCCCCAGCACGGCCAGCGACATCCCCAGCAACAGGGGATATTCCAGCACTGTCTCAAACACCTGCGGTGCCAAGAGGGCAGAGAACATTCCCCCTAAGCTCCCCCCCAAAGCCAGCCACAGGTAAAACTGCGTCAACTGCTCCACCGGCGGGCGACGGCAAGCCAACCGGCTGTGGCAGCCCCAGCTCACCAGCCCAAAGGTGGTCAGATGCAGCGGCAAAAGCAAAAAACCCGGCCTCACCCAGCCCAAGACCTGTGTCCCCACCGCCCCGCAGGCCAGAAGAGCTGTCGTTCCCAAAACCCCCTTATTTGGGTGGATCCCCCCGAAAGCCAGCATGAATGTCAGCAGATAGATCCCCAGGGGGATGGCCCACAACAGGGGCACCGCCGCCACGTCGGTGGTCAACAAAGTGGTGACCGCCACCAACAGGCCCGCCGGCAAAAAAGCCAGCCCCGCCCAGCGCCAACGCTCTCGCCAGGAAACAGTCAAATCCCCCGGAGCAGCGCCGGATCCCTGGGAATCCGCCCCACGTTCTTGTTGCTCCGCAACGCTGTTGCGACTGAGCAGCAGACCCACCCCGCTTAGCAGCACCAGGGCTGCCACCAGCGCGTAGGATCCCGTCCACAGGAGAGTTTGCCAAGCCAAAGACAGACGAGGCTCCAACAACAGCGGGTACCCCAGCAGCCCGCCCAAGCTGCCGGCATTGCTGGCCACATAGAGAAAATAGGGATCCAAAGCCTCCCGTTGCCCCGCGACCCCTCTTGCCGCCAACCCCCGTTGCAGCAACGGCGTCGTCGCCGACAGGAGAAACAGCGGCACCCCAGCTCCCAAAGTCAAGTCTGCCAACAGAGCGAGAGGGGGCCACCATCCTTCCGGTTGGCCGGGGATCCCCAGCTGAAAGGGCAGAAGCCTCAGCCCGACCAGCAGCAAGATCCCGTGGATTAGCACCCCCATCCTGGGATTGAGCCCGCGCCCCAGCCGGTCTGCCCACAGGTAGCCCAGCAGCAGGGTGGCCTGAAAAAAGGCCAGGCAGGTATTCCACACCAGGGGGGATCCCCCCCACAGCGGCAACAGCAACTTGCCCACCAACAACTGTCCCCAGAAGAGGCAAAAAGCGCTACCAAACAAGCTGAGGCCAACTAGCCAAACCAAAGCCGACCCACCGCAAAACCCTCAACTGCCAGTATTCCCCACTTTCTCCCGGAAGCTTGAGATGGGATGTTGTAGCCGCTTGGTGGTGCCCCTTGGGATCACCCAACTCAGAGGAAGGCCGATCCTTGTTCCTCGATTCAAGTGCGCCAACGGGTGGAAGGGGGCCACCCTCCGCCAGTACTCTCAGTTGCCCCGATCACAAGGACTTTGTCCCGCTGTCGCGAACGGTTAGGATCGCAACGCTGACTCAAACCTACACTGCACCCCCATGTTGCCATGCAGCGCCAACGCGAACACAGAGCATCGCTGGCTCTGGCGTGACCAGCCCATTCGCTACCAACAGTCGGGATCCACAGGCCCAGCCGTGTTGCTCATCCATGGCTTTGGGGCCAGCAGCGACCATTGGCGGAAAAATTTGCCGGAGCTGGGGCAGCACTGTCAGGTGTATGCGATTGATTTGTTGGGGTTTGGGGGATCCGCCAAGCCTCTGCCGGGATCCCCTTTGCCCTACACCTTCGAGACCTGGGGATCCCTGGTGGCCGATTTTGTGCGGGAGGTGATGGGCCAGCCGGCCTACCTGGTGGGCAACTCGATTGGGGGCATCGTGGCTTTGCAGGCGGCGGTTCTGGATCCGGCCCAGGTTTTAGGGGTAGCGATGTTGGATCCCTCGCTGCGGCTATTGCACGAGCGGAAACGGGGCCAGGTCTCCTGGCTGCGCCGCCAGTTTACCCCTTTGCTGCAATCCCTGCTGGGGTGGCCCCCCTTTGGTCGTTTCTTCTTTGCTCAGGTGGCCCAGGCTAGGGCCATTCGCAATATCCTCCTCCAAGCCTACGGGCGCAAAGAAGCGGTTACCGAGGAGCTGATCCAGCTTTTGCTCAAACCCGCTTTGGAGCCGGGGGCGGCAGAGGTCTTTTTGGCCTTTGTGCGCTATTCTCAGGGGCCTTTGGCTGAAGATCTCTTGCCTCAGCTCACCTGTCCCGTCTTGATCTTGTGGGGGGAAGCGGATCCCTGGGAACCCATTGCTCTGGGGCGGGCCCTGGCAGAGTTTCCTTGCGTGGTGGGGTTCATCCCGTTGCCAGGGGTTGGCCATTGCCCCCAGGATGAAGCCCCCGAGCTGGTCAACCCGCTGCTGTTGGACTGGATCCGGGATCCCACCCGAAAACCTGAGAAAGGACTCCATTCTCTCCCCCCAGAAGAGGGGAGCTAGGAAGCGGCGCAGCAAGAGCTTCCCTGGGCTCAAGGATGGCGCGGGCTGCCCTTGGAATTCTCATAATCTACGCCCGACCAAGGTGCTCCAGTTGATCCAGGTTGGGGCCGCTCAGCCGGAATGCCTGGCCAAACCCCTGGATGAAGCTACCAGTTTTGGGGACGATCTGACAGAAGTGAAAATCCGCCAAACTTAGGATCATCTCGGCAATCTCGTACTTGGCGCGGTAGAGGGCTTCAAACCCCTGCGCCTGCGCCTCCTCGCGGCTGAGAAACTGGGCTTCTCCGCTCACCATCACCCGCGACAGGGCGTGGTTACTGCGGGGATCCCCTGGGGTGGGCGGCTCGTGGATGAGTAGCGCGGCCCGGGGATCTGCCCGCAAAGCCTGGGTGTGGCCAGAAAGATCGCTGATGACAATGGCAAAGCGCAAGGGATCCCGCTGCACCACAAAAGGCACCAACGACACCGCCGGGGATCCCTGCTCCAGCACCGCCAAGCTGGCCACCGGCTGGCCATCCAGCAGCGTATTTAACCGCTCCAGCGCCGACATAGTTGTCCTCCAGTCCCCTTGCTATTATCAGCTCCCCTGTACTGGGACAAGAGCCACAACCCTGCTTACAGGCTGTTCCTGGCCTGGTTGAACTCTGCCCGGCAGCTCGGAACATTGGGCGTCAACAACGTTGTAAATAAAACTTTACAATCCTATGCAAAGCGAGCTACGCTGGTGAAGAAAGCACAAGGAGAACCCTATGACCCGATATCGCTCCGTCGTCGTCGAAGAAGGCGGTCGGCTGAACAACTACGCCATTGAGCCAGAAATGTATGTGGATAGCACCCCCCGCGTGGGCTTCACCGACTATGCAGAGCGCTTGAACGGGCGCTTGGCAATGATCGGCTTTGTTGCCCTGATCCTGTTTGAAGCTCTGTCTGGTACCACCCTGATTGGCTGGCTGCAGTCCCTGGGCCGATAAGCCAAAGAACGCTTCCTAGGAAGAGGGCTGTCTCTAATCGCCGATTGACTGTTCGCGATAGTGGGACGGAGTCCTCACTTTGCTGCACAGTTCTCTACAACCTGATGTGCAAGCGCTAGGCAGTTGTGCGAGTGTGCAGAGAGCGGGTGGTTAGGTTTATGTTTCTAGACCCCAGCTACCGTTTGAAATGTACCCCAAGCTCTGGGGGAACTAACGCCTGTGGAGACTCCTCTGGCGGGGTGGTAGGTCTAAAACCTACCGCTAGTCAAGGGTTGCTGAAGCAGGAAGAAAGCAACAGCGCTGAGCAAAAATCTGTTCTGTTCAGTGCTGTGTAGGTCTTTCAGAGCGGCATCTCCCAGTGCAGCTCGACATGGGTATGGCCTTCTGGGGTGCGGGTGCGATGCCAGGATCCCTTGGGTAGATAGCGGGCGATGGTGTTCATGGCCTTGCTGCCGTAGCCGCCGCTGAGGCCGGGAGCGTACTCGATACCATCGTTGACCACGGAAAGGCAGCAGTGGCGTTCCGTTTGGGCCAGCGACACTCTGACAAAGGAAGCATTGCCTTTGGGGGGTTGCACGTGGGCGATGACATTGCCGATGGCCTCTCGCAAGAAGCGCAAGATGTCTTCTCGCTGATCAAACCACTCGCCGGTGTTGGGCTCCTGCAGAGGTTGCAGTTGGCGCTCCACAGACAGCGTCAGGCTGCCCGCTTGGATCAGCTCGTCCAGATAGATCTCGATGCCGCGATGCAACCCCTCTCGCAAGCTGGGGGAGATGCGCAGCTTGGCGGCTAGGGTGCGCACATCGTTGAGCTGATTCCGGATCCCGCGTCCGATCCTCTCCAGTTGCTCGAGCAGGTGGTCGTAGACGGTGGGATCGGGAGCTTTTCCCTGGTGCTGCTGCCATTGCAAGCTCTCCAAGTTGTCCATCACCACCTTCAGCTCCTGCAGCTCGCGATCGTGAATGTCGGTGGCTACTCGGTAGAGCAGCTTGCGAGCCTGGTCAATGGCGGCCTCCTGTTCGGCTCGGCGCAGGCGCTCCAGTTCCTGTTGCTGGGCCAAGAGCCGTTCTTGATTCTCCACAATGACCAAAGTGAGCAGCAGGCTCACCCCCGTTAGCCCACTGGCCAGGGCCGGCAAGACGAGAGGCCAAACCCAACGCCCCAGTAGAAACTGGGCCACAGCCCACCCTTCGTAAACGGCAAGCCCCACCACAGGCCGCAGGAGAAACTGCTGTTGCTTCCAGCCCCAAGGGCTCAAAAGTGCTCCGCACCGCTGACGCGAACGTAGGGGGGGACGATAAAGCACCAAAAGCAGTCCCGTTCCCACTCCCAGCAGCGAGACCACCGCAACCGCCACCCCCCCCGGCACGGATTGGTAGACCTCCCCGGTGAGCAGGCTGGAGAGGACTTGCGCCTGCAGCTCCACCGCCGCAATCTGGGATCCATCCGCAGTCCGCACCGGGAAGGTTTCGGGGTAGCCGCCCACAAAACCCACCAGGACAATTTTGTCCCGCAATTGGTCGGCAACTTCGGGATCGAGGGGAGGGATCCCTTCTTGGCCGCGGCAGGCTTGGCTGGGGTTGATCATCGGGGCAACAGACCCGGATCCTGCCTGGAGAACAGCTGGAGGGCAAACCTGTTCGATGGGGATAATGGGGATCCCGTGCTGGGATCCGAGGGGGTTGAATTGGATCGGCTGCAACCCCCGCTCGCGAAACCAGCGGCTAGCCCGCTCCGGGTCGTATTTGGCAAAAGCCAGAGCCTCGACCGAGGCGAACATCTGCTCCTCTTGGCTGTCGCGGCGCAGGTAGAGCCCCCGCAGCTGGGCCTGGCGCAGGATCCCGGCCCTATCCACCCGATATTGCACCACCCCCTGCACATGCTCTGGCGGCACCAGGTACTCCAGCCGCAGAGAAGAGAAGGGCAGAAAATGGTTGTAGATGTTAATCTCGGAGCGGCCAAAGCTCTCGCTGCTGCGGGTGGCCAGGACCAAGCGATCTGGGTAGCGCTGTACCACCTGACGCAGAGGGGCATCTAAGTTCTCGTTGCCCAGGTTTTGAGGTACCACAAAGCTGCTGGGCAGGTTTAGCACCACCACCCTGGCCTCAGCTTCTTCCAGTAGACGCAACGTCAGGCCGGCGTAGTTGGCCCGTTCCAGAAGGAAGTCAACTTGATGTTGGCCAAGGTGCTCTGCACCACTGGTGCGGCCATTGCTTTCCCCCTGTCCGCTGTTCCCGTTAGCGGGAACGTGCTCCGCACCGCTGTCGCGATCGAGTCCTATACGACCATCAATGCCGACGATCACCACCTCGGGAGAAGGCTGCTGAGGGCCACGCCAAGCGTACAGCCACTCCTGGGCGTCGCTCTCCATCCGCACCAACAAAGGATGCTGAGCAGAAAGGTTAAGCAGAGCAGCCCAACCCAAGCCCCAAGCCAACGCCCAGCCCAGCCGCCGCCGGGAGGGGGACAGTCGAGCTGGAGAAGTATAGCCTTGGCCAACGAGAAAGGGAGGGACGGGATCCGGCATATTGCAAAGGGCTTTGCACCGCTGACGCGACCACACGAACGGCAGTGCAGACGCGAGCCAGCTAAAAAGCGCTCCGCACCGCTGTCGCGATGGAGTTTTCTCTGCCATTTTGGCCGCTGCCGGCGGCTGTCGAGGGGATCCCTGGCCCCCCCGTTGCTGGGGGAAAACCGCAGCCTCAGTGGTGATGGTTGCGCACCCGCGCTGCTTCCTCAGGGCTAATGCCGAGGCGAGTGAGGTTGATACGGCCTTTGTGATCGATGCTGCGCACCTTGACCACCACCTCATCTTCCACAGCCACCTCGTCTTCCACCCTGCCGACGCGGTACTCCGCCAGTTGCGAAATGTGGATCATGCCCTCTTTGCCGGGCAAAAACTCCACAAAAGCGCCGATGGGGATGATGCGGGTCACCTTGCCCAAATACACCTGCCCCTCTTCCACCCGCCGCACCAGATTTTCGATCATCGCCCGCGCCGCCTCCGCCTGGCCGCCCACCGAGGAAGACACGGTGATTGTGCCGTCGTCGCTGATGTCCACCTTGGCCCCTGTCGCTTCGGTGATGCCGCGCACGGTCTTGCCACCGGGGCCGATGATCTTGCCGATGTCCTCCGGATCCACCTTGAACGTGAGCAGACGGGGAGCCGTTTTGGCCAACTGGGGTCGAGGCGCGGCAATGGTCTCCAGCATCTTGTCGAGGATGAACTCGCGTCCGGCCTTGGCTTGCCGGATGGCCTGTTCCACCACGTCAACGGTGATGCCGGTGATTTTCATGTCCATTTGCAGAGCGGTGATCCCCGCCCGCGTACCGGCCACCTTGAAGTCCATGTCGCCCAGAAAGTCCTCGATCCCCTGGATGTCGGTGAGGATGCGCACCTCATCCCCCTCCTTAATAAGGCCCATGGCCACCCCGCTGACCGGCGCTTTGATCGGCACCCCAGCATCCATTAGGGAAAGAGTGGAGCCACAGACGGATCCCATCGAGGTGGAGCCGTTGGAGGAGAGCACTTCCGAGACCACCCTCACCACATAGGGAAACTCCTCTTCCTTGGGCAGCACCGGCACCAAGGCCCGCTCCGCCAGCGCCCCATGACCAATCTCCCGCCGCCCCGGGGAGCGTGAAGGCCGCGTTTCTCCCACTGAAAAGCCCGGAAAATTGTAGTGGTGCATGTAGCGCTTCTCATCCACCGGGTGCAAGTCGTCCAGCTCCTGGGCATCGCCGGGGGTGCCGAGGGTAGTGATGGAAAGGACTTGGGTGAGGCCGCGATTGAACAAGGCACTGCCGTGAACCCTTGGGATCAAACCCACCCGGCAAGAGACCGGTCGCACCTCGTCCAGCTTGCGTCCATCCACCCGCACCCCCTCTTGCAGGATTTGCTGGCGCATCAGCTTCTTGAGCAGAGCCTTGAACTGGTTGTCCAACTCCTTGGGATTTTCCAGAAGATAGAGCCGCAAGGGATCCCCCTCTGGCCGTTCCTGGATTTGGGCCTCCAGCTTGGCCTTGAGCTCCTCCAGTTGCTGTTCCCGGCTGGTCTTGTCCAAAAACTGCCTGAGAATGGAGCGAATGCCCTCCTGAGCCTGCTCTTCTACAAAGGCAATCAGCTCCTCGTTTTTGGGGGGAGGGGGCAGCTCTACCGGGGTGATGTTGAGATCCGCCAGGACTTGCTGTTGGGCTTTGAGCAGCTCCTGGATGGCCTCAAAACCAAACTCGATGGCCTCCACCACATCCTTTTCCGGCAGTTGGTTGGCCCCGGCTTCCACCATGATCACGCCATCGGCACAGCCGGCCACCACCAGATCCAGATCGCCCGCCTCAATTTCGGCATAGGTGGGGTTGAGGATAAATTCATCCTTGACCAAGCCCACCCGCACCGCCGCCACGGGGCCATTGAAGGGGATGCGAGCGCCGTGAATGGCCAACGAGGCTCCCAAAATACACAACACATCGGGCGGCACCGTATCGTCCACCGAGAGGGTGGTGGCCACCACCTGCACATCATCCCGCAGCCATTCCGGGAACAACGGACGAATGGGTCGGTCTATTAAGCGAGAGATCAAAGTGGCCCGTTCCGGTGGCCGGCCTTCTCGCCGCAGATATCCCCCTGGGATCCGCCCCGCTGCGTAGAGGCGCTCTTCGTAATCGACCAATAAGGGCATAAAATCAACGCCAGGCCGGCCTGGCTGCCGTGTGGCGGTAACCAAAATCGAGGTTTCGCCCGAAGTCAGCCAAACCCCACACCCTGCCTGGGGGGCCATCAGCCCAATATTGATGTCAATTTCCCGCCCATAAAAGGAAATCGACCGAGTGTATTCTGCCATGTAACGCTTCGCCTTCTTTTTTTCTTGCCGCTATCGTAGCATTCTCCTTTTGCTCCTTTTCAGCCCCCGCTGACCGGAGGGATCAGGACGACTTCGTCTCCCGCCGATAGGGGAGTGTCGGCAGCTACAAAATTGAGGTTGAGACCGAAGCGCGTTTGGGAGCGCCAAGGAGCCAAGCTGGGGTAGCGCTGGATCAGTTGATCGCACAGTTGCCCGACGGTGGTACCAGGGCTCACCTGCAGGCGCATCTCGGTTTGTCCGATTACTTCTTGATAGACGGCAAAGAGCTTCAGCGTGATGGGAAAAAGCTCATCGGAGGGCAAATTTTGGGCAGCAGCCATCGGTAGCGCTCCCACCTGCTTTGGACGGTCTTGTAAACCATCTTGGGCAAGCTTGGGCCTGGCCGTCCACCAGAATCCTCTGCCCATCTCCTACTCATCAGGGATCCCTACAGCCACAGAAAAATCGGCTCCGGGGAAAAGATGCCGTCTTTCAGATTCCAGTGAACTGTTCTTCTGGCTCTGGCCGGGGATTCGTGGCAAGGCTAGGGTAGGCCAAAAGCTTGCTTGGCAGCCAACCGGTTTCTGTGCTGATGCTAGAGCCACTGACCCCCTCCCAAATCAGGGCCTACTTGGATCGGATTGGCTACGTTGGCCCCACCCAGCCCACCCTGCAAACCCTCCGCCAGATCCACCTAGCCCACCTGCTGCGGGTGCCGTTTGAAAATCTGGACATTCATCGGGGTCGTGCCATTCGCCTGGAGCGGGATTTCTTGTTCCAAAAAATCGTCCGAGAGCGGCGGGGCGGCTTTTGCTTTGAGCTGAACAGCCTGCTGGCCGCTGCCTTGCAGGGAATGGGGTTTTCGGTACACCTGCTCTCAGGACAGGTGAGCCGCGCCGTTCGCGCTACTCCGACGGAGTCCGATGTCCGCTTTGGACCTGAGTGCGACCACTTGGCTGTGCAGGTGAACATCGGCGATGAAGCCTGGCTGGCAGATGTGGGGTATGGGGAGGCCTTTCGCGAGCCGTTGCGGCTGGGGGATCCCGGGATTCAAGCCCAGGCTGAAGGACGCTACCGCCTCACCCCTTGGCCAGGGGATCCCACTGCTTGCCGTTATTGGCTCATTCAGCAGGAACAGCCGGATCGCACCTGGAAAACTCTATTTCTTCTGGATCGGATCCCACGCTCCCTGCAGGAGTTCGAGCCCATGTGCCACTTTCACCAAACTTCGCCAGAATCGATGTTTACCCGGCTGCGCCTTTGCACCCTGGCCACTCCGACCGGACGGGTCACCCTCACCGCCCGCGCCAATGGCTCTTTTAAGTGGATCGAGACCACCCCAGAAGGCCGCTGGGAACGCCCTCTCAGGGATGAGAAAGAGTATGAACAACTGCTCGCCTGCGCCTTCGGGATCTGCCTTCCCCCATCTCCTGCCGCCGCTGGGGATCCCAGGGGAAAGGTTGCAAGACCCAAGCCCAATGACGTCTCAACAGAGCCCACCCAAATCTTCCCCAAACAAGGCTAGAACCCCTGCCAGTTAATGTCCCAGTTAATGTCAGAATAATGAGGTAGTGTTTCGTTATCCCAGTAACCGTTATGGATGCTGCCGCGGTCGCCGGGTTTGATGGCCAAGCTTTGGATCATGTACTCATTTTCGACACCACCCTGCGAGACGGGGAGCAGTGCCCCGGCGCCACCCTCAACACCGAAGAGAAGCTGGCCATTGCCCGGCAGTTGGCCCGGCTGGGCGTCGATATCATCGAAGCGGGATTTGCCTATGCCAGCCCTGGTGACTTTGAGGCCGTGCAGAAGGTGGCCGAGCAGGTGGGAACCCCCGATGGCCCCGTGATTTGCAGCCTGGCCCGCGCCCTCAAGCCGGACATTGAGGCCGCCGCTGCAGCCCTAAAGCCCGCTGCCAAGCCCCGCATCCACACCTTCATCTCCACCTCCGACATTCACCTGAAGTATCAGTTGCGCAAAACCCGCGCTGAGGTGCTGCAAATTGCCGAAGAGATGGTGGCCTACGCCAAGTCCTTCGTGGACGATGTGGAGTTTTCCATGATGGATGCCACCCGCTCTGACCCAGAGTTCCTATACCAGGTCATCGAGGCGGCCATTCGGGCGGGGGCCAAAACCATCAACATCCCCGATACCGTCGGCTACGTCATGCCGGAGGAGTTCGGCCAACTGATCAAGGGCATCCGCGAGAACGTGCCCAACATCAAGCAAGCGATCCTTTCTGTGCACGGCCACGACGATCTGGGCGTCTCGGTGGCCAACTTCTTGGAAGCGATTAAGCAGGGCGCCCGTCAGGTGGAAGTGACGGTCAACGGCATTGGTGAGCGGGCCGGCAACACAGCCCTGGAAGAGTTGGTGATGGCCCTGCACGTGCGGCGCAGCTACTTCAACCCCTACTTCGGCCTGCCGGTGGACTCCGAGAAGCCCCTCACCCACATCAAAACTCAGGAGATCTATCGCACCTCGCGCCTCGTCTCCAACCTCACCGGCATGTTGGTGCAGCCCAACAAGGCTATCGTCGGCTCCAACGCCTTTGCCCACGAATCCGGCATCCACCAGGACGGCATGCTGAAAAACCGCCAGACCTACGAGATCATGGACGCCCAGACCATTGGCCTGCAATCGAGCACCTTGGTGTTGGGCAAGCACTCGGGCCGCAATGCCTTCCGCACCCGCCTCAAAGAACTGGGATTCGAGCTGTCGGAGCAGGATCTGAACAAGGCCTTCTTGCGCTTCAAAGAGCTGGCTGACAAGAAAAAAGAAATCTCCGACCTGGATCTGGAAGCGATTGTTAACGACGAAACTCGCCCGGTGCCCGAACTCTACCGCCTGGAGCATGTCCAAGTGGTGTGTGGCAATCGAGAGGCTCCCACTGCCACGGTGCGCCTGGTAACCCCGGAAGGGGAAGAGCGGGTGGACGCTGCCGTGGGCACAGGCCCGGTGGATGCGGTGTACAAGGCCATCAACCGCATTGTCAATATCCCCAACAAGTTAATCGAGTTTTCTGTCCAATCGGTTACTGCCGGCATCGACGCCATTGGGGAAGTCACCATCCGCCTGCGCCACGAAGACCGCATCTTTTCCGGCCATGCCGCCAACACCGACATCATCGTCGCTTCGGCCCAAGCCTACATGAATGCCCTCAACAAGCTCTACTCTGCGCTGCACGCGGCACGCTCGACGGCTGACCAGCGCGAGGCTGCTGCCCAGAAGATCTGAGGGAAGGGTTAGGGAATCCCAGTCGTTTCCAACAAAGCTGGGATCCTTCGCTGCTGACCCTCACCCCCAGCCCCTCTCCTCTTGGGGAAGAAGGGAGCCCACGCTCAACCTAACCCTGTTGCAAATGACCCTATGGGCTGGCCGAAGGGATCCCATCCGCAAACACCCGCCCGATCACTTCCTCGATGGGCGGGTCGGTTACCGTTAGATCCAGCACATCCAGCTCTGCCAAGAGCTTGGCCACCGTTTGGGTGAGCTGCTCCCGCTGCACCCACAGCCGCGCCTCACAGCTGCCCGGATCCCCGTCCGTGCGCACCTCTCCATAGAGCTGCAGTTGGGCAACAGGGCAAGGGCGAGCCAATTTCAACCTCACCTCTCGGTAGGGGGCAAAGCGCTCCAGCAATGCCTCGAGGTCGCCATCGTACATGAGCTGCCCCGCGTTGATGACCAGCACCCGTTGGCACAGCGCAGTAATATCGGCCATGTAATGGCTGGTCAACAGCACCGTTGCTCCGTAGCGGCGGTTGTAATCCCGCAGAAATTGCCGCACGCCGGCCTGGGCGTTGACATCCAACCCCAAGGTGGGCTCGTCCAAAAACAAGATCTGCGGGCGGTGCAACAGAGCCGCCAACAGCTCCGCCTTCATCCGCTCCCCCAAGGAAAGCTTGCGCACCGGTTGCTTTAGCTTGCTTTCTAGGTCGAGCAGCTCCGCCAGCTCCCCCACCCGCTCCCGAAACTCCTTCTCAGGGATCTCGTAAACGGCAGCGTTGATGCGCAAAGAGTCCATTGCCGGCAGATCCCAAATGAGCTGCTGCTTCTGCCCCATCACCAGGGTGATCTGCCGCAAAAACGCCGGCTCCCGGCGGTAAGGCACATGACCCACCACTTGCACCGTGCCGCCGGACGGATAGATCAAACCAGTCAACATCTTGAGGGTAGTGGTCTTGCCCGCCCCGTTGGGCCCCAAAAATCCCACCATCTCCCCCGGCTGAACTTGAAAGCTCACGGACTGCACTGCCGGGATGTGGCGATAGGTGCGGCGAAAAAAGTGGCGCAGGGTGCCAACCACTCCGGGATCCTTGACGGCCACCGGGTAAACCTTGCTCAGGTTGTGGGCAGCGATGATTGGCTCCAACCGGGTCGGCACATCAGGCAACATCTACCCCCACCCCTACAAAACGGCCAGATCCGCTACCCCAACCCCAAGAACAGAGCTTCCAGAGCTGGGCATACCGGATCTGCAGAGGGCTATTTCTCAGTATCCGAGGGAAAGCAACGAACGAATAGGGGAACTACAGCAGTCCTACGTCCATCCCAGGCTTACCCGTGGCCAGCTCCACCTTCAGGATGCGGCCACCCGATTTCTGGATGCGCTGCTGTTCCCGAAACCAGTTCTCATAGGGCACCAGCTTGGTGAAGTAGGTATTTTGCAGCTCCCGCTGGGTGCGAATTCGGGTTTGGCTGGGCACACAGGCCGTGATCTTGAACATGCGCATGATATGGGATCCCCGCTCAACAACAAAATGGGCTATCTTGACCAGCAAAACAGGCGACTCACCCCAGAAAGCTCGCGTACTTCAGCTAGCACACCAGATCCCTGTGGCAAATCGCCCGCCGTGCTCGTTGAAGAATGCACCTCCCCTGAGGCAATGACGCCGGGAGTTAGCTCAGGCCAGAGCAGATGTAATCGAAGTACACCCCCATTTCCTTGCCGGCCTCAGCACCCACCAGAGCGGCAGTTACCTCTTTCATGGCTTGGATGGCCTGGATGGTTGCCCCAATGGGTACTCCCAGGGAATTGTAGGTCTCCTTGAGCCCGTTCAGCACCCGCTCGTCCAGAATGGAGGGATCCCCGGCCAGCATGGCGTAGGTGGCGTAGCGCAGGTAGTAGTCCATGTCGCGGATGCAGGCAGCATAGCGACGGGTGGTGTACATGTTGCCGCCAGGACGGGTGAGATCAGAGTACAGCAACGCCTTGGCAGCAGCATCCTTGACGATGGTGGAGGCATTGGCCGCGATGGTGGCAGCCGCCCGCACCCGCAGCTCGCCTGTGGCGAAGAAGGCTTTCAACTTCTCCATGGCCGAGCTGTCCAGATACTTGCCTTGAACATCGTAGCTGTTGATTACAGCAGTAATTGCGTCTTGCATGATGAGCTTCCTAAATCCAAATCGACGAACAGCAAAGGGTTGTGCGGCAAAAACAATGAGGGATTAGCTCATTGCCCCCACCACAAAGTCGAAGTAGTAGCCGGCTTCAGCCGCATCGTCAGGAGAGAGCAGACCCATGGCCACCTGCTTCATTTGACGAATGCTCTCGGCCACCGCCGGAATGGGTGTGCCCAAAGAGTTGTACATCTCGCGGACACCCACCAGGCCGATCTCTTCAATCGGGGTGACATCGCCGGCAATGATGCCGTAAGTGATCAGGCGCAGGTAGTAGTCCATATCCCGCAGGCAAGTCGCCGTCATCTCTTCCCCGTAGGCATTGCCCCCCGGAGAGACAATGTCAGGGCGCTTCTGGAAGAGCTGGTCGGCAGCTTGTTTGACGATGCGCTCACGAGACTCGGTTAAGACTTGAGCAATGCGCAACCGCTTCTCGCCCGAGGTGACAAAGGACTTGATCCGATCCAGTTCCCCCGGGCTGAGGTAGCGGGCCTCCGCGTCCGCGTTCACAATCGATTTCGTAACAACACTCATGGATATCCATCCTCAAGTCGATTTTTTAAAGAGTATGACGAGCATACCCGCAAGTTATTTTCCGATATGCTTGCCGTCTGCCATCTCAGATCTTCACACTTCTTAAAATCTCTCCCAGAAAAGGGACAGTCCCATTCCCGCCCCGACAGGGCAGTTCCCTCCCCAAAGTCCGGCAAGAGAGGGGCTACAATCTCACTTAGACTCACTTAGAATGAAGGCTGAGTCGCCAGGGGATCCCTGCAGGCTTGGTTTAAGACATGCGTTGAGGTTGCGATGACGGATGCCTCTGGGTCAGAACGATTGAAGCGAGCGAAAGGTATTTCTGAGGGTACGCCCTCATCTCTGCCGGATCACCTCATCCGGGCCACGGCGGCAGAAGGCAAAATCCGAGTGGTGGGCTTGGTGGCCACCCAGGCGGTACAAGAGGCAAGGGAGCGGCACAAGCTCTCCTATGTGGCGACAGTGGCCTTGGGGCGGGCCATGAGCGCAGCCCTGTTGCTGGCGGCCAACTTGAAGCGACGCCAGGCGCGGATTAACCTGCAACTGAAAGGGAATGGCCCCTTGGGCAACATCTGGGTGGATGCCGGCTTGGATGGCACGGTACGCGGGTATGTGAGCAACCCCGCCATTGAGCTTCCTCTCACTGCCGAGAGCAAGTTGGATGTGGGCCAAGCCGTTGGGCGCTATGGCTACCTCCATGTGCTGCGGGATCTGGGGTATGGCCAGCCTTACACCAGCGCGGTGGAGCTGGTTTCGGGAGAGGTGGGAGACGACATCACCTACTACCTCTCCTCCTCAGAGCAGATTCCCTCGGCAGTCCTTCTGGGAGTAAATCTCGACTCACAGCGGGTACGCGCCGCCGGCGGAGTGTTGTTGCAGCTGATGCCAGGGGCGCCGGCCAGTTTGATCCCAGAGATGGAAGCCCGTTTGGCCAAAGTGGAAGAATTTAGCCCGATGTTGGCTGGTGGCGGCGGCTTGCGGGAGCTGTTGCAAATCTGCCTGGGCGACTTGGATCTGAAAATTGCGCCGGAAATGCGCACCATCCGCTTCTACTGCAAGTGCAATTCCGACCGAGTGAAGGGGGCCCTGCGCATGCTGGGGCGGGACGAGTTGCTCGATATGATCCACACCGACAAGGGGGCAGAAGCGGTTTGCCAATTCTGCAACGAGGTCTACCGCATCTCGGAAGACGAGCTGCGCTCGATTGTGGCGGAGATGTCGGCCACCCCCTGATGGCACAATGATGGCCAACTACGGGATCCCGATTCTGACACCTCTCGATGTTGTCTGAGCCCCCGGTTGAGTTGGTTGAATTATCGGTTGTTGTCCCCTGCAAAAATGAGGCGGACAACCTGGAACACCTGTTCGAACGCCTGCAACTTACCTTGGAGCCGCTGGGGATCCCCTACGAGATTATCTGCGTCAACGATGGCAGCCAAGACAACACGCTGGAAAAGCTCATTGCCTTCCATCGTCGGGATCCCCGTATCAAAGTGGTGAACCTTTCCCGTTGCTATGGCAAGGAGATCGCCCTTACTGCCGGCCTCGATCACGCCTCTGGTCGAGCTGTTGTTCCCATCGATGCCGACTTGCAAGATCCGCCGGAGCTGATCCCGGAGATGCTGCAGCAGTGGCGGCAAGGCTATCAGGTGGTTTATGCAGTGCGTCGCAGCCGCCGCGGGGAGAGCTGGCTAAAACGCTTTACAGCCAACGGCTTCTATTGGTTGATTGATCAACTCAGCCAGGTGCGGATCCCGCGCAATACGGGGGATTTTCGACTGCTGGATCGGCAGGTGGTGGAGGCAGTTAAACAGCTGCGAGAGCGCACCCGCTTTATGAAAGGGATCTTTGCCTGGGTGGGCTACCGGCAAACGGCCATTTTTTACGATCGCGCCCCCCGCTTTCGCGGCAAAACCCAGTGGAACTACTGGCGGCTGTGGAACCTAGCCATAGAAGGCATCACCTCTTTTAGCTCTTGGCCGTTGCGGGTGTGGAGCTACATAGGGTTGGCGATCTCGGTTCCAGCCTTTTTGTATGGCCTTTTTCTCATCATCCGCACCTTGCTCTTTGGCTCCGATGTACCTGGCTATGCCTCTTTAGCGGTGATGATCTTGTTTTTGGGCGGGATCCAGCTGATCAGCTTGGGCGTGATTGGCGAGTATTTAGGCCGCGTTTTTGAAGAAGTGAAAGGCCGCCCCCTCTACCTGGTCGATGGCACCTTTGGGTTTGAGACCCCACGACCTTCCCCTGCCCTAGATTCAGTACCTACGCAAAAGCTAGGATGAAAAGTCATCTTTCAGAGTTTTGGATCCCGAGGCAACATAACTTTGGTACTCGCGTATAAAGATATCTTTCATCTCTTCTGGAGATAGCTGGATCCCTTGGATTTTGGCGCGGGCGATGGCCTTCATCAGCTCGATATAGGCCAGGCCCAGAGAGAGAGTGAGGGTGGCTGCCGTAGTGGATTGGATAGCGCTGCCTACAATCCCCGGGCCGGGAATCATCTTCAGCAAGTTGGACACAATCGTTCGCCCGATTGCTGTTGTAATTGTAGTGCCTGCCAAAGCGGCTATCAAAGAGTAGTAAAAAGAAGGGGAAGCCTCGAAGCCAAAAATAAAGCTGATATTGGCAATCATGCCTGCTTGGGCTGTAACCAACAGAGGGGCATCTGCAAAGGGAAGGGGCACTGCCCCGATAAACGCTGCACTGGCCACATAGCCTGATACGTACTTAAAGGCAGCCTCGGCTTTGAGATCCACCCGCAGCAATTGCTGGCGGATAAAGGCAAGGCGAGCCACTTCCGGCAAAAGCTCTAGCGTGCAGCCAATTAGGTGCTCCAGCCCGTGGGCAGGAATGGTAATTTGCCGGTTAATCGCCTTGTTGCGGGCCAAAACGGGAACAATGTAGCGGACAGGCAAATTTTGATGCTGCAAATACCGGAAAAACTCGCTCTCTTCAGGATTGGGATATTCCAAGCATTGGGTTAAGACCAAGATGACGGGAACGTCTTTGAGTTCCAACTCCTTTAGCCATTTGCGTTCAACTTCCTCCAACCGCTTCAGTTCGTGGTGGAGGCAGTACCAAACAAGATGGATGTGATGTTCAGGATCCTTAAAGCGCAGCTCCTCGATAAGCTGGGAAACCTCCAGGCGAACTTGCTGATTCTGTTCACCGTCTAGTTCCATGCCAGGTGTATCGTAGATGGTGATTGGGCAACCTGGCTTGGAATACTGACGAATGTGGCGGGTGACGGGGCTGCCAACACCGGTACGGGCCAGCTCATCTCTAAACACTGCATTGACCAAGGTGCTCTTGCCCACCCCGCTTTTGCCAATGACCAGGATGTTGCAGTGGCCCAACTCTGTCTGCGCCTCTAGGAGGTCCTTCTGTAGTATCTGAGACACCGAATTCCAGAAAGACTTAAAGGCTTCTGGCTTCTCGAGAGATTCAGAAGCTTCTGGGATGCCTCGGGCACGGTCAACAATTTGGCGGGTTAGGTCAGTCAGTTTCTCTAAGAAGGATGGGCTTTTCTGAGACATGCTTCTTGCTTCTTCCCCTAAGGCCGATAGCCCCACAAAGGTAGTTCAGGGCGGATCCTACTGCCAAGTTTCTTCCGATACCGGAGAGTAAACTACCCGGCTCCGACCGCTAAGCGGTACGGAGCGGGCTTTCAGTAGCCCTGGGCCTGCTCTGCTCTACCAGAGAACAAAACAGGCCCGAACCTCCAGGCTGGTTTACGGCAGCCCCCAAGAGCGCAATCACATTCGCACCATTCAAATCCGCATCCCCTTCCCATCCACAGTGCCCACACTTGAACGACTTACCACTGCGATAGGATTGCGCAGGATCGGGATGGATGTGTAAACACTTGTGACAGGTCTGCGACGTGTAGGCAGGCGGCACAAGAACCAGAGAAACCCCTGCAACTCTCGCCTTGTATTCCAGAAACTGGCGTAGCTGGTAGAACGCCCAACTGTTGGCCCTGCGCCTTTCGGTTTTGCTGCGGGGTTGTTGATTGACCCTTTCCCGGATCCCTGTCAGGTCTTCCAGGGCAATAGCGCTGTTTGTGGTCTTTGCCCTAGAGACAATAGCTTTGGAGATTCGATGATTGACCCACGCCTGAAAGCGCCTCTCCTTGCCAGACAGCCGTTGCAACAGTTCTCTGCATCTGCGCCGCGAACTGCGTGTGCCCTTACTGGCTTTGCGTTGGAGTACCGCCCTCAACCGGGAGTAGTGGTCTCGGACTCTGTTCAACTGCTGTCCATTCCAGTTGTCCCCCTCTGACGTATGGGCAATATCTGTCCTCCCCAAGTCCACCCCGATCACCTTGTCGGTATCTTGTTGCTTGGGTGGTTTTTTCTCTACGCAAATCTGGATGTAGTAGGAGCCATCTTTGCGCTTGACCAGGGTGGCAGATTTGGGGTTGGAACCAGCCAGCATCCCACGCTGGTAGTTGCCAATGGCCAGTTCAAAGCGTTCTCTCCCTTCCACCGTGGTCAGCGACACCGTCCAGTCTTTTTGACGGAACGAAAAGATACGGGCGTCGTAGGTAACAAAGCCGCTCTTAAACTCCTTGACGGGACGCTTTTTCTGCTTAGCCACTTTGCGGGAACCCGCTACCCGTCTGCACACCTGTTGAGCCAAGTTACTGGACAAGCCAAACCGGGCTCGAATCTCGTAGTAGCAAAGGGATTGGAGTTTGACTGCGTTGACTACTTTTTCTGGTGTGTTTTGGTTGACCCAGTTCAAGGCTTGGCCAAAAGCCTCCATCGTCGCGTCCAATTTGGCGGCTTGCGACGGGGACACCTTGAGCTTGCAGGATATGGTCAGGACTTGGCTCATAAGTTCATTGTACTTCATCAAAGCGCATTCCTCCCGGCACTGACCCTACGGGTACAGTGCGGGGCTCCTGCGATTTCTAGCTGATCCCACTCCAAAGGGATCTGCAACAACGGGCTTATTGAGAGTTATTCACAAGAGCCATTTTCTGCACTATGCTAGACTTGGGGATAAACACCCAACGATCCCAGGCCCGTTGTGGCGGGCGCTCTAGGATTCACAGCTCCTTTTAACTTGTGCTGGAGAATTTTATGTCCGAAACTTCAACCCTGCGCCAGTCTTTCAACAGCGTGCGCGACAATCCTGTCTTGCTTGGCACTGAGATAACCCAGCCGGTTTGCGAGGGGATGAACGCCCTGCTGGCCAGCTTCCAGGGGCTGTACTTGCAATACCAGAAGCATCACTTCGTGGTAGAAGGCACTGAGTTCTATCCGCTGCACCAACTCTTCAAAGATCACTACGAGCAGGCGAGGGAGCATGTCCACGACCTGGGAGAACGCCTAGAAGGGCTGGGAGGTGTGCCGGTAGCCAGCTTTGCCACCTTGGCCCAGCTTTGCTGCTTTACCCCTGAGCCGGATGGAGCTTTTGGGGCGCGGCAAATGTTAATGAACGACCTGGCGGCAGAGCAGGCCATCATCGATCTGCTGCGGCGACAGGCAGCCCAGGCGGAGAGCCTTGGGGATCGGGCCACCCGCTACCTCTACGAGCAGATCCTGTTGAAGACAGAGGATCGCGCCTTCCATCTCTATCACTTCCTGGCCAACGACAGCCTGGTGTTCGGCTTGATGAACGGCAGAGCCTAGCCAGAAGGTCCACAGGTGGGCTTGAGCCTGCCTGGTTTCCGACCTCTGGCTTTTTTTTGAAAAGCTATTGAGAATCTGTTTCATTTCTCTACCATTCTTTACCTCTGAGGTGCTGATCCCGGCCATGAACCCCGCCTTTCTGGACTCTGAGCGCGGTTATCTTTTGGATATTCCTCTGGGCGAGCGCTGGCGCATCGGTCGGCGGTTAGTGGAATTGGGGATCCCGGCGATTTGTACAGGAGATGGTCGTCTGCGGGTGGAGGTGAGTACTCCATTGGCTGTTCTACAGGTGCGCAGTGTGATCCGTCAGCACACAGCGCGGCGACAGGAGTTATTGGATGGCCTAGAGGTTTGTTGGCAGCTCAACACAGAGGCTGGGGGTCAAGATGAGCAAGTTCCCTAAGCAAGGAATCCCGTTTGAGTCGGAGGGCCAGTTTTTGGGATTTCTTCCCGATAAGGATGGCAAGCTCAAGTACCTGCGTTGGCAGGCTGGGGCTGACATTTTTTCCGGCAAGATCCCCAAGTCTCTGCGCTCTGCCCTCTACCGCACCCTCAAACCTGGAGACACCGTGCAGATCTGTGGGGAGCGGGAGGTGGATCCGCACAAAGGGCGAGAGAAGTGGGTGCTTTACCGGGTGGTTCCCCTCGGAGAGAGGGCGGGGGGTTTGTCTTCGGCTTCTGGGGCTGAGGCAGCTTCCGAACCGGTTGCTCCAAACATCACAGATATCAAAGGAGATATCAAAGGTACAGACATCAAAGGTAAGGTGCTGGTCTGCCAGAAATCCGACTGTTATCGGCGTGGGGCCGGAGCGGTGATGCAAGCCCTGAACGCCCACTTGGCCGCCTACTCTGGTTCGATTTGCGTGCAGGGGGTGGGCTGCATGAAAGATTGCAAACGGGGCCCCCATGTGGTGTTTATGCCCGACAAAGCCCGTTATAGCGGCGTTTCCCCCCAAGGGATCCCGGCTTTGTTGGAGCGGCATTTTCCGCTTTCCTCGCCGCAACCCCAAGAGGTTGAAGCAGCAGCTTCTTCCTAACGCCCATGGGATCCCCACCGGCGAACAGCTCTGTGAGGTAGGCACAAAATCAAAGGGTGCAGCAGGAGTTTTCCGGCAAACCTAGGCGGAGCGAGATCCGGATTGCCGGGTGGTACAAAGGATCCCTCCTGTGTGATGCTACAGACAGAGGCAGGCTAGGGGAGGGAACAAACCTTGCGGGTGGGGATCATCGGCACCGGCTACGCAGCTCGCTCACGGGCCGAGGCCTTGCGCAAAGATGGGCAAGTGCAGATTGTCGCTGTTGCCGGTCGAGCTCCCGACCGGAGCGATGCTTTTGCCGCCGAGTTGGGGGCCGTCGCCTATTCGGACTGGTCTTCTCTGTTGGGCGAGCAGCGGCTGGATCTGGTTTTTGTCAGCACCATCAATCGGGATCATGCCGCCATTGCCCGTGCTGCTCTGGAGGCAGGGATCCACACCGTCGTGGAATATCCCCTCGCCCTCAGCGCTGCCGAAGCGCGTTCCTTGGTGCAATTGGCAGCCGAGCGGCAAGTGCTGCTGCACGTCGAACACATCGAGCTAATTAGCGGCGTTCACCGGTTGCTGAAACAAGAGCTGGAAGGGTTGGGCAAGCTGTTTGCCGTTCGCTACATCACTCTCACCGCCACCCACCCCGCCCCCGATCGCTGGACCTATCGGCCTGAGTTGTTTGGCTTCCCCCTCATGGGGGCCGTTTCTCGCATCCACCGCTTGGTGGACTTGTTGGGCAGGGTAGAACGGGTGAGCTGCCAACTGCGCTACGACGGGCC
The DNA here is from genome assembly GCF_054060415.1 of Thermostichus sp. OS-CIW-32. Taxonomy (NCBI): domain Bacteria; kingdom Bacillati; phylum Cyanobacteriota; class Cyanophyceae; order Thermostichales; family Thermostichaceae; genus Thermostichus; species Thermostichus sp. OS-CIW-32. The sequence continues at coordinate 49,392 of NZ_JBSSDD010000011.1, read as the reverse complement.
GGATCTGCCCCACCGCTACAGCAGTTGCTACTGCACAGCCCAGCTGAGTTTTGCCAGTGGGTTGCTGGCGGTGTTGACCTATGGCAAGGGGGATTCCCTGTGGTGCTCGCAGCGGCTACTGGAGTTCCACGGTCAACGGGGGGGCCTATTGATCAACGGCGAAGAGGCAACGTTGCTGCGGCCCGGCAGCGCCCACCCTCTAGAGACGGGATCCCGCCACGGCCTGTTCGAGCAAGACACCCGCATGGTGCTGGATCACCTGCGCCACGGCAGACCCCTCTATATCCATACTGAAAACATGCTCCACGCCCTGGCGGTGGCCGAGGCAGCCGAGCGATCTGCCCAAACCCAGCAGGTGGTTTGCGTTCAGGATTGGCTCTAAGGGAAGTCCCTCTCCCCTTGAGAGAGGGGAGCTACGCAATGGGGAGTTTCACTGGGATGTTATGGTCATTTCAGGTTAAGGTGAGACGCCTGGGCTGCTGATCGCGCCAGCGGGACGGAGTCCTTGAAAAGCCCTATAGCCTGCTGCACTCAGAGTTTTAGGTGTGGGTGCAGTGCCCTAGTTTAATTGAAATGACCATACTGGCAATACAGGGATCCCTGAAAATAGACAGGATGGCGGGGAGGGCTAGTCATGATTGAGGCGGGGGCAAGCGTCTTGAGGCGGATGTTGGGCGTCTACGGCAGCTCTAAGATGGGCGTTCTGCTGCTGTTGGGGTTTTCTTCGGGTTTGCCGCTGCTGCTGATCAACACCACCTTGAATGCTTGGCTGACCCAAGCGGGCTTGACCACCATTGCCATCGGCTTGTTTAACCTGCTCAATTTGCCCTACTCCTTTAAGTTCTTGTGGTCGCCTGTTCTGGATCGATTTCTGTTGCCGGCACCGGGATCCCTGCGGGGCAGTCGGCGGCGGGGGTGGATGGCCCTGACCCAAGTGCTGTTGCTGCTCAGCATAGGGCTACTGGGTTTTCAGGATCCGACCCAAACCTGGCTGGAAGCTCTGGGATGGGAAGAGCTGGCCCAGACTTGGCCGGGAATCACGGTTTTCACCCGCCCGATCTTTCTGGTGGGGTTGCTGGTGGCTTTTTTGAGCGCCTCTCAGGACATCGCGGTGGATGCCTACCGTACCGATATCTTGGCAGAGCGGGAGATGGGGGCAGGGGTAGCGATTTTTGTATTCGGCTACCGCATCGCGCTGCTGGTCAGCAGTGGCGTGAGCTTGATCTTGGCGGACTATTTGCCCTGGTGGCAGGTGTACGGGATCATGGCGCTGCTGATGTTGATCGGGTTGATTACCTCGTTTTTGGCCCCTGAGCCGGAAAACAGCGCCCTCAAGCCTACCTCTTTGCGGTCGGCCATCATCGAGCCGTTTCAATCTTTTTGGCGGCACCGCTTGGCCTGGGCGATCCTGCTGTTTGTGGTCTGCTTCAAGTTGCCGGACAGCTTGGCAGGGCAAATGACCCCTACATTTTTGTTGCAGACGGGGTTTAGCACCAGCGATCTGGGCATTATCCGCAGTTGGATAGGCTTGTTGGCCACCTTGGCGGGGGCTTTTGTGGGGGGGGAGTGGGTCAGCCGCATCGGCACCTACCGCTGTCTGTTCATTTTCGCAGCCTTGCAAGGGATCGGCAATTTGGGCCTGGGAGCGATTGGGTTGGTGGGGCAAAACTATCCGCTGCTGCTGGGGGCAACCGTTTTCGACAACATGGCCGGGGGCATGGGCACGGCTGCTTTTCTGGCTTTTTTGATGAGCCTTTGCGATCGGCAATTTAGTGCCACCCAGTATGCTTTGCTCACCAGTGTATTTGCCGTGGGGGGAACCTTGGCCGGGGCCGTGTCGGGCTATTTGGCGGCTGCAGTCAATTGGCCTTTGTTTTATTTGATTACAGCGATGACAGCTGCTCCGGCGATGGTGATCCTACTGTGGCTTGGCCCCCCTTCATCGACTGCAACCCCGGCCACAACCGCATCTGAACCGTAACTGCCCCACCGCAAATCCGGTTCTAATAGCCTTGCCTTGAACGCAACAAGGATGGCCGCCTACAGCGCAGCCCCGATTTTGGCCGCCAGATCCACCAGCCGCGCCGCATAGCCGTACTCGTTGTCATACCAGGAGAGCACCTTCACCGTGCGATCCCCTAAGGTCATGGTGGATCCCAAATCCACAATGGAAGAGTGGGGATCCCCGACAATATCCGCCGATACGATCTCTGGCGGAGCAATGGCCAGGATGCCGCGCAGCGGGCCTTCTGCAGCCTCGATAAAGGCTTGGTTGACGGCTTCTTTGGTGATGGGCTGCTCGGTACGCACCACAAAGTCCACAATCGAGCCGGTCAAGGTGGGCACCCGCAGCGCCAGGCCATCCATCTTCCCTCTCAGGGCGGGCAAAACCTCGGCCACTGCCGTGGCGGCCCCGGTGGTGGAAGGCACGATCGACACTGCTGCTGAGCGGCCCCGCCGATAATCTTTGGGATCCGGGCGATCCACAATTGCCTGAGTGGCGGTATAGGCATGGCAAGTGGTGAGAAAGCCGGTCTCGATGCCGAAGCGATCCAACAAAACCTTGGCCAGCGGCGCCAAGCAGTTGGTGGTGCAGGAAGCATTGGAGACGATGTGATGCCGCTCTGGGTCGTATTGGTCGTCGTTGACCCCCATCACCACCGTCAAGTCGGGGCCTTTGGCAGGAGCAGAGATGATCACCTTTTTGGCCCCGGCCTCCAGGTGTTTGGCCGCCCCCTCTCGTTTGGTGAACAAGCCGGTCGATTCCACCACCAGGTCAACCCCCAGATCTTTCCAGGGCAGTTGTGCCGGATCCCGCTCTGCCAAAACCCGGACTTTCAGGTGGCTGCCGATTTGCAGATGTCCGTTCACCGCGCTCACGGTTTGGGGCAGGCGCCCATAGGCCGAGTCGAACTGGAGCAGGTAGGCCAAGTTGTCGGGTTCGGTCAGGTCATTGACTGCCACCACCTCCAGCTCTGGAGCTGGCTGAGACAGCAGCACCCGCAGGAAGGCCCGCCCAATGCGACCAAATCCGTTAATGGCTACCCGTGTGGTCATCGCAATCCTCCGGTATCAGTTTATACGATGGATCAGGGGACGCGGCATGGGAGACGCTGCCCCCCTAGGGATAGGGTAAAAGAAGAACGGGATCCCCATCGCTTTTGCACCCAAGATCTCCAGATTTGCCACTGGGACTCACCCAAGAAGTTGCCGGCAGAAGGGAAAAGTAGGAATGAAGGTATTGCTGACCAACGATGACGGCATCGAGGCTGCCGGGCTGGCCAACCTCAAGTTGGCCCTCAACTCTCTCATCCCGGAAGAACACTGTTGGATTGTGGCCCCCCACCAGCAGATTTCCGGCTGCAGCCACCAGGTGACGACGGGGCGACCTTTTCGGGCCTTGGCCCGCGGCGAGCGCACCTTTGCCGTCGAGGGATCCCCTGCCGACTGTGTGCGGGTGGCCCTATTCAAGCTGGCCCCAGCGGTGGATTGGGTGCTTTCCGGTATCAACGAAGGGGGAAACCTCGGATCGGATGTGTACCTGTCGGGAACGGTGGCAGCGGTGCGGGAAGCGGCGATGCGCGGGATCCCGGGAATTGCCATTTCCCAATACCGAGCAGGGGGCCAACCCATCGACTGGGAGCAGGCCCAGCGGTGGACGCGGGAAATCTTGGCGGAGCTGATGGAACAACCCCTGCCCAGGGGGGCGTTTTGGAATGTGAACCTGCCTCACTTGCCCGCCGGATCCCCTCTGCCGGAGCGGGTCTATTGTCCCCTCTGCACCCAACCCCTGCCGCTCGATTATGCGGTGGAAGCCGAGGGAAATGGGGCAGAGTCGCTGTGGTTTCGCTATCAGGGCCGCTATGCGGAGCGCGCTCGGGATCCCCAAACCGATACCGACATCTGCTTTTCGGGTCGGGTGGCCATCACCCAAGTGCAACTGGCCAAGGACTCCGTCCCGCTAACGCGACCAGGCGTTTCCGCTGGGGGGGGTAGAAGCCAGGTTGCGGGCAATGGTTCTCAGCCGTTGCAGCCGTAGCGCCGTCAGGATAGATGCTTCGCCGCTGTCGCGAACGGTGGGATCCAGCTTCAGAACCTGTTCTATGGCATCTGCCAGGTGTTGAGCGGCCTCCTGTCGGGTGTAGCCGCGAAACTGAGCACGGCGCAGGGCAAATTCATCGGCGTCGAAATGGGCGCTCTCCCGGTTCAGGTTTTGCCAGATCTGCCGAACGGAGAGAGCCGTAATGCCACCTGCCAACAGAGCGGAAAAGGGGTGCTGCAAAGAGAGCTCCGCAACAGTGGTGATGCCCCCCATCAAGGCCAGCGATTGGTAAAACCCCGGCTGCAACCAATTGCGGTTGCCCAGCCATCCCACCTCCCGCAGAAACAACAGATCCCGCTGCGGCTGAGGGATCCCTTGCCAACGGCGAAAATCGATGGCGATGGTGCCCTGGGGCTGCCAAGGGGCTTTGCGGCGGGAGATGAGCAGGGCTTCACCCCCGAAGTGGGGAACAATGGTGATCAAGGGTCGGAAAGAAGCGGGGAGCAGATCCCGCAACCGTTCGGTTTCTTCTTTTTCAAAGGGTTGGAAATCTGGGCGGCTGTTCATGGCCTCACCTGTTGGGGGGGTTGGGGTGGGGAGCCCGCCTGAACACGGGCGCTGTTCCGGCCCCCGACACCACAGCCCTGTGTAGAACCAATGCGAGGTTAGTCTATCGCATCTCCAGGCTGGCCGTGGAACTCTGGCCGTGGAACTCTATAGGTGGAACCCTGTAGGTTTCAAAGATCCCAATCCTAGGTTGCGTAGACTGGGAAGGCGAGCCTACCCGTCTTACCTACTCGTCTTAAATCCGAGACCATGACCTTCCCAGCTCAGCCAGAACCCCAAGTGCTCCGTACTGCTGACGGGAATGAGCAGAGTATCAACAGCCCCCTTTACACCTACGCCTTCTTCCCGCAGCCAGCTCCAGAACTTTTGCCCTTCATCCGGCAAACCGAGGGGATCCATCGGTCGGTGCAGGTGTTCTCCCCGACAGGCAGCCGAATTGCCGCTGCTGTGGAGCCGATGCAGGATCCAGAGTCGCTGCAAGTCTCGGATGAGGTGTTGGTGCGCTCTGCCCTGCGCCACGACCAGGTGATCTGCCGACTGTTCGCCCAGATGCCGGTGCTGCCCCTGCGCTTCGGCACCTGCTTCCTCTCAGCAGAAAAGCTGGGATCCCATCTGCTGTCCCGGCAAGCGGAATACGAACAAGCCCTGGCAGCCATTGGGGGGCGGGCCGAGTACTGTCTCAAAGGAAGGGTTCAACCTCAGCCCCAACCGGAGCCACAGCCCTCCCTAAGCGGGACGGCCTATCTGTTGGCCCGCAAGCAAGCCTATCTCCAGCAACGACAGGCCCAAGAGCAGCAAGAGCAGGAGCAGCAAGCCCTACAGCAGCTTTGGCCTTCCACCTGGCCTGTGCAAAGGGGGGATCCCCAGCCAGGAGAAGCCTTGCGGCTTTACTTTTTGCTCACCCCTGCCGAGTGGGAAGCCGCCGCTCAGCTCACCCAAACCTGGCTGGATCAGCACCCCCATTGGCAACTGGATTGGAGCGCCCCTTTGCCCCCTTATCACTTTGTCCGTGCCTTGCGGGATTCTCTGGCGGACAAGTGTATAGATCCCAACTAAGGACGCCGTCCCGCTAGCGCGAACAAAGTGCTCTGCATGCGGATCATGGTCGCGTTAGCAGAGCGTGGATCCAAGCGTGATAATGGTGAGGGGATCCCGTCCGCTTCCTGTTTGCATTGGCGAGGCGGAGCCCTCACAGGGCAAAGGACTCCGTCCCGCTAACGGGAACAGCAGGCAAAAGGAAGAGTTGTGGTCTAAAGCGCTATGCGCCGCTACCGCGAACGAGTTGGGCTATTGGGGCTGGGCACGGTTGGCACGGGTGTTGTGCAAATTCTGCAGCAACCCCGGCATCCTCTCTTGCAGTCGGTTGAGATTGCGGCGGTGGGGGTGCGCTCTTTGGACAAGCCACGGCAAGTGCGGATCCCACCTGAGCGCCTGACCACCAATCTGGAGCAAATCGTGTCGGATCCGGAAATCGACGTGGTCATCGAGCTGATGGGGGGCTTGGAGCCGGCCCGCACCTTGATCTTAAAAGCCCTTGACCACGGCAAACCCGTGATCACAGCCAACAAAGCGGTGATCGCCCGCCACGGGGAGGAGATCTTTCAGGCGGCAGCCCAAGCCAAAGTCTCGGTGCTCTTGGAAGCGGCAGTCGGGGGCGGGATCCCGATTCTGCAGCCCTTGCAACAGTCCCTGCAGGCCAGCCACATCCAGGCGGTCTGGGGCATTGTGAACGGCACCACCAACTTCATCCTCAGCCAGATGACCCAGGCGGCCAGCTCATTTGAGGAAGCCCTGGCCCTGGCCCAGGCCCACGGCTACGCCGAAGCGGATCCCAGCGCCGATGTGGAAGGGTGGGATGCCGCCGACAAGATCGCCATTTTGGCCAGCCTTGCTTTCGGGGTGTCTGTGAAGCGGGAAGCCATCCCCTGCGAAGGGATCCGCGGCATCAGCCCCACCGACATTCGCTATGCCCGCGAGTGGGGCTACACCTTCAAGCTCTTGGCCATCGCCCAAAGGGCCAACTCTGGCGGGGAGGCAGCGAAGATGGCTTTGGATATCCGGGTTCACCCCACCCTTCTGCCCTCTACCCACCCCTTGGCCAACATCAACGGTGTGGACAATGCCGTTTTGGTGCAGGGGGATCCTTTGGGGCAGGTGGTGCTGTCGGGGCCGGGGGCGGGGCGGGGGCCGACTGCCAGTGCCGTTGTTGGCGATCTGCTGACCCTGATTGCCCACCGGCAAACGGGGGCTGATGCCCCCAATCCGCTGTGGGGATTCTCCTGCTTCCCCGCTGCCGCCTCTTTGATCCCTCTCTCGGAATTGGAGTCGGAGTTTTACGTGCGGGTGTTGGCCCAGGATCAGCCGGGGGTAATGGGGGCGATTGGCACCTGCTTTGGCCGCCACCGGGTTAGCCTGGAGAGCATTACCCAAAAGGAATGTCACCAAGAGCAGGCGGAGATCGTCATCCTCACCCACACCGTCCGCGAGGCCGATTGCCGGCAGGCGCTGGCCGAGATCCAACAACTGCCCCAGGTAGCCGGGATCCCCAGCCTATTTCGGGTGCTGCGCTAGCTGCTATAGATCCAAAATGCTCCGCACCGCTGACGCGAACGCGCTGGTGGGACGGGGAGCGGCTCAGAGCATAATTGTTTGACTCTTGAGGATTGAAAACCCCGTTGGAACCCAAAAGATGAACTCTTCTGTTGAGCACTTTAGCGGGACGCAGTCCTTGCAGGCCGAGGTGGTGGTGGTGGGGGCGGGCATCAGCGGCCTAACGTTGGCCTTGCGATTACAACAGGGCTTATCCCCCAAGGATGAATCCACCCAGCCGCTGCTCCTGGCCGAGGCCAGCTCCCGCGTGGGGGGCTGTATCTCCACCCAATCCAAAGACAGCTATCGCTGGGAAGAGGGCCCCAACAGCTTTACCCCCGTCCCCGCCCTGCTTAACCTCATTGCCGAGGTGGGCTTGGCGGAGCACCTGGTGCTGGCCGATGCCAAGCTGCCCCGCTACATCTACTGGGAAAAAGAGCTGCTACCGGTGCCCCTGAGCCCTTCTGCAGCCATTGGCTCGCGGCTGTTGAGCGTGGGCGGCAAGTTGCGGGCCTTACGTGGGTTGTTGGGGTTTGTTGCGCCACCGCCGGGCAAAGAGGAAACGGTGCGGCAATTCTTCCAGCGGCAACTGGGATCCGAGGTGGTGGAACGGCTGGTCGAACCTTTTACCTCAGGGGTGTATGCCGGGGATCCGGATCAGCTCAGCGCCTTGGCAGCCTTCCCCCGCATTGCCGGCTTGGAAGAACGCTACGGCAGCCTCTTTGCCGGTGCTGTGCAGGCTTTGCGCAGCCGTTATCGCTACGCGACGCTCCCGCGAACCCGTCACCAGGACAGCGGCAACTCCCCCATCCAGCCTCCTCCCAAGCGGGGCCAACTGGGTAACCTGCGGCAGGGGTTGCAGCAGCTACCTGAGGCGATTGCCCAGAAACTGGGCAGTGCGCTGCGGCTGGGCTGGCGGGCTGTGCATCTCAAGCGGGATGAGACGGGCTACCGGGTGGGCTTCGTCATACACGACAGCGGTGCAGAGCACACGGCCCCAGAAGAAATCCACTGGGTGGCGGCTCAACAGGTGGTGCTCACCCTCCCTGCCTACGCTGCTGCCACCCTCCTGCAGGATCTCAACCCCCAGGCCAGCCGGCTGCTGAGGGAAATCCCCTACCCGCCTGTGGCGGTGGTGGCTTTGGCCTATCCAGAAGAAGCCCTCCCCCAACCGCTGCGAGGGTTTGGCCATCTGATCCCTCGCTCTCAGGGCCTGCGCACCCTGGGCACCATCTGGGCCTCCTCCCTCTTCCCAGAGCGGGCTCCTCAGGGCTATCACTGCCTGATCAGCTTCATCGGGGGAGCTACCGATGCGGCTTTTGCCCGCCAGAAAGGGATCCCGCCCATTACGGCGCTCTCCCCTGACGAGCGGGCCCAAATTGTGCATGCAGAACTCAGCCAGATCCTGCTCACCCGCCCTGTCGAACCCATCCGCCTGGGAGAGCGCCTGTGGCCCCAGGCTATCCCGCAATATACGCTTGGCCACCGGCAGCGGATTGCCCAATTGCAGGCCAGCCTGGCCGACCAAACCCCAGGGGTGTGGGTGTGTGCCAACTACCTGGATGGCGTGGCCTTGGGAGATTGTGTGCGGCGGGCCGAGGCCCTAGCCCAGCAGATCCTGTCCGTCCGGCGTTAGCGGTGCGGTTCCCGTTCGCGTGTAGCAGCATAGAGTGCTGTAGACATAGCAGCATGAGCCATCCCTACACCAGCCTCCTGCTCATCCCCACCGGCATTGGTGCCCGCATCGGTGGTTTTGCCGGGGATGCCCTGCCTGTTGCCCGCACCCTGGCAGCAGCCGCAGAGCGGGTCATTACCCATCCCAACGTGTTAAACGGAGCCAGTTTGTTTTGGCCGATGGGGAACGTGTTGTACGTGGAAGGGTACGGCCTGGATCAGTTCTGTGCGGGGGTGTGGAATTTGCGGCCAGTGCGCCAAAACTGTGTTGGGGTGGTGCTGGATGCCGGGATCCCCCCCGATCTGCAACAACGCCACCTGCAGGTGATGCAGGCTGCTCAGGCCACCTTGGGGCTCAACATCGGCCCCTGGCGCTTGACCCGCCAACCCTTGGGCGTTTCCGTCGGCTTCTCCCCCTCAGGAGCCAGCCAGGGATCCCTAGCCCGGCCCGATGCTCTCTTGGAGACTGCCCAGGAGCTGGTTCGCCTGGGGGCAGAGGCCATTGCCGTGGTGGCCCGCTTTCCGGATGACTTGGACTTCAGCCAGTACGAGCAGGGAAGGGGGGTGGATCCCCTGGCCGGCGTCGAAGCCCTGATCAGCCACCTGGTGGTGCGGGAGTTGCGGATCCCTTGTGCCCACGCCCCCGCTTTCTACCCTGAGACTTTCCCCAAGCCGGTTCACCCCCGCGCTGCCGCAGAAGAGGTGGGGTTTACCTTCCTGCCTTCGGTTTTGGTGGGCCTCAGCTACGCTCCCCAGTTCGTCAAGAGCGGGGATCCCGTCCAACCGGGTGACCTGACAGCAGAGCAGGTGGACAGCGTCATCGCCCCGGCCACTGCCTTTGGGGGGCCTGGCTTGCTGCACCTGGCCAGCCGTTATGGCTCCGCAATGCTGTCGCAACCCCACCACAATGCTCCGCCGCTGACGCGAACGGACGGAGTCCTTGCCCGTCCTCCGCTTTTCATTGCCGTCGAGGAAAACACCACCGTGATGCAGGTGCATCCCCGCCAGTTGGGGATCCCTCATGTATCGGTAACCTCCTATCTAGAGGCGATTGGAGTGGTGGTGGCCCATCGAGCAGGAGTGGCCTGGTCGTCGCTACGGCTCTCCCCCTCCACCCGGGACAAGCTGGGATCCCACACTTGCGCCGTTATTGCTACGCGACGCTGTTGCGTTCGTGACAGCGGTGCAGAGCACAATAGTGGGACAGAGTCCTTTCGCGATAGCGGGACGGAGTCCCAGTAGGCTACCGGTCGCGATAGCGGGACGGAGTCCCAGTAGGCTACCGGTCGCGTTAGCGGGACGGAGTCCATGAGCAGATGGGAGCCGGCAGGGGATCCGCCGGGTTTAGGCCGGCAAACCACTCCGACAGGGCGGCCGGCAAGCAGAGGCCGGGGTTTCCCTCGATGTGCAGCCGCTCCAGTCGGGGCAGTTCTGCCAAAAAGGTCGGCAGTTCTCCCGTGAATTGGTTACGTGCCAGGCGCAGATCCCGCAACTGACTCAGTTGGGCCAGTTCGGGGGGCAGGGATCCGCTGAGGCGATTGTCCGACAAGTAGAGGTTTTCCAGATGGTGCAGTTGCCCCAGTTGAGGGGGGATAGGCCCAGAGAGCTGATTGCGATCCAAAAACAGGCCCTTGAGAGAGCTCATCTGGCCCAGTTGGCCGGGAAGGGTGCTGCTGAGGCGGTTGTTTTGCAGGATGAGGTTTTCCAGATGGTGCAGTTGCCCCAGTTGGGGGGGAATAGGCCCAGAGAGCTGGTTGTGATCCAAAAACAGGCCGCGCAGGTTTCGCAACTGCCCCAGCTCGGCTGGAATGGAGCCGGAGAATTCGTTGTAATCGAGAAACAGGTTTTCCAACTGGCCGAGTTGCCCCAGCTCGGGCGGCAGGGGGCCGGAAAGTTGGTTGTGGCTGAGGGACAAGGCTCGCAACCGGCGAAATTGGCCTATTTCGGGCGGCAAGGAGCCGCTCAACCCCTGGCGATCCAACACCAGTTGGACAAGACACTGATCCGGATCAAAAAGGGCCACCTCCTCTACCTTCACCTCCGGACGGCCCAGAGCTGCCAGGATCTGCCGCAGCAAGAGGGGATCCCGACAAAGGGGAGCAGACCAGGCCCCCATCCCCCAGCTCAGCCAAACCCAGATCGCCAACAGGCCCACCGCCCACCTCTCGTGCCGAGCCATTCCCCTCTGCTGCTTCATCCCTGCTCTCCAAAGGATCTTTGCCAAGGTAGCATCCTACTCCGTCCCGCCTCCGCCGGGGTTGTTGCCATGGGCAGGGGAACCGCGACGTAGAAGAGTTCTGGCCCGGAACCGGCTAAGGACTCCGTCCCGCTAGCGCGAACAGCTACACTGAAAAGCCGATGACCTCCTCTTCGGCAAACCTCCATGGCCAGGATCAACGACCACTTCCTCAAGCTCAAGACCGGCTATCTCTTTCCCGAGATCGCCCGGCGGGTGCAGGCTTTTGCCACCGCCCATCCCGAAGCTCAAATTATCAAAATGGGCATTGGCGATGTCACCGAGCCGCTGCCGGAAGCCTGTCGAACGGCCATGATCCGGGCGGTGGAGGAAATGGGGGAACGGGCCACCTTTCGCGGCTATGGGCCAGAGCAGGGCTACGAGTGGCTGCGCCAGGCCATTGCCCGGCACGACTTCCAGGCCCGCAACTGCGATATCGACGCTTCCGAGATCTTCGTCTCCGATGGCTCCAAGTGCGATTGCGGCAACATCCTGGATATCCTCGGCCACGACAACACCATCGCCATCACGGATCCTGTCTATCCGGTTTATGTGGACACCAACGTGATGGCGGGCCATACGGGGCCGGCCAACGAACGCGGCGAATACGAGGGCCTGGTCTATCTGCCCATCACTGCCGAAAATCACTTCACCGCCAGCCTGCCCAGCCAAAAGGTGGATGTGATCTACCTCTGCTTCCCCAATAACCCCACAGGCGCAGTGGCCACACGGGAGCATCTGCAAAACTGGGTGGACTATGCCCGTGCCCACGGCTCCCTGATCCTGTTCGATGCCGCCTACGAAGCCTATATCACCGAGCCCGGGATCCCCCACTCCATTTACGAGATTCCAGGGGCGCGGGAATGTGCCATCGAGTTCCGCTCCTTTTCCAAAACCGCTGGGTTTACCGGCACCCGCTGTGCCTTTACGGTGGTGCCCAAGTCTTTGCGGGGGCAAGCTGCCGATGGATCCTGGGTGGATCTGTGGAGCTTGTGGTATCGCCGTCAATCCACCAAGTTCAACGGGGTGTCCTACATTGTGCAGCGGGGGGCGGAGGCGGTCTATTCCGAAGCGGGGCAAGCGCAGGTGCAAGGTCTGGTGCAGTTTTACCTGGAAAATGCCCGCATCATTCGCCAGCAGTTGGCCGAAGTGGGGATCCAAGTCTATGGCGGCGTGAATGCCCCCTACGTCTGGGTGAAAACACCCGATGGGCTGAGCAGTTGGGAGTTTTTTGACAAGCTGCTGCACACCTGCCATGTGGTGGGTACCCCTGGCTCTGGCTTCGGCAGCGCCGGAGAGGGCTATCTGCGCCTGTCCGCTTTCAACAGCCGCGCCAACGTGGAAGAGGCAATGCGCCGCATTGGCAGCGTGTTTGCGGGGGCTGGAGCCGTTGGTTAATTGAGTCTTGACCCAGAGGGCGAGGATTCTTTCAAGCGCTCCCCGCCGCCAGAGGCGAACAGCTTGGGCCCGACAGGAAAGATGACGAACCAGTCGGCGATACCGCCGCAAACCCTTTTGCCTGCAACGCAGCAACTGGGCCAGCTTCCCCTTCGGCTTTCCGGGTACTGCCGCTTCGACTGCAGCTCCTGACCGTTAGCGATGAAGATATCCATACCCTCATGGGCAGTGGCCAGGTGAACTTTGCCCAAATCCACCCCATTTCCACCAGAACGGGTGTGTTCTGGGGCCAAGGTATCACCCTTTCCCATTGGGCAGATAGAGTTTGCAGCAGCCCAGCAAAAAGCTGCCCTGATCGCGTCAGCAGGTCGTATCTTGGTCGGCCAGTTCTGGCGAAAGCCTTTCACAAAGCAGGCCGTAGGTCTTTTGCCTGGATCCCTAGACCAGCAGCGGGGCTTTGCGCCAAGCCTTGGGCTGCTGGAACCGGTGCAGATCTCGGATCAGCCGCACCCAGCCGTCAGACATGGACTCCACCAAAACTTTGCCTTTCTCCGGCGTGGCGGCGGTGGCATCGCCCAAAACTCCGCTCTGGGTGAGATCGCGAGTTGCCCAAGCGAAAGGGATCCGCCCTTCCATGCTGAGCAGGCTGTTTTCCGGCAGATCGTGGGGATATTCGCAGACCAATCGGTCGGTTCGCACCGTGTCCGGCAAAAGGTGCATCAGCATACTGGTCTCCCCATCGCCGGCGTGAATGCCCAATTCCCGTTCTTTCTCGGTAAACAGCTCTCGTCCTTCGTGGGGAACGCGCCAGACCGACACCGGAAACAGCATGAAATCTTCATACTTCTGGTGCAGATCGCGGGCAACAATCTCCAGGACCTGTGGCTGGCCGCCGTGGGAATTGAGGAATACCAGCTTGCGAAACCCAGCTCGGTAGATGCTCTCTGCCACTTCCGTCAGCACCGCCATCAGGGTTTGGGCCGAGAGGGTAATGGTGCCGGGGAAATGCCAGTGCTCGTTGGCTTTGCCGTAACATTGGGTGGGCAAAACATAGGCCAGGATCTCAGGCTCCAGCTTCTCCATGGCGCGCCCGATGACCGCCGTGCCGATGCAGGCATCCACCACCAGGGGCAGGTGGGGCCCGTGTTGCTCGATTGAGGCAACCGGCTGGATGATCACCACGTTCTCTTTGTCGGGCATGGCCTGGATCTCCGTCCAGGTCAGGTAGGGGAAAAAGCGGTGGGGCGGGACAAAAGTGTGCATCATGGCGGGATCCGTTCAAGTTTGATCAGAAAGCTACCTAGCACCATGCCACAAGATCGGGTTCACGAAATGTCGGCAAAGACGGGATCCCCGGCCAACCCGCCTGCCAAAGAAAAGTAAGGAGGCCATCGATTAGGATCAGTACAGTCCATATCGTCTTCAGTTAACGATTGCATGACCCTGTTGCCTCGTTTGCCCGCCCGATGTGGCTCTGTGGAGAATATCCCTTTCAGAAGCCGCCCTTTGCCTGCCCCGGTGGAGGTGGGCAGCACTCCACCCTCACCCCGTCCCATCCTCGCCCTGCCAGGGTCGCAGGCCACCCTCTATGCGGAGCTGATTCAGGTTTCTCGCCACAGTCTTGAGGCAGGCTCTGACACCCCGCCGCTGCTCTGGGTGCGGCCTCTCCTGCTCAGGCAGGGATCCCAAGTCTTGAACCTGCGGGCCACCTCGGATTTGCTCTGGCCTGCTGCCGGCTTTGTTCCGGCCTATGCGGAGGAGGTATTGCCCCTTCTGGAACAGGCAAGGGATCCCGCTCCCCACGAGCTCCCTGCCCGACAGCAGTTGCAGGCATTTCTGCGGCAAGTCTGGCGAGGCTAGGCTGCCCCGGAATGGCCAAGGGAGGCGGCCAACCTTTGCAAAGCCGATGCCAACATCGCTAGAGCCGCGTCAATTTCTGCCGGGGTGACAATCAAGGGGGGCACAAAGCGCACCACCTGGGATCCTGCCGGCACCAACAACAGCCCGCAGTCCATGGCTGCCTTGACCACTTCAGCCGCCGGGATGCGCACCACCAAGCCCTGAATCAGGCCCCAGCCCCGCACTTGCTCAACGAGCTGCGGAAACTGCTCCGCCAAGCGGGACAGCCCCTGACGCAGATACACCCCTGTCTGCTGGGCATTCCAAACCAAACTCTCCGACATTAGCGTGCGGCAAACCGCCAGGCCCACCGCACAAGCCAAGGGGTTGCCCCCAAAGGTGCTGGCGTGATCCCCCGGCTGAAACACGGCGCAAAAGTCTTTCGCCAACAAGGCCCCGATGGGGATCCCACCGGCCAGGCCCTTGGCCAAGGTGAACACATCCGGCTCCACCCCCAGGTTACAGTGGCCCCACAGCATGCCAGTACGGCCCATGCCCACCTGCACCTCATCCAAAATCAGCAGAATGCCCCGCTCGCTGCAGATCCGGCGCAACCATTGAAAATAGGCGGGATCCCCCGGCACAACCCCCCCTTCCCCCTGCAACGGCTCCAACAGCACGGCACACACCCGCTCGCCCCAGCGCTCCAACACCGCTGCTGTGCCCTCGATGTCGTTGTAGGGAACGTAATCAAAGCCGGGCACCAGAGGGGCAAAGTCTTTTTGGTATTTGGGCTGGCCGGTGGCGGTAATGGTGGCCAGGGTGCGGCCATGGAAGCTGGCATGGGCGGTGAGGATCATCGGATCTTGGATCCCGCGCACCGTGTGGGCATACTTGCGAGCCAGCTTAATGGCTCCCTCATTGGCTTCCGCCCCTGAGTTGCAGAAAAACACCTTGTCGGCACAGGAGTGCTGGGTCAGCCATTGGGCCAGTTGCGCCTGCGGCTGGTTGTAGTAAAGGTTGGAAACATGATGCAACTGTTGCGCCTGCTCGGTGAGCGCCTGAATCCACACCGGGTGGGCATGCCCCAGAGTACAGGTAGCAATGCCGGCCACAAAATCCAGGTACTCCCGCCCCTGCTCATCCCAAACTCGACACCCCTGCCCGCGCACCAGGGTTAAAGGATAGCGCCCGTAGGTGGACATCACATGCTCGGCAAACAGCTCGGCAGTTGTCGGGGATCCCGAAGTGGCACTGGCAAGAGGCGAAGTCAGGGGGGACATGGCCGGTGAAGGATTGTTGTCGTGTCGGCGGCGCAGAGCACTTTGGGGCTGTGCAAGCCGTGTTTCGAGTGTATCACCCTGCTTTTGGAGATGATATTCTGGCAGGGCCCAAGATTCAGGGATCCCTACGAACCGATGTCGCGGCGGGGGGTAACGGTCTGGTTTACGGGATTGAGCGGGGCGGGCAAAACCACCCTGAGCTGCGGCGTGGCCCAGCAGTTGCGCGCTTGGGGGCTGCCGGTGGAAGTGCTCGATGGGGACCTGGTGCGGCAACATCTCACCAAGGGTCTGGGCTTCAGCAAAGTGGATCGGGAGGAGAACATTCGCCGCATCGGCTTTGTGGCGGAGATGCTGACTCGGCACGGGGTGATTGTGCTGGTGTCGGCCATTTCCCCCTATCGGGCAGCACGGCAGGAGGTACGGCAGTATATTGGCAGCTTTATCGAAGTCTTTGTGGATGCCCCCCTGGAGGTGTGCGAACGCCGGGATGTGAAGGGCCTCTATCGAAAGGCGCGGGCAGGCTTAATCCAGAACTTTACCGGCATCGACGATCCCTACGAGCCGCCGGAACACCCGGAGGTGGTGTGCAAAACTGCCGAGCAAAGCATCTCCGAATGTATTGACCTGGTGATACAAAGCCTAAAAAGCAGAGGTTATGTCTAACAGGCCCACTGCTCTTACGTTGCCCGTAGAGGGTGGGCTTCCCCCCGGAGTAGCTGCAAAGAACCTAGAATTAAGAAAGGCTTACAAGCAACTCCTATGGCTTCGACATCGGCATCGGCCACTCCCATTTCGGCGCAGTGGATCTGGCGGGGGCAGTCAGTTCATTACGTCAAACAGGGTGAGCAGGGGCAGCCTCTGCTTCTGGTGCACGGCTTTGGAGCCTCCACCGACCACTGGCGCAAGAACATTCCCGAATTGGCTCAACACTACCAGGTGTACGCCATCGATTTGCTGGGTTTCGGTCGCTCCGCCAAGCCCAACTGGGACTACCGCGCCGAAATCTGGCGGGATCAGCTGCGGGACTTTTGCCAACAGGTAATCCGTCGGCCTGTGGTGGGGATCGGCAACTCCCTGGGCGGCTATGTGGTGCTCAGTTTTGCGGCGGAGTGGCCGGAGTGGGTGCGGGGCGTGGTGCTTTTGAATGGGGCAGGTGGGTTTTCCACCCTCAAGGGATCCCCGACCGGATGGCGGCAATGGATAGGCGGATTGGTGGGCTGGGGCCTGCGCCAGCGCCTGGTGTCTTACCTGCTGTTTCAGTATTTGCGGCAGCCGCACGTGATCCGAGCCAAGCTGAAGCAGGTTTACTACGACCCGGCAGCCGTGACCGATCAGCTGGTCGAGGCCATCCATCGCCCCACCCAGGATCCGGGGGCTGCCGATGTGTTTGTGGCCTTGATGCGAGGTGGGCAGAAGGGACGGTATGTAGATGAGCTGCTGTGCAGCTTGGTGCGCCCGCTGTTGTTGATCTGGGGAGAACGGGATCCCTGGATGCGGGCTCGGGAACGCTCTAAGCTGTACCGGGCCCACTACCCTCAAGCAGTGGAATACTTCCTGGAGGCTGGCCACTGCCCCCACGATGAGCGCCCCGAAGAGGTCAATGCCCTGATTCACCGGTGGATCGAGACCGGGATCCCAGCCACCACTTCTCCCCCCATTTCCAAAGCTGCCCCTGTATCGGAAGTCCATCCCTAGGCGGCCCGTCTAGCTTGGGCTGTCCAACAATTCCTCCTGGGGATCCCCTTCTAGGCCGATGGTGTACTTAGACCATTCTCGATGGGAACCACTGCCGACGGCTTTGGAGATTTCAAAGTAAAGAGTGCTGTGGGGACGGCGGGGTTGGCGCAGCAGGGGCATACCGGCTTCGCGGGGGGTGCGGTTCCCTTTTTTCACGTTGCAACGCACACAGGCACTGACCACATTTTCCCAAGTATCCCCGCCGCCACGAGACCGAGGGATCACGTGATCCAGGGTGAGATCTTCGCCGAAGCAGCCGCAGTACTGACAACGATGCCCATCCCGGTAGAGGACGTTGCGGCGCGTAAGCGGGATCTCCTTGTGGGGAACGTGGACATAGTGGCGCAGACGAATGACGGTGGGCAAGGGAATGTTGCCGTACACCACTCGGCCATTGTGCTCGATTTGCTCGGCCTTGCCCTTAAGCAAAAGAACGACTGCCCTGCGCCAACTGGTGATGTTGAGCGGCTCGTAGGAGGCATTCAAAACCAAAACCTTGCCCATAGTGCCGCGCACCGCTGACGGGATCCCCAACCCAAGCCGGAAGGCGCCAGCCCCCTGAAGTTATGCAAAATGTTAACACAGCTTTAGATTCAAGCAGTAGGAGTTCTGTGCTCCAGGAGATATTCCCGGCTGCTGCGAGAGCGCTACTCTGGAAAAGACCTGCCGGCAAGGGCGTGTTGATCCTGGGGCATTAGGTGGGGTTTCCCGAATAGGCTGAACTTTATTGAGGTGATGAAGCCGGAACTGAAATCTTCAACTCAACGGCAGGATCTGCCCCAAAAGAGAAACCCAGGCGAGGGATCCCGCTGGCTGATGGGTTTGGCCATCCTGCTGCTCTGTCTGGGGTTCCCCAACCGCTGGTGGCACTGGTTTCCGGGGGCGCTGCTGGGCTTAGCCCTGCTGTTTGGCCTGTGCGAGCAACGGCAAGGGTGGGCGCGGTGGCGTTTGGCCTATGGCCTCTGGTTTTGGGTGTGCCTGTATGCCTTCTGGGTGGATCCCTTCTCGGTTAAGGTGTTGAGCGCCTGGGAGATCCTGGGGGGCGTGGTGGTGGCTCCCCTGATCCCCCTCTTTTTCACCACTGCTACGCTCCTGAGTTTGGAGCTGAGCCGCCCCCTGCCGGCTTGGGCACGTCCGCTGGGCTTGGCCACGGTCTGGACAGGCTTGGATGGGCTGTTGGGCTTGCTCTGGTGGCCCATCCCTTTCCACTGGGGATCCCTGTTGTTCGACTGGCCCCTCGGGATCCAAGTAGCCGATGTTACGGGGATCTGGGGGGTTACCTTCTATGCCGTGTTCGTCAATGGGGTTCTTTGGCAGATGGCCAGGCAGATTTCTAGCCGGTGGCAGGCGGCTGGGGGATCCCTGAGAAACGTTTTGGGTGAGATGCTCAGGAACAGGGATTTCTGGGGTACGCTCGCCTGCGGCCTGGGGTTGACGGGGCTGGTCTTGGCCTATGGAAGCGCACGCCTGGCCGACTTCGATGCCTTGGCCGTCGAAAACAGGGATCCTGACTTTCGGGTAGCGGCAGTGCAGCAGGTGGCTTGGCTGGAAGCCGATCGCAGTTGGAACTACCGCCTGGAGCGCTACCGGGAGCTGCATCAGCTTTCTGCCCAGGGGGTGGCTGCTGGGGCACAGTTGGTGATTTGGCCGGAGGGGGCGCTGCGGGCACGGCTGCTGAATACTGGCCTGGAACCCTACGTGATCGAGCCAATGCAAGCGATTCTGCCGCCGGAAGGCGCTTTGATTACGGGGGCAACAGAGCCGGATCCCCGCACAGCCCATTTGCCGGAGCCAGAGCAGCGATTTTTTAACACGGCCCTGTTGTTTGACGCCCGGGGCAACTTACTGGATTGGCTTGGCAAGCAGTGGATCTTTCCCTATTTCGAGTCGGGGCGCTACGTGCCTTCACCCGATGGCTATCGGCCTCTGGACGGAGGGGAGCTTTTCGGGCCTTTGGGGGTGATGATCTGCTTGGAGAGCGTCTTGCCTGCGCCCAGCCGAACTTTAACCCGTCGCGGCGCCGAGTCTTTGATCGTGATTTCGGATGATAGCTGGTTTGGTAATAGCCACTGGCCGATGTTGCATGGCCAGCTCTCGGTTTTCCGGGCTGTGGAAAATCGGCGGGGCGTGGTGTTTGTCAATAACACAGGCGGCAATCTGGTGGTGGATCCCTCAGGTCGGCTCCAGCAGGTTGGCCCCATCTTTCAGCGGGGGGTGATTACGGGAGAAGTGAAGCGGCGTTCTGAGACAACTTTCTACAATCGCGCGGGGGATTGGCTGGCGTGGCTGACGTTGGGGCTATCTTTGGGGCTATGGCGCTGGGGATCCCGAGCAAGGCAAGGATGAGTTAGAATCGATAGGCCCACCGGTGGGTCTGCGGATTCTCCTATCCAGTCCTCACTTCAAAGCCCTGCTGATGTAGCTCAGTTGGTAGAGCAGCTCACTCGTAATGAGCAGGTCGTCGGTTCGAGTCCGATCATCAGCTTTCTGGAGTTGAACACCTCAGAGTCCCTTTGGGAGAAGAGTTGGGGGTGGTCGCGGAAGCGGCGCGGAGCGTTTGGGCAGCAGCGATCATTCTTTCGAATTGCAGTGAAACCTTGGAACGGCTACAGTTGTGGAGGGCACCAGAAAAGATTTCGGGTAGAGACCCCCAAAGAATGGAGAATATCTCTCATTACCCCTGTGCAGTACTTCCAATGCTCAGGATCTGCACACATGCGGTCGGGATTTAACTCCATCTCATAATGGATAACATTGGGGATCCCGGCAAACTCATCAGAAGACTGAGGAGAAACAATCAGCAGCAGAAAAGGCTTGCCCCTGCGCTTAGCCGCCAGCTTATCCATTAAGTCAACAACGGCCTCTCGCCGGCAACCCCCTGTGCGCACAAACAAGACTTTATCGGCTTTTTCCAAAACATACATAAAACGCTTGGCGCGAGCAGTGTAGCGAGTTCGCATTCGCTCATGGATGGGATCCATATTCTGAAGTGGATCCTCCCCCTCTTCCACCTCATGGCCAAAGGAGAGGCCCGTCCACTTGCTGTGGTAAATTCGCCGATCTTCAGGACTGTAGTGCAAATATTGCGGATCCCACATGCCCTGAAACTCGTTGTGGATCATATCGGCCACATCAGCCAAATTGCTGGTGCGTGTCAAATCAAAAGGAAAGGCAGGCCCGTCATATTCCAACTTGTAGAGCAGCATTCGCACCGCGCAGCGATCCCCTAACGGCACAATGGCAACACGATGAATATCCGATAATTTGCAGGTGTATTCCAGCAGCATGACCGATTCGGGAGCAGCCTTTACCCGACTTTCGAGGCCACCTTCCCCGATCATCAGGGTTCGGAAGAGAGCTTCGCGGTGGCTCGGATCTTCATAAACACCCGCTGGCATGGCTTTGAGAGCGGCCCGCACTTCCTTCCACATGGGGTGGATGTTGTACTCGTGATTGCTCTGGTTGATCACGCACAGGCGAGGCATGGGATTAGAAGAGCCTTCTGAGGATCCACTGAGCTTGAGAAGGATCAACGATCCATCCTCGAAGATCGTTTCTACTGCTGCTGAGGAAAAGAACTGGGCTACTGGGGAGAAGACAAGATCGGCATCCGCAGGAATGGAGAGGGTGGTTTGCACCGAACCATCTTCTTGTACGGAAAGGGAATATAAGGTAGCATCCCCTAGCCTTTCATCGCTTTTGCCAATATACAGACCCGGCTGTAGACCTGCTTTTTGGAAAGCGGCTTGCAAAGGTTGCCAAGTGGGCGTGATGGTGTAAGGGTAGGGAGTTATATTCACGATGCGAAATTGGTTTTTGCCCGTCTCTACGGTTACCCAAAAACCATGCTCCTCTTCAAAAATGACCTGCTCCCCAATGGGTTGAGGGAGCTTGCCACGAGCCGAGCTAACTTGGCTGGGATCCAGAAGAGAGAGATCGATGGCCTCAAACATGACCTGATGACCCTTGGAATTGGGGTGAGCTGGGTCAAAAGCAAGGTCTGGTTTCCAGCGGCCCTGTCCATCTTCCAAATGAGGCAGCCAATTGAACACAGGGCATCCCCAGCTGAGCATTCTTTGCTGAGTTTCTTGCAAAAGAAGATGCTGTTCTGGGCCGTAGTTTGCATGGGGATAAACCCCTCCCAGAACTGGCAAGGCTCCAATGTCTTGAATTCGCTGAATTAACCGCCGCAGGCCGTTTTCAAACCGTCTCTGCAGGGCGCGGCGATGCTGGGGCAAGGCCGATACCAAGCCTTCATTTCCCAAGGACAGGGCAACAATAACGACATCAGGACGTTCAGGGATCACCGCCTGCTCAAACCGCAACAGAGTTCGGCTGACATTGGCCCCCAATTGGGAGAGATTTCGCACTTGATGGCCATAGCGCTCTTGTAGAGCTTTCTGCAACAGCCAAGCCCAACCTCGCAACAGCCAAGCGCTGCACCCCAGGGCAACGGAGCTGCCCAAAATGACGACTTTTAGCCCTTGCGGATTTTCCGGTTCGACCTCAGGAATGGGATCGGCAAAATAGCCGTAAGGATAGGCAGGGATCTGGCCAAACTCCCCATCCTCGACAATCAAAACTGCCGGCAAAGGTTCCGGCTCAAGTGGCACCCAGCGATTGACATCGGCGGATTCCCAAATCACTTCGCCACCGGCTTGAACGCGCAGATACCGGTACTCTACTCGAGGGATTTCTTTTGAACACCCGCTATAGGGCAACAACGGGCCGGGCGTGCCGTCTGCTGGGCTCAACGGCAACTCTACCCACCACAGCGGATAATGAGCGGGATCCGTCTGCAGCCAAATGCAATGGCAGGGATCCCAGGAGCCCAATTTTGTGCTGGATCCCACCAAGGCAATTCTCTCGCCCGGCTGGGTGATGGCACGAACCTGGAAGCGATACATAACGTTTTCCTGGCACAGGATTCAATGGGAAATTGTGGGGCTGCGCGGGCGGACTGCACTCACTCATCACCCAATCAACAGCTCAGCAGCCGGCTGAGAAGGGCAAGAGCCTGGGAGCTGATCCCATCTCTGCTGTTTTATCCGGGAAAAAGAGAAGTTCTTAAATCTGGAAAGGAAAGATCTCTAGTACCCAAAAATCCAGTTCAACTGGGCCAATACGGTTCTTAATACAGTTCTGAATAAAGACTCAGTCAATCTTGGCTTAAAGCTAGCATATTGACCGAGGGCTGTCTGTTTTCCAGAGCACTTTTAGACTCTCTCTGGGGTACAGGTTTCCAACTGCCGCTGGGGCAAAATAACTTCAAAGCTGGATCCCTGGCCCAGCTTACTCTCCACCTGCACCTGACCTTGATGCTGTTGGGCAATGCTTTTGACGATCGCCAGCCCCAAACCTGACCCCGAGAGGCGACCGGGATCCCCGCTGCGAGCCGGATCTGCTCGATAAAAGCGATCGAACACATGGGGCAGAGCCTGAGGCGGGATCCCTGGCCCGGTATCTTGTACCCGTACCACCAGCTCTGGGGATCCAGAGCGCAGCCGCTGCTCCAGCCTCACCTGCACCTCTCCTTGGGGGGGAGTGTGGAGAAGGGCATTTTCGATCAAGTTGGTAAACAGGCGGGCCAATTGATCTTCATCTCCCCAAAAGCCGAAGGGATCCACTTGGGCGGGAGAAGGTTCCGTCCCGCTCTCAGGGGCAGCAATCTCCAGCTGCAAGCGGATCTGTTTTTGGTTGGCCAGGCCCTGCAGCTCCTCCACCACCTGCAGCAGCAGAGCATCCAGCGCACAGCAACGGGGTTGGAAAGGCACCATACCGCTGTCGTGGCGGGCCAGAAACAGCAGGTCATCCACCAGACGACCCAGCCGTAAACACAACCGCTCCACCATCTGCCAGCGCTGCCGGGTGTCGGCATCCAATTGGGAATCCGCCAAAGCCACCTGTACCGCGGTTTGAATGCTGGCCAAGGGGCTGCGCAGCTCGTGAGAGGCGTCGGCGGTAAATTGCTTGAGCTGCTGATAAGACTGCCGGATGGGTTGCATGGCCAAACCGGAGAGCATCCAGCCAATGGCCCCCACACCCGTCAAACCGGCCACCACCCAGAGGGAAAGATCCCGGATCAACTGTCGCGTTGGCTTGCTCACCTCAAACCAGGGATGGCTGACCCGCAGATAGCCCAGCAGCTTCCCACCGGCCACGATCGGCTCGGTGAACTGGCGCAGCCAATACCCAGGGGCGATACGGGCAGTGTGCAGGGATCCCTCGGTCAACAGGGGGGCAGGGATCCCGCCGGGCACCGTGGACCAGATGAGCGTTCCTTGAGGGCCGAACCACTCCAAGTCGATGTGATCGTCCTCTAGGGTGCTGGGATCATCCCGAAAGCTGGCCTCCAAGCTGCGGCGGGCCTGCTGCGGATCCAAGAGGCTCTCATCCACCACCAAAGACCGCTCGACAATTTCCACCACATGGCCAAGGGTATCGTCCACCCGTTCAATCAGGGTTGACTGCACGTACCAATAGAAGCTGCCGGCAAACAACAGCAGCAACACTGCCGTAACCGTTGTATACCAGAAGGCCAACCACTGCCGCGTCGCTTGAAACATGGGAGCTGCACCGCGGGGGGAAACGGAGTGGGGCTAGCTGTGAACACGGGGTTCGGGGTGAAGGGAAGACAAGATCTCGGCCTCCACCTGGAGTAGAGTATCGAGACGCTCCTGCACCTGATCGGCAGGGAACTGATCCAAGGCCAAATCCAAATAAAGCTGCCAATGGCGCTCCTCCGCAGCCGCCAGCCACAGGTAAAACTGCCGCAACTCCAGGTCAGGCGCGTGGATCCCCAACAGGCCCAAGCGTTCGTGGCTGCGGGCCTCGATAATGGCTGCCACCAGCAAGGTGTCGAGCAGATGCTCTGGCTCAGAGCGGCGCAGGTGTTGGTTCAGGCGACCCGCATAGGGCGCAGCCGACAAGGGCTTGATGGGGATCCCCAGCCGTTGCAGGTGGCGATGCACCCGCTCAAAATGCTGCAGCTCCTCCCGCGCCAGCGGCGAGAGGGTTTCCACCAAACGCCCGTTAGCCGGGTAGCGAAAGAGCAGACTGAGGGCGTTGCCCGCTGCTTTTTTCTCACAATTGGCGTGGTCTAGCAAGACCAGATCGATGTGCCGGATGGCCTGGTCGATCCAGTCCTCAGAGGTACGAGAAGCAAGTTCTAGAGCAAGCACAGGGTCGGTAGGAAAGGGTTAAGAGAAGTTCTAGGGACGAACAATCTCCACAGTAACCCGCCCCGTCAGCTCCGGGATCGGGGGATGACACTTGGTTAATCGGATCTTAGCTTTGCTGGCCCCCGTCTCCCGCAGCACCATTTCGGCAATCGCCTCCGCCAAACTCTCGATCAGCACAAACTGATTGCTTTTCACCAATTCCGCAATCCCGGCCACAGCAGAACGGTAGTCGAGGGTGTCGCGCAACTGGCCGCTGAGAGCAGCCGGGCGCAGATCCGCCCACAACTCGAAATCCACCTCAAACCATTGCCCCAAAGCCCGTTCCGCCTCATCAAGGCCGGTATAACCGTAGTAGCGCAGGCCGGAGACGATCAGCCGATCTCGCAACTGCTCAGGGGGTTGCCGAGGGATCCGATCGGGATCTGGATAGGGCTGCTGACTGTTGCTGCTGACACTGGTGGGGATCTGTAGCTCCATCACATCCTCCAAGCTCGACCTGGAGACCCCATCCCACAGGGCCTGACGAAACAACGAAACCTTGGCTCGACCTTAGGAGCCGGTTGCCCCCTGTTCCCATTTCCTTTTTGATTCCCTAAGGAATTGGCTCCGGGATCCCCGTCCCTCAGCGGCTGAGGGCCAACGCTCTCCCCTCTACGGTCGCTGCCATCTCCCACAACAGATCTTCCGTCTCTTCCCAGCCGATGCAGCCATCGGTGATGGAAACGCCATACTTGAGCGGCGCCCCTTCCTGCCAGGTTTGCTTGCCCGGGTAGAGGTTGCTCTCCAGCATCAGTCCCATCAGAGCCCGCTGCCCCGCCTGGTACTGCTGTAGCACCGCTCGACAGACGGATCCCTGGTTGCGGTAATTTTTGTGGGAGTTGTCATGGGAGCAGTCCACCATCACCGAGCGAGGGATCCCTTGATCCTTCATCAGCAGTGCTGCCCGCGCCACATCTTCCGGGCCGTAGTTGGTCTTGCCCCCTCCCCCCCGCAACACAATGTGTCGATCCGGGTTGCCGGTGGTTTTCACCAGAGCCGTCATGCCATCTTGGCCAATGCCCAAGAAACTGTGGGGATGGCTGGCGGAGAGGATGGCATTGAGAGCGATTTCCAGCCGTCCATCGGTGCCGTTTTTGAAGCCCACAGGCATGGAGAGACCGCTGGCCATTTCCCGGTGAGTTTGGCTTTCGATGGTTCTGGCGCCAATGGCCGCCCAGCTCACCAGATCCGCCGTGTATTGAGGGGTCACCGGATCCAGCATCTCGGTAGCACAGGCCAGGCCCAGCTCGTTGATCTGCAGGAGAATGGAACGGGCCAGTTGCAAGCCGGTGGCAATGTCGCACGAACCATCCAGGTGGGGATCGTTGATCAGGCCCTTCCAGCCCACCGTGGTGCGGGGTTTCTCAAAATACGTGCGCATAACGATCACCAGGTGCTCCCGAGTTTGGTCGGCCACCCGCTTGAGGCGATGGGCATACTCCAGAGCCGCTGCGGGATCGTGGATGGAACAGGGGCCGACGATCACCACCAAGCGATGGAGATCCCGTCCGTGGATGATGTCGCGGATGGCTTGCCGAGTGGAGAGCACCACCTGGGCTGCCGTTTCCGTAAGGGGCAGCTTGGCCTTGACAGCAGCAGGGGCAATCAAGGGAGTCACCTCTTGGATGTTGCAATTGTCGGTTTGAGGGGGCATGGAACTGTCCTCAGCGTGCAAGTGGGTAGATGGGGTCGTCGAGCCATCAAAAAAGCCCTGGCGCTGGGCTCAGGGCTTCAGGACTGACTCGGGTAAACTGTAGGTCTTTGTTTACGCGCCACCCTTCTGCCCTGGTCGTTGCCAGGGAAAGCTAAAGTAGCCAAAAAAGGAAGCGCGCCAGACCATGCGGAGAACAAACTTAAAACCTGTACGAGATAACTATACCCGAAAAAACCCTGTTTGCCATCTCAGGGATCCGGTTTCCTGGGGAAGTCTTAAGCCGACCGAGCCGCCGGCTTGGCAATCCAGTAGCCGCAGGGGTGTTCTCCCTGCACCTGCCAGGTGATGCGCTCTACTCGGCAATCGGGCAAGGCGGCAGCAAACATCTCCAGCTCGTGGCCGCAGACGCTGGGAAAGGTGTGGGCAATCTGAGCAATGGCGCAATTGTGCTCAACCAACACATACTGCTCGACGTAATACTCGGATCCCTCTGCTGCCAGCGGCACAGTCAGGTCGGCAGGATAGGGGTAGTACTCCGCCATGTAACCCTCTGCCTGGCGCAACTGCACCAAACGCTCCAGCCGCTCCCGCAGGGATCCGGATCCCAGTTGGGCCTGATATTCCCGGGCTTTGCGCTGCCACTGGTGGTGGAGAAGGGATCCCATCTGCTCGGAGCCCAGGGTTTCGGCCAGGGTGTTGAGCAGACCAAGGGCAAACTCATCGTAGCTGGCGGGGAACTGCTCTTCTCCCAAGGGGCTGAGCTGATAGAGATGCTGGGGGCGGCCTAGGCCATTGGGTTGAGCGATATGTTGGATCAACCCCTCTGCCTCCAGATCCTTGAGGTGGCGGCGGATGGCCTGGGGAGAAATGCGCAGGTGCTCTGCCAGAGTTTGGGCGTTGGCCTGCCCCGCCTTGCGCAGATAGACCAAGATGGCCTGCTTACTCGAAGCGGGTTGAGCGACCTGCCCGGTGATCTTGCGCGTGCTGTCCACCCTCGCCCTCCTGGTTAGACTGGGTTAATCGGCTGCCGCTGCCAGCACAGCTCTCTGCTATTTTGACAACGGGATCATTGCTAAAGTAACCTGAGGATCAGTTAAACAACAACTCTGTTGTTTTATTTGGCCATCTGTCTTAGTCGCGTTTCTACCCTGTCACTACCCGAGAGCCATCCATGTCTACGAGCGTCCGCGCCCTGGTCAACCAGCCCTACAAGTACGGCTTTGTAACCGACATCCCCTCTGAGTCGATTGGCAAAGGCTTGAACGAAGAGGTGATTCGGCAGATCTGGGCCAAGAAAGGGGAGCCGGACTTTATGCTAGAGTTCCGGCTGCGGGCCTACCGCCAGTGGCTGAAGATGAGCGAGCCCACCTGGCCCAACGTCAGCTACCCGCCCATTGACTACCAAAACATTGTCTACTACTCGGCCCCCAAGGTGCAGCCCAAGAAAAAGAGCCTGGACGAAGTGGATCCGGTGCTGTTGGAGACCTTCGAGAAATTGGGGATCCCCTTGTCAGAGCAAAAGCGGCTGGCCAATGTGGCGGTGGATGCCATCTTCGACAGCGTTTCGGTAGCCACCACCTTCCGGGAAAAGCTGGCCAAGGAAGGCGTGATCTTCTGCTCCATGTCGGAGGCACTGCGGGAGTATCCAGAGCTGGTGCGCAAGTACTTGGGCAGTGTGGTTCCCATTGCCGATAACTACTACGCTGCGCTGAACTCGGCGGTGTTTAGCGATGGCTCCTTTGTCTATGTGCCCAAAGGGGTGCGCTGTCCCATGGAGCTCTCCACCTATTTCCGCATCAACAACGGCGAATCGGGCCAGTTTGAGCGCACCCTGATCATTGCCGACGAGGGATCCTACGTCAGCTACTTGGAAGGGTGTACTGCCCCCATGTTCGACACCAACCAACTGCATGCGGCGGTGGTGGAGTTAATTGTCCTAGACAATGCCGAGATCAAGTACTCGACGGTGCAGAACTGGTATGCCGGCGACGAAAACGGCAAAGGGGGCATTTACAACTTTGTAACCAAGCGCGGC
This sequence comes from Thermostichus sp. OS-CIW-32, assembly GCF_054060415.1. NCBI lineage: Bacteria > Bacillati > Cyanobacteriota > Cyanophyceae > Thermostichales > Thermostichaceae > Thermostichus > Thermostichus sp. OS-CIW-32. The sequence continues at coordinate 21,118 of NZ_JBSSDD010000011.1, read as the reverse complement.
CTGTGTCAGGGAGCAAACTCCAAGATCTCCTGGACGCAAGTGGAGACCGGCTCGGCCATCACTTGGAAATATCCTAGCTGCGTGTTGGTGGGGGAAAACTCGGTGGGCGAGTTTTACTCGGTTGCCCTAACCAACAACTACCAGCAGGCCGATACCGGCACCAAGATGATTCACGTGGGCCGCAACACCCGCAGCAAAATCATTTCCAAGGGCATCTCGGCTGGGCACTCCAAAAACAGCTACCGCGGCCTGGTCAAAATCGGGCCGAAAGCAGAAGGGGCCCGCAATTTTTCCCAGTGCGATTCCATGTTGATCGGGGATCAGTGCAGCGCCAACACCTTCCCCTATATCGAGGTGCAAAACAACACCGCCAAAGTGGAGCACGAAGCTTCCACCTCTAAGATTGGAGAAGAGCAATTGTTCTACTTCCAGTCCCGCGGCATCTCTGCGGAAGATGCTGTGTCCATGATCATCAGCGGCTTCTGCCGAGAAGTGTTCAACCAACTGCCGATGGAGTTTGCTGTAGAAGCCGATCGGTTGCTGAGCCTGAAGTTAGAGGGATCCGTCGGCTAGGGGATTGTTCCCGACGTGAAGCTAAGCAGCTGGGGAGAGGCTACTGACATCAGTGGGATTTCAGGAGAGGGGTGACTCCCAAGGCAGAGAGGTTTTGAACTATAAAGGCTAGGCAGGAGAAGTTCCCTATGCGGGCATTTCTGGAGGAGTTCAAAAACTTTATTAGCCGGGGCAATGCCTTAGATTTGGCTGTTGGCGTTGTTATTGGAGGTGCTTTTGGGAAGATAGTGACTTCTTTCGTAGCAGATCTATTTACTCCGGTTTTAGGCTTGATGATTGGTGGAGTGAACTTCCAGCACTTGGCCTGGGAAATCGGTGGAAGTCCTGAAGACCCAGTTACGATTAACTACGGTAGCTTTCTGCAAGCTGTGTTTGATTTTGTGATTATCGCTTTTGCCATCTTCTTACTGGTGAAGGCGATCAACACCCTACAGCGAAAGGAGGAAGAATCTCCTCCCACATTGCCCCCACCAGAAGTGGTTTTGCTGACAGAGATCCGGGATATCCTCAATCGCCACTCCCAATAGAGCTATAGGGGATCCTTAGGCCCAAAATCCAAACCTGGTTTAGGGATCCCTTAACTTTTCAGCTCCTGCCCTTCGGTGTCAACCCTAGAGTCTAGCCATGATCCGTGAAAACAGCCCTGTCATCTTATCCGTTCGAGATCTCAGCGCCGAGATCGATGGCACCCCCATTCTCAAGGGGTTGAGCCTGGAAATTCGCGCCGGAGAAATCCACGCCATCATGGGCCCCAATGGTTCTGGAAAAAGCACTTTTTCCAAGATCTTGGCTGGCCACCCCGACTACCGGGTGACAGGAGGCGAGATCCTCTATCTGGGCAAGAATCTTCTGGAAATGGAACCGGAGGAGCGGGCTTGGGCAGGGATCTTCTTGGCGTTTCAATACCCCATCGAGGTTCCGGGGGTGAGCAACTTGGATTTCTTGCGGGCTGCCTACAACGCCCGACAGAAATATCGGGATCAGCCGGAAATGGATCCCCTCGAGTTTGACGACTTCGTGCGGCAAAAGTTGAGCGTCGTCAAAATGGATCCCGCTTTTTTGGAGCGCTCTGTGAACGAGGGCTTTTCCGGCGGTGAGAAAAAGCGCAACGAGATCCTGCAAATGGCGGTGTTGGAGCCCACGCTGGCCATTTTGGACGAGACGGATTCCGGCCTGGATATCGACGCGCTGCGCATTGTCGCCCAGGGCATCAACCGACTGGCCGGCTCTGAGAATGCCATGCTCTTGATCACCCACTACCAACGCTTGCTGGACTATGTTACCCCCGACTACGTGCATGTGATGGAAGGGGGGCGTATTGTCATCAGTGGGGACAAGACCTTGGCGCTGGAGCTGGAGGAACGGGGCTACGACTGGATCAAAACTCAGTCGGGTCAAGAACCGGCAGCTGCGACATCTCGGCAGGAGAAAGAGGGATGAGCGCCACCTTGCCCAAACCTTTTGCCCCAGAGAGCCGCCTATTCCTGGAGCACATCCTCGGCCAAATCCCGGAAAGGCAGGATCCCTACACCACCCTTAGGCAGCAGGCCCGCGCCCAATTGGCCGAACTGGGGATCCCGACCCCACGGGAAGAGGATTGGAAATACAGCGATCTCTCGCCACTGCTGGCCCACAAGTTTCGCCTGGCTGCCGCGGGGGATCCGGCTCTGGATGCGGCAACCCTAGAGCCCTGGCTTTGGCCGGAAGCCAGCTATAGCCGCGCCGTGTTCGTCAACGGCTACTTTGCCCCCCAGCTTTCTGATTTGAGCGGCCTGCCCACCGCTTTGCAGGTGATCCCTTTGGCCCAAGCCCCAGGGGAGTTGCTGCAAACCCTGGCCAAGACGGATGTGTTTACGGCCCTCAACACCGCTCATCTGGGAGATGGGATCCAGATTGGCCTACAGCCCGGCCAGGAAGTTCCGTCACCGCTGCACCTGCTGTTCATAACGGTGGCTCCTGAGGGAGAGGCCGTTTTGGCCCAGCCCCGCTGCCTGCTGTCTTTGCAAGCCCACAGCTCCCTCACGCTGATCGAAGATCATGTATCCCTGGGATCCGGGATCCCCTTTGGCAACGCGGTTACGGAGATCGCCCTGGCAGAGGGATCTCGTTTGCACCATGTGATTTTGCAAAGGCAGGGATCCCCAGCCTTCTACATCAACAAGACCGCCGTGCGCCAAAGCCGCAACAGCCACTACCGCCTCCAGGCCATTCAGTGGGGATCCCGGTTTTCCCGCCACAACCTGGAGATCACCCAAGCCGGAGCCCAGGCCCACACCCAACTGCAGGGGCTAACGCTGCTGAAGGGATCCCAGCACAGCGACACCCACTCCCGCTTGGTGCATCAGGCCCCCCACGGCAGCAGCCGCCAATTGCACAAGTGCATTGTGGACGAGACGGCCCATGCGGTCTTCAGCGGACGGATTCTGGTGAGCCGAGAGGCCCAACTGACGGACGCCGCCCAGACCAACCGCAACCTGCTCCTAGGCCCCAAAGCCCGGGTCGACACCCAGCCGCAACTGGAGATCTTTGCCGATAACGTCAAATGCGCCCATGGGGCCACCGTCAGCCAACTGGAGGCGGAAGAGATCTTTTATCTGCAAAGCCGGGGTATTCCCCAAGCTGAGGCCAGGCAACTCCTCACCTGCGCTTTTGCGGCAGAAGCCCTGGAAGGGATCCCGTTGGCTCAACTTCCCGCCCTGGTGGCCCGCCAGTTGGCTGGGATCCCGTGAATCCAATCAATTCCAATAACAATAATAAGTTGTTGCTCCCCCATTACCCTCAAGAGTGACCAGACTTGGGCGTAATGGATAGGCAGCACTGACGCGACAGAGATTTAGGGGTTTCCTTATCAATCCTCTGCAGTTGCGTTTTGCTGCAAATCTTAGGTTAGAAACGCTCAAATTACCTCAGAGCAAGGGTTTCCGCCATTGTCATCACTGAGGAAATAGCCAGAATAAAAGTAGCCATCGACCCAGCAATGGGCGCTACGACAACTCGGTGAACGAACGATGTTTCCCTCTCTTTTAACTCCACGTGCAGCAGGCATACTCCTATCGGGAGCTGTCTTGGGCATCCACTGCCAGGTGGCCATGGCCGCCCCTTTTCGCGACACCTTTGGTCACTGGGCCCAAGCCTACATTGAGACCCTCTCCGCTCAAGGAGTGTTGAACGGCTTCCCCGATGGCACCTTCCGCCCCAATGAGCCGGTGACCCGCGCTCAGTTTGCCACCATTGTCAATACCGCTTTCCGCCTCCGCAATACCTCCGGTACTTTCATCGGCTTCCGGGATGTGCCCCCCACCCACTGGGCAGCCAGTGCCATCTCGACGGCAGCGGCCAACAACTTAGTCGCAGGCTTTCCTGATGGCACCTTCCGTCCTGAACAGCCCGTTACCCGCACCGAAGCGCTGGTGGTTTTGACCAACGCCATTGGCAACACGGGAGCGATCCCAGCCGCTCAGCCCAGCGATCTCTTCAGCCGCTACCGAGATGCGGCAGCCATCCCCAATTGGGCCCTGGCACAACTTGCGGCGGCCAACCGCGCCGGGTTGATCGTCAATTATCCAGACCCGATGCTCTTGGAACCCAACCGTCCCGCCACTCGCGCCGAGGTAGCAGCCTTCACCCACCAGGCCATGCTCAGCCGGGGATCCTTGGTGGCGCAAAACCCAGGGGGATCCCTCTCCGGTTCCCAGCCAGGCTTTGACCTGCGCCTTTCCACCCTAGCGGCGGGCACCCTGATGCAAACCACCACCCCCTTCAACGAGCGCCTCTTCATTGCCCCCAACGAAACCCGGCCCATGTCTTTGATCGTCCGCAACCCGATTCGCAACGCCCAGGGGGATATTCTGGTGCCTTTTGGCTCACGGGTGGATGGCCGCTTTGAGCCGGCCCCAGGGGGCACCCGTTTTGTGGCGGAAAGCATTATCGTCAACAACCAACTGTTCCCCTTGGCTGCCCAATCGGACATCATCCACGATGTCAAGGATCCCCGCTACACCACCACAGGCAAAATCATTCAGGATGCGGCCATCGGTGCAGCAGCAGGCGCTATTCTCGGCTTGGTAACCGGAGACAATGCCATTGCCACAGAGGAAGTGCTGGGGGCAGGGGTGGCCGGAGCGGTGATCGGCAATGTAACGGCGCCGCAGGTGGTGGTGCTGGATCCCAATCAGGTGATCGAGTTGCGCCTCACTCAGGATCTGGCGCTGGCCCCGACATCCCGATAACCGGTGCAAGGCCGGAATAAGCGGTGTCGGCACGGCTATCTCCCCAGCCAATCCAAAAGGGTTGTTCCCCCCAACCACAGGCCGATCAAAATGGAAGTGGTCAGCAGTCCTCCTGCTACACAGATCAGGGATCCCAAGCTGCACAGGATCCCGTCTTCTTCCAGGAGGCCAAAGGCGGTGACGAAAACCCCCATTGCCGGCAGGGTGTTGGTGCCTGGAACGGGGATGATCATGGAAATCCCCATCAAGCCGATCCAGGTGCCCAGCCAGACTTGGCCGAGCCGTGTGGTGCAAAGCTGCTTCCAACGGGGGCGGGCAATTTTTTCAATACGCTGCAGCCACGGGATCCCGGCCTGCGCCCACTTTTGAAATTGCCTCCGCTCAACAGAGGTCTGCAACACCCATTTCGGCAGCCAAGGAGTGGTTCGCCCTGCCAGCATTTGTGCGGCCAGCAACAGGATGACCACGCCAAAGGGAGTGGAATAGCCGGGAGCCGGCAGAGGCAAAGCAGAAGGGAAAGAGAGCACCGCCAAAAACAAGCCAAAACTGCGCTCGCCCGCCAGTTTTAGAATGTCTTCGATGCGGATCAACCCTTCCGGGGAGGGTTCGGGTTGCTCTGGGCTCTCGGGAAGGCGGGAAAACCGGGCTAGCTCTTGAGACAGACGGGCCATAGAGGGGGCAGGGCTGGAGCGGGCAAAGTTTGGCAACGGGTGGGCACTACCTGGAGGGCCAACGATAGCCTACTGCAAATTCAAGTTGTGTTGGATATCTTGAGCAAAGGGGTGGTTTCGGAGAGGTGACATGCTCGGTGACAGGTTCAAGAGGGCCGTAAACATCAGCAGCCTTGAGCGACAGCAGAAGGCTCCGACTCAGTTCCGCAAAGGGGGGCGTGGGCTGGGATGGCTCCTGTTGCTGGGATCCCTGTTGATGGTGGGGCACGGTGTGGCCCTGGCAGAAGCGCAGTTGGAGGTGGGCACTTCCACCACCCTATCCCCGCAGGCAGCTCCGCCGGTGTTGCCACCCCCCCCTGTGGGAGTCCGACAAATTTCCCTGGATACCGATCCCGAGCAAACCGCCGATATGCCCCTTTCCTTGATGGCTGAGCAGGTACTGGAGGCAGTGTGCGAAGCGCAAATTGATGCTCAGCGGGCCTTGGCTCTCATGCCCGACCTGAGCGAATCCCACATCCGTGCTGCCTGTCCGAAGCGGCTGATCCCCAAAAGCTGAAGGGGCGGCCCCAAGTTGGCGCTGAAAAGTAGCCGGAAATACGTTCACTGCCAAGGAAAGGTGGTACTCAACCTGTGTACCTCTTTCTTCAGAGAGCCTTCCATTTATGATCAGCCTTTTTATGAGAGAGCCTGTCTGGTAGGGATCCTGGCGGGGGAACTCAACCGAACAGGCAAGCTGGGGGCGCTCTAGCGTGGACTTTGAACTACGGGCCGGGGAGATTTACGCTCTCCGGGGGGAGAATGGCGCCGGGAAAACCACCCTGATGAACATGCTGGCGGGCCTCTACCAGCCGGATGCTGGCGAGATTCGCCTGCGGGGCCGCCCAGTGCGGATCTGCTCCCCACACCAAGCCATCCAACTGGGCATCGGTATGGCGAAGCTTATGTGGTGCAAAGCTTTACAGGTACCGGCAACATTGTTACACTGACCTAAGATTGTCTGCATCATTGTGCAAATAAATTCACAGACAGCCTATAAGTTTTGTGCGGATCTACACTTGGCATCACTGACTTGAGGGGAAGCCATGCCCAAAAAAGCCGCCAGCACAAAACCAAAAACAACTAGGGCAACCTCAAGAGAAGAGACCAAGCCCGATCCGCAAGGGGCGATTGCTGCAGAAATCCAGCGCCTTTCCGATACCTACGGCATCTCTAAGGAACTCCTGGAGAATTTTGCGCGGTTTGTGGTCAGGCAGCTACAGCCACCGCCTCGGTTGTCTGTCAAAGAGCTGCAGAAAGCGATTTACAACCACTTTGGCGTTAAAAACGCAGCCGAGCTGAGAAAGTCAGCCAGCTTCAAACTGGCAACCAGCGGCATGGGCAAGCTGAGCTTATCCAACATAGACGATTTGGAGCGCATTTATCGTCAGCACATCGGGATCCTTCCCAACGAAGAGGGGGAAGAGGGGTATGGCTGCATCAACGGGATCAACATCTTCAAGTACGACTTGCCATGGCGGGTTTTTGGACTTGACCCCGATCGAGCTACCAATGAGGACATCAAAGCTGCCTTTTATCGCCTGAGCAAGATCTACCATCCCGATTCTCCAACCGGGGATGACAAAATTTTCCAGCGATTGACTCTCTTCTACAAAAGCCTTACGGAGAAATTTGAGCAATGGCTATAGTCTATGTTTCTTCAAGCAAGCTCGCCGAATTTTTGGGTATCAGCCTTGAGGAACTCAGGGAGATTGAAGCCTACTTTGACAGTATCCCTGATGATGAGTGGGAACTGGTGGAAGGTAAAGACTATCGCGTTATCAACAAAAGTTCGGGGCTGAGAGAATACACGCAGTCTGGTGCTTACGCCATTTTATCCTTTTTAAGGTCTAGGTCAGAGCAAGGTCGTAAGTACTCTACAGACACAAGCATTAGCACAAGCATTAGGAATTGGTTCAAGGAAGAGTATCGCAAGAGTCAGAAGGCTCTGGTGGATCATAGGATCCTCGAAAACAGCTCCTCTCTGGTCAGAAGACAAGATCAGTTTTGGCTATCTCTTCAAGATGTTGTGACGATCTTTGGAACTCGAACTGATTACCTTAAGAAAGCGCTTGAGATTGCATCAAAACAAAGTAAACTCATCAAAGACGTTCATTACACACGCTTTGGCAACGACGACACTGTCTACCTCTCTTTGCGAGGCATCTATGAGCTTGCCAAGATTATGGTAGAAGTCCTCAAGCAAAACCACAGAAAAGACTGGTGTCGAGATGTTGGCGAACGCATTGAACCCCAGATTCAGGCAATCGTCAAGACAATCCAGGATAGACAAAGGCAGATAGAAAGAGCAAAAGAGCTTGCAAGAAGAAGGGATAAAAATCTCTGTAGAGTTACTCGAAAAACAGCCAGTAGCCTAACGGTTCACCATCTCTACTCTGAAGCGCACTATCCAAAGATTGCAGCAAATCTTTCCAACCTGATTACTATAGCCAGCGAAGTGCATAGCCACTTTCATCAGTGGATGGGAGGTTTCAACGAGCCATGTACAATTGATGACTTCATCAAGTATGTTTTGGAATACTATCCTGAGAACAAAAACCTGATCATCTGGTTGGGACAACAGAAGGCCAGTCTTGGGCCGCAGTTGCCCATTGGCAAGGGGAGAGAGCATGTGCTCTACATTCCTCTCCAGCGTGTAACTTGAAATAACCCATTGGTTATCGGTTGTTTTCAGGTCATTCCAAACCACCTTAGTCAGGTTTGTCCGTCCTTGAGGATCGTTGATCTCTTTTTGGGGATCCCTCTTTCTGCGAGCAATCCGCGTCTGTCTCACTGGAAACGACAGAGGCCATAGTACAGCCAGGGATCCCTAAACCAAGCCCTGATTTAAGATCTCGCGGGAACGGGCGATGGCTGCTCTCAAGTTGGCCCGCTGGGTGTAGCGCATCGTCATGGCGGCAGTTGTGTGGCCCAGCAGGTGCTGGATATGTTCGGGGGCAACGCCGCGATCCAGCAACAAGGTGGCAAAACTGTGGCGAAACTGGTGAGGGGTTTGATGTCCCGGCTCAGGCTCGGTTAGCTTGAGCACAATATGCCGCAGGCCATCGTAGGTGAGGGGGCGCCCCCGGTAGGCCAAGCAGCGAGATTGGGAAACAAACAAGGGATCCGTCGGCGCGCACGGGCCCCGTTCTCGGCTCAGATACTGTTGCAACAGCTCGGAGAGGGGATCCCCTACTGCCACAGCGCGGGGTTTGCTCCCCTTGCCACAGCGCACTTCCAACAGGGATCCCTCAGGGCTGATTTGAAAATCTTGAACGGTTAAGTCCAACAGCTCCTGGGCCCGCAGCCCGCACTCCAGCATCAGGCGAATCAAAGCCGCGTAGCGCAGAGAATGGTTTTGGGCCCGCTGCAACACCCGCTGCAACAACAACCGATCCAGATCGCGAGGCAAACGAGCGGGTAGGCGGGCAGGTCGAATGGCTTGGGTGGGCAGGGGATCTTGAAGGTAGCCCCGTTGGCTGGCCCATTCAAAAAATTGTTGCAAGGCCAACCGCTTGAGGTTGTAGGTGGCCGGGGAAGCGGGCGGATGGATCCGCTGGCCAGAGCGGCTTTGGAATGGTCGCCCTTTCAAGCTGTTCAAAAAGGACTGAACGTGGACAGGCTGCACCTGGGGCAGCGGCACCGGGCAAGTTTTGGCAAACTGCTCCAGAGCAATGCGGTAGGTACGGCGGCTGGCAGGGGCCAGATCCCGCTCCCGCTCCTGCAAAAATTGCGCCGCCAGATGGCTGAGACTGGGAGCAGGGCCGCTCGGTTGAGTCTGTCGAACCTGACCAGGTCGGGGATCCCTCATCTTTAGCCCACTGGCAACCCTCAACCAACTCTATCCTTCCCCTGCGAGCAAGCTCCAGCTTGGACTCGGCCCCTACCCCGGCATCAAATGCTGAGCGATGAAGTCCGTGTACACCTCGCCCCGCAAAAAAGCCTCGTGGCGCAGGATCTGCTGGTGGAAAGGGATCGTGGTGGGCACCCCAGTGATGGCACATTCCCCCAAAGCCCGCTGCATGCGGCGGATGGCTGCTGCCCGGTTAGGCCCCCAGACGATCAGCTTGCCCAACAGCGAATCGTAGTAGGGGGGAATGGTGTAGTCGGTGTAGATGTGGGAATCCATGCGCACCCCCGGCCCCCCAGGGGGCAAATAGGCACTGATCGTGCCCGCGCAAGGCCGAAACTGCTGCTTGGGATCCTCGGCGTTGATGCGGCATTCGATGGCATGGCCCCGCAACTCCACATCCTTCTGGCGAAAGGTGAGGGGTTGACCTTGGGCAATGCGAATCTGCTCGGCAATCAGATCCAGCCCGGTCACCATCTCAGTAACCGGATGCTCCACCTGGATGCGGGTGTTCATCTCGATGAAGTAGAACTGGCCATTTTTGTCCAGCAAAAACTCCACCGTGCCCACCCCCACATAATTCACCACCTTGGCCGCTTTCACCGCCGCTGCTCCCATGCGGGCGCGCAAGCTTGCAGTCAAAGCCGGGCTGGGGGCCTCTTCCAACAGCTTTTGATGCCGCCGTTGAATGGAGCAATCCCGCTCGTACAGATGCACCACATTGCCCTGACTATCCGCCAAGATCTGAAACTCCACATGACGGGGGCGCTCGATGAACTTCTCCAAGTAAACCCCGCCGTTGCCAAAGGCTGCTTGGGCTTCCCCCTGAGCGGTGCGCAGCATCTTCAGCAGCTCCTGGGCATCCCGCGCCACCCGCATACCCCGCCCCCCGCCACCGGCGGTGGCTTTGATGATCACGGGGTAGCCGATTTTCTCCGCCAGCTTCACTGCCTCCTCCTCAGAGGTGATCAACCCGCGGCTGCCCGGCACCGTCGGCACCCCCACCGCTTGCATGGTCTCGCGGGCCGTGGCCTTGTCGCCCATCTTGCGCATCGCCTCTGGCGAGGGGCCGATGAAGATCAAGTTGTGGTCGGCACACATCTCGGCAAATTTGGCATTCTCCGCCAAGAACCCATAGCCCGGATGAATGGCAGTGGCCCCGCGGGTGAGGGCTGCCGAGATGATGTTGGGAATGTTGAGGTAGCTTTTGGCCACCGGGGCATCTCCTACGCAAACAGCCTCGTCCGCCAGTTGGACGTGCAGGGAGTTCTGATCCGCAGTGGAGTAAACGGCCACAGTTCGGATCCCCATTTCCTGACAGGTGCGGATGATGCGCAGGGCAATCTCACCCCGGTTGGCGATCAGGATCTTGGTGATGGGCGGCATGAGGGAGGTTCAGAGCAGAGAGATAACTTGACCGCTAAAGCCAGCAGTCTGTGAACGCAAGGTTAAGTTTAGGTGCTCATCCTACTATGCCAACCAGAGGGAAGAATAGAGAAGGCTGGTGGGGATCCCACATTCAGCCCATCCAGTCGACAACCTAGGTAGGACTGAGGCTACAGGGATCCGGCTGCAGCAGAATCCCAGTGGGGGCAAACTGCGTCACCCAAAACTCTACATCCTGAAACTGGTGACGCAGGGTGTTGCGCACTTGGGCGGCCAGCTCCAGGCTGGGCATGATTCCGAAGACCGTTGGCCCCGACCCCGACATCAGGGATCCCAGGGCCCCCGCCGAGAGAAGAGCTTGGCGCAGTTCCCCTACAATCGCGTACTCCGGCAAAACCACCTGTTCCAAGTCATTGCGCAAACTCCTGGCTAACGCCGGCGGATCCTGACGGCTGAGAGCCGCCAACGCCTGCGGCAAGGTGGGCAGTGTGGGTTTGGGTAGGGCATCCCCTCCCAAGCTCCCCTGACGAGAACGAAAGGCTTGATAGGCCCAGGCGGTGGAAACCCCCAGGTGCTTGGGCTTGGCCAGCAGCACAGGGATCCCTTCCCAATCGGCCAGCGGCTCCAAAACTTCCCCGCGCCCGGTGGCCAGTTGCGTTCCCCCCTGGATACAGAAGGGAATGTCGGATCCCAAGCGGGCTGCCAAACTCTGCAACTCTCCCACCGTCAGGCCCAGCCCCCACAGTTGGTTTAACCCCACCAAAACCGCCGCCGCATCAGCCGAGCCCCCCGCCAAACCTGCTGCCACCGGAATGTGCTTTTCGATGTGAATCTCCACGCCAGCGGCAGAGTGACACTCTTTTTGCAGCAGCTCAGCGGCTTGATAGGCAAGGTTGCGGGCATCTGCAGGCACTTCTGGACGATCGCAGGTGAGGTGGATCCCGTGAGGACGGCACTTCAACTGCAGGCGATCCGCCAAATGAATGCTCTGCAACACCATCGCCACCTCTGAATACCCATCAGGACGGGAGCCGAGGATTTCCAGGTAGAGGTTGATCTTGGCGCGGGCAATCAGGGTACAGGCTTGCATGGGGCAAAAATCTGGGTCAGCAACAAGTCTCAACTCCCCTTAGCCTGCACAGACCTGATCAAAACACAGACTTATCCGGGGAGGTCTCCCAGCCTGATTCTAGCGGCAGTGGATCCCCTCTCTAGCTGCCAGAGCGAGGCCATGGCCCCAGCCACTCTCCACCGCGAAAGCGCCAGCGGGGAAACAAAATGCGCATTACCACCCAAGCGCTGAGGTAAAGGCAAACCCAGACCACACTGTAGTGGAGAATAAAATCTCCCAAGTCAAACCGTTGGGTTGGGATATAAGGAAGACCCACCACCTTCAAGACTGTACCCAAAAAAAGCCCTTCCCAAATGCCGGCCAAAAGCTGAAGGATCCCAGGCCAATCGTGATCCCACATCCACCCCATCAGGTAGTTATAAACAACATCCCAAACACAGCCAAACAGACCTACGTAGAACAGCACCCAAAAATAGGTGAGGCTGCCGCCATGTCCAGTGATCCCAAAATAAAAGGGTAAACTTGCCAAAACACCAACGGTGGCCAATAAGAAAATGCGAGTTTGCCAGCGGCCAATCAAGGTCGGAGTCATTTTTTCCTCCCGCAGTTTTGCCAATCGAGATCATCAGGATCCGTGTCGCTCCCAGTATGTTTGAGGGAACCTTCTGGCCCTCACCCCCAACCCTTCCCCCTTTGGTATAGAAGAGTTGGGGATCAACGCAACACCCCTTTCACCAGGTTCAACGGGATGGGGAATAGCCATGATGTGTCGCCAACAATAGCGTTGATAACCATAAACATCCGGCAAAATCCAGGAGCGTTGCCCAATGTCGGCAAGCTAGGGGCTGATGTTTAGGGCCCACTTGCACCATTGCCACAGGGATCGGATCCCTTCTAAGCCTTTGACCCCCGGTGCCCGCAGTCGAGCCAGGTGTTCCACCGAGCGATGGGCACAGTACTGTAAACCCAAAAACGTATCCACCGGCGCATAGGGCCCGCCCAAGGTGATGATCCCAGCGGCGTACATTCGCCCATCCCGGTTGCGCATCTCCACCAGCTCAAAGTCGTTGGAGACATGCAAGCGCCCATGAGGATTGAGGGGCAGGTTGTAGTGGGTAATTAGATCGTTGAGGAGAGGATTGGTCATGGGATCCGAAACCAAACCCGTACAGTCGATAACGAAATCGGCCTCCACCTTTAATTGCGTGTTGTTGTGGGTACCTCGAATGTAGGTTACCGGCTTACCCTTGTCGCCGGGAACCACCGACTCCACCTTGCCGAACACAATCGAGTACCAGCCCTCTCGCAACCCTTGCCGCACGATCCGCCGCCATTTCCGCCGACTTGCTGTCGTGGTGCCGCCCCAAGCTTCCAGCAGTTCGCGCCGTTCCAGGGGGGTCGCCGCTTCCAATTTGGCACGCAGAACTCCTCCCCAAGTGCCCTTGGGCCAGTTGAAGGGCTGAAACTCCCAATGGTTATCCACTGCCCGTTTGGCTCGTCCGAAGCGATTACCGCTTTTGGGCGCACGGCTCAGATGCACCACCGAGATGCGGGGGTTGACTTTGCGGGCTTCGTAAAGGCGTTCCATCACCTGAGAGGCGACGATCCCAAATCCCCGAATTAGGACGGTGCCACCTTGTTTCTCCAACTGCTCATAAACGTGATCATGAGGCTCATAGCCGTGTACCACCGATCTCAAATCTCCTGTTTTTTCGCGAAACTCCTGCAGGTCGTTGAGCAACTTGATGGCCGGATATCCAGTTGCCAAATGGAGATACTTGGCCACCATAAAACGGTGATCCGTATGGCCGGGCCGCGTTGCCGAATAGGCCACCACATATCGCCCATCCTCCGTTTTGCGAATGGCGCGAATATGGCCGTAACACAACATTTGCTCCCAACCAATTCGGGCTGCCTCCCGATCCATTGAGGCAAATACATCCCCCGCCCGCGGCGTATAGGTATCTGCCAACAAGGGCTCACTAAATACCTGCCACAAAAAGCCGAGTGCTTCCAACAATCGGCCGGAGAAAAAGGAACGCCAAGCATCCCGCAGAGCATAGCCAGGCCAGCCCCAAATGTTGTCCGGGCAAGAATCGGAGCCAGAGCGAATTCGCTTCCAGCGGGGGATCTGGCAGTTGGTCAAAAGCCGTTCATACCGTTCGTAGGGTTTGCGGGCAATGCTGATGACGCGGATGTGTTCCGGTCTGACCCCGTAGATGCGCAGGGTATCCACCCAGACAAAGCTGCCGATACCGCCGCCCAAGGCCAAATAGAGGGTCTCCTCCACAGGCAGTCCGGTGGCTTTGAGGGCGCTCAGGGCAATTTGCTCAGCTCGAAACAAATCCGGCGGCGGAAAATCCGAGCCAGGCCGCACCTCGGGAAGCTGCTCTGGGGCGAAAACCACCGTGGAAGCCGGGGGAACCTCAAATGCGGTGTCGGGTTGGGTGGCCGGGCGAATCAGTTCGGTGCGCGGCTCCAGCAAAAGAGTAGGGGTGGCGGTCAGAAGGGTGGCATTGGGATCCCTGGGGGACACCAAACCCACGGTGATGCTGTAGGGGCCAAGCTCCACCACTTCTCCCCCCTGGAGCACCCGGCGTGCCTGACGGATTTTTTCCCCATTGATGCGGCTGCCGTTGGCACTGCGATCTTCATAGATGACCTGGCCATCCTCACCGAGATAGACGAGGGCGTGATAACGGGAGATCTCCTGGCTGGCAAACACAGCCCGCGCCACTTCTCGACCTTGCCATTCCTGTGGCAATTGGGCCAGCTCCCTGCCCAAGGCAAGAGGCAATGGAAAAATCAGCTCCTGCTGTTCTTCGGTGATGGGATCTTCCCAGCTCAGTTGAATTTGCATAGCTTCTCCTTACCTTTACAAAGATCATGAAGAGGCCATTGAGAAAACACAGAACAGCGCGACCTCACAGGTCACTTTTGGTTTGCCCGGGATCCCTTTTTTCTATCCCCCACGGACTTGGATCAGCCACTGGGATCTGTAAGAAGAATTAAGAAGAATAGAAAGGGTTGGTCCTCTAGAGAGGAGGTTGTGGGGCTTTGCCAGCTTCTGGAGGAGGGATCACCAAGGTAGCGCTCAAAACCAAATGTCCACAGTAGGGACAATTCTGACCCTGATATTCTGGGGGCAGGTAGTGAGGGTTTTCCAGGCGGCTGCACTTAACCTTGAGGGTGTCCAAAGTGCCGCGGCTGAGGAGATCCCCCTGATCCTTCCTGGCCACTTCTATAGACTTCACCCTCAGCACAATGTGCCCCAACTGAATTTGGCTATTGGCCTCAAGCGCAGGCTCCTCCTGAATCATTTTTCGGCCATTCACCCAGACAGGGTTGGGCTGCTTAGGAGGCAAACGATCCCGAGTTAAGTTGCGAATGTGAAAGTTTAAGGTTTTGGGATCAAAATAAAGCCCGGCGTGAACTCCTGAGACCGAGCGAGTTGGGTCATTGAGCACCACATCGCAGCTGGGATCCCGTCCAATGGTAACCAGCTTAGAGGGGACAGGCGAAACCGTTTGCGATCGGCGCCGGTCGGCCTCGGTCCATTCTAAAGTGAGTTGACACACGATCCCATTCTCCACAGTTCAGCGCCTCCATTCCCTAGATCGGCTTCAGCATATCCAAAGGTCAGCTTGGGGAAAGCAGAAGATGTCTTTTTCGTCAAAATTGTTATCTTTTTGGATAACTATAACCTACTCCCCTGACCAAAGGCTTGCGCTGATCCGGATCACCTGAGTTGGGATCTCCGAGTTACATTCCTGCTGGAGACCGTGCCCAAACGCTCCGCGCCGCTTCCGCGACCACCCTCAGCTCCTCTTCCAGAGGGAGAGGGGAGCCAGACGGAAAGGTTTCATTCATGATGTTTAGACCATGATGTTTAGAGTGACTACATACTCGACTTTATCCCCACCCGATTTGAAGCAACAAAACTCGATCTCCTCAGGAACGGCGAGGCCGTTCAAGTTTGACCGAGGTGGCCTGATCCCTTGGCCGGAAGCCTCAGAAATCCACCTGAGAGATAGGGCCTAGAGTGAGTTTTGAGTTTCTGGGGATCCTGCAAGACTAGTATCCTCTGTGTCTTTATCCAAACCGTTTTCAAAGCACTCCAGTAAATGTGAAACTGCCGCTGCCCAGCCGCTCCTGCCGATCGAACACACTGATGGTGAGCTGATGGGATCCCGTTTGAGTGAGGGTAAAGCGATTCTGGGTCAGGGTCAGCCCTGTAACGGTGCAGGTGGTCGCCCCAACGAAGCAGCCGGGCAACTGAGCGGCATCAAAAGCTCCCAGAGTTACGAAATTGCCCAGTGGGGTGGTGACGGAAGCCAAAAAGGCGTTGGAACCCCGGATCCCGGCAGGGGCCTCTACCCGAAAAGACACCACAAAGGTTGGAGTTTGCCCCACCAAGACGGTGCGCGGAGAGAGATCAGTAATGGTGAGGGATGGAGCAGGTATGGGAGGCGGCAGGGGCAGAAGATCGCTGCTGCCGGTCGTGCCCCCACACCCCACCAGAACACTGCTCAGCAGCACCAGCAATGGGATCCGTTCATGCCTTCGCTGCATGGTTTTCCTCCACTCCAAAAGGTCTTCTTTTTTTGAGCTTATTGTCTAGAGTTTGTCTCCACCAAGCCAGTGGGCGGAAAGGAGAGAACCTGGCAAGCAGCGGCCTGGGATCCTTCGTCTATTCCCCTTGCAAAAGGTTTTGGCAAGCTGTGGCAATGGCCCAGTCCTCTTGGGCTGAGATCACCAGAACCCGCACCGGAGCATCCGAAGTGCTGATATCGCAGTTGCGGGGGGATCCGGCATTCAAAACCGGGTCGATCTGGATCCCTAAAAAACCTAGGTCTGCACAGGCTGCCGCCCGCACCGGTGCTGAGTTTTCCCCAATCCCCCCAGAAAACACCAGCGCATCCAGCCGATCCAAGCTCATGAGCATCGCCCCAATCTGGCTGCGCAGACGGTGGACAAACAGATCGAAAGCCAGCTCCGCCCGGGCATGGCCTGCCTCCATTGCCTCCAACACAACCCGCATATCGCTGCTCAGGCCGGAAACGCCCTTCAACCCCGATTCTCGGTTCAAGATCCGATCCAGTTCATCCACACTCATGCCCTGGCGCAACTGATGGATCAAAATGCCCGGATCCACTGACCCCGACCGGGATCCCATCATCAAGCCCTCCAGGGGGGTGTAGCCCATGGTGGTGTCCACACTTCTGCCCCCGCGAATGGCCGCCAACGAGCAGCCGTTGCCCAGGTGACAAGTGATCAGCCGCAACTCCTCCAGGGGTCGGTTCAAGATCTCGGCAGCGCGACGGGCGCAATGCTCGTGGTTGATGCCATGAAACCCGTAGCGGCGGATCCCTTGTTCAGCCCAAGCGTAGGGAAGGGGGTAGAGGGCTGCGGCCAGAGGCATTTGCTGGTGGAAGGCGGTGTCGAAAACGGCCACCTGAGGGATCCCCGGCAACAGTTGCCTTAGCAGACGGATGCCAGCCAGCGCGGCAGGGTTGTGGGCTGGGGCCAAGGGGATCAATTGCTCAATCGCCCTCTCCACCTCTGGCGTAATTAAGGTGGGCTGCCGGTACAGGGATCCCCCATGCACCACCCGATGGCCGACGCCGCCGATCTCAGCCGCCTGGGAGAGCAGGGATCCCTCCCCTTGCCAGAGGCTTTGAAACAGCGGGGCCAGTTGGCCGATCCCTCCCTCAGGTGAAGCGGAGGGAAAAGATTCCCACCCACCGCCTCGCCGACGAGTCTGGATGAGGGCCTCCCCCGGCTTGTAGGTGAAATCCACCTGGGCTTGCCAGATGGGCGTGGCCTCCACCCTTCCCTCAACCGTCAGAAATAGGGAGGATTTGAGGCTGCTGGAACCGGCATTGACGACCAGAATATTCACAGCGCGTCTTCGTTGGCCTTCGCACTGCTGGGCTTAAGGCCTATAGCCCGCTTGCTTGAACAGAGCGGTTGACTACCCTGCCGCTAAGGATGACCATAGCATTAAAGCCCTCCTGCAGCTTCCTGAGGCCAAGGCGAACTGCGTAGCAGTAGGACGGAGCTTTAGACCCAATTTTTTGGGTAATCTGTTCCCCTACTTCTGTTGCCCTCCATCCCACTGGACTAACGCTGCTTATGCCCAGAGTCATCGTCACAGATCCCATCGATCAGGCGGGGATCGACATTCTCTCCCAAGTCGCTCAGGTGGATGTGCAAACCCAGCTCACCCCAGAGCAGTTGATCGCGGTCATCCCCAACTACGATGCCATCATGGTGCGCTCCGGTACACGGGTTACCCGAGAGGTAATCGAGGCGGGGACGAACTTAAAAATCATCGGGCGGGCGGGCGTTGGTGTCGATAACATCGATGTGCCCGCCGCAACCAAAGCCGGGATCCTGGTGGTCAACTCCCCAGAGGGCAACACCATTGCCGCTGCCGAGCACGCCATTGCCTTGATGATGGCCCTCTCCCGCCACATACCCGATGCCAATGCCTCTCTGAAGTCGGGCCTGTGGAATCGGCAAGAGTTTGTCGGCGTAGAAGTCTACAAAAAAACGCTGGGGATTGTCGGATTGGGTCGGATTGGATCCCATGTGGCCCAGATTGCCAAGGCGATGGGGATGAAGCTGCTGGCCTATGACCCCTATCTATCCGTGGAGCGGGCCGAGCAACTGGGGGTGCGCCTGGTGGACTTCACAACTTTGGTGCAGGAATCGGACTACATCACCTTGCACGTTCCCAAAACCCCTGAAACCACCAACCTGTTCAACGCCGAAACCTTTCGCATGATGAAGCCGACCGCTCGCCTGATCAACTGCGCCCGCGGCGGTTTGGTGGATGAACAAGCCCTGTACGAAGCCCTGAAATCCGGCCAAATTGCCGGAGCGGCTTTGGATGTATTTGCCAACGAGCCCCTGAAGGACTCCCCGCTGTTTTCCCTGGGCAAAGAAGTCCTGCTCACTCCCCACTTGGGGGCCTCCACCGAAGAAGCCCAAGTGAATGTGGCCATTGATGTGGCCGAGCAGATCCGCGATGTGTTGCTGGGGCTGCCGGCCCGCTCTGCCGTGAACATCCCCGGCCTACAGGCAGAGGTGCTGCAAAACCTCAGACCCTACCTGGACTTGGCCGAAACCCTGGGCAACTTGGTTGGCCAATTGGCGGGGGATCGCGTCAACCAGTTGGAGATCCGCCTGCAGGGAGATCTGGCAGAAAAAGATGGTCAGCCGATCGTCATTGCCGCTCTCAAAGGGCTTTTGACGCTGGCGCTGCGGGAGCGGGTCAACTACGTCAACGCCTCCATCGAGGCCAAAGAACGGGGCATTCGGGTGGTGGAAACTCGAGATCCCTCCTTGAAAGATTATTCCGGATCCCTGACGTTGATTGCCCACGGCCCCAATGGGATCCGCTCGGTTTCGGGGGCGTTGATTGGGGAGCGAGAGGTGCGGATTACCCAGATCGACGAGTTCCCGGTGAATGTGCCCCCTTCCGCCAACATGCTGATGACCCTGCACCGGGATATGCCGGGAATCATCGGACGGATTGGCACCCTGCTGGGAGCCTACAATGTCAACATCGCCAGCATGCAGGTGGGGCGCAAGATCATCCGCGGCGATGCAGTCATGGTGCTCAGCTTGGACGATCCCCTGCCGGATGGGATCCTAGAAGAGGTGCTCAAGCAGCCGGGCATCCGTGACGCTTTTGTAGTGAACCTCTAGAATTGTTGATCCCTAGAAAAAATCCCAAATCTCACCTACCCTGGCAAGACGGAGTCTTTGCTTGAACCAGAGCAACTTGTCCCTAACCCTGTCCCAGATCCCAGACTGGGATTGGCCGGCCTTTCTGGAGTCCCTGGGCCATTTTGGTGTGGATCTCAGTCTGGAACGCATGCAAGTCTTGCTGCAGCGTCTAGGACAGCCCCAAGCTGGGATCCCGGCCATCCACGTAGCCGGCACCAACGGCAAAGGATCTGTCTGTGCCTGGGTCAGCCACGTGTTGTGGGCGGCAGGCTATCGTGTGGGCCGCTACACCTCTCCCCATTTGGTGGACTGGCGGGAACGGATTTGGCTGAACGGGGAATACATTTCCGCCAACGACTGGAGCCAAGCGCTGGCCCAGGTGCGAGACTGCCTACAAACCTATGCCCCTGACGAGGCTTCTCCCACCCAGTTTGAGGTTATCACCGCTGCCGCTTGGCTGTACTTCCGCTGGCAAAAGGTGGATGTGGCAGTGATAGAAGTGGGCCTGGGGGGGCGGCTGGATGCTACCAATGCTGGGATCGAGCCAGTGGTAACGGCTATCACCTCCATCGGCTGGGATCATTGGCAGCGCTTGGGCAACAGCCTTCCCCAAATTGCCTCTGAAAAGGCGGGTATTCTCAAGCCAGGGATCCCGGCAGTGTGCGCACCCCAAACTCCAGAGGTCACAGCAGTTATCCAAGCCAAGGCAGAGCAGTTGCAAAGCCCCCTGAGGGTGGTCGACCCTCTACAATGGTCAGAGCCTCAAACCGCCCAATGGCGAGGGCAGCTCCTCACCCTGCCCCTCAGCGGCGATGTACAACTCACCAATGCGGCAGTAGCTCTTGCCGTTGTAGAAACTCTACAGCAACAGGGCTGGCGGATCCCGGATGCCACTGTAGAAAAAGGATTTGCCATCACCCGTTGGCCGGGGCGCCTACAGCGGGTGCAGATTGGATCCCGCCAGTTGCTGATGGATGGAGCCCACAACTTACCCGCTGCCCAGGCTCTCCGTCGCTATCTGGATAAGTATCAACCTGGCCCCCTCACCTGGTATGTGGGCATCCTCACCACCAAAGATGTCCAGGGCATTCTCAGCACCCTGCTGCGACCAGGAGATTGCTTTTTCGCTCTGCCAATTGCCGGCCACTCTGGGACGGATCCCGAGCAACTTGCTCAGCTAGCCCAGACTCTGCAGCCTCATCTCGCCTCGGCACGGGCACTGCCCAATCTCTCCGCTCTTCGGGCTCAGTTGCTCAAGCCGAAAAACCTCACTGAGCCACCAGCTGTAATCTGCGGATCCCTGTACCTATTGGGCCAGGTGATGCAGGAATGTTTGGGATGGGATCTAGCCTGTTGAACTGACAGGTGAAACCTTATGCAAAACCTGAGCTCCTCTCTTATAAAGAGAGAGGAGCTATGAACAAAAACTAGCTCTCAACCACTATCACTTGATCAAGATACTCTCCTACTGATTGGGTTAGGGTGGTGGGCCTGGCACCGAGCTAGGTTGCCAGCAGGTCGCCCTGCCAGTAGGTTCGCCGCTGATGCGTTTCACGTCCGAGTT
>NZ_JBSSDD010000010.1:0-102989 GCF_054060415.1 Thermostichus sp. OS-CIW-32 | reverse complement strand
CATGGCCGGCACTGCGTTTTTAAAGGGCGTCGGCTACGGTCGGCGCTATCCTTCCCTGCCCTGAAGGACGGGGCTTGCCGCGCCTTTTGGTCAACTCAAGACAATTGGGCAGCAACGGCTTTCAGCAGGCGTTTCTGGTCAACGGGCTTCGTCAGATAGGCATCGGAGCCAAAACATAGCCCCTGTTCAATCTCTTCGGGAGAGATTTTCGAGGAGAGAAAGACGAAGGGGATGTGAGCTGTAGACTGATCCCATCTCAGGGCATCCAGCACCCCATAGCCGTTCAGCTTGGGCATCACCACATCGCACAACACCAAGTCGGGCATCAGGGTGCGCACCATCTGCAAGCCCTCTTCTCCATCGGTGGCCGCCACCGTGTCGTACCCCGCTCGTTGCAACACCTTCTGCAGATAGGTGCGAATAGAGGGTTCGTCTTCAATCACCAGGATGCGTTTGGACATAACTTTGTAAAAAATTAAACAAAGACCTGGCCCAACCTGTCGGGCCTACTGTCCGCCTTCCCGGAGCCAGAGAGATCCGAGTTGATGCAAGAACAAGTCGAAGAACTACAGCTGCAGCATAGGGAAACTCTGGAAAAAAAAACTCCGCCAAATCGCTCATTCTGGGATCTCCCTGCTCTGCAAAAATCCTGATAGAGTGCGGAACAACTTTCCTCATCCGCAGATTTGCGGTTATGCCAGAAACCCCCCTCCTCCTTTGGGAGAAGTGAAGGCAGCCTATTCCGAAGTCAGTTGACGTTCCATCAGGCGGGTGAGGGCGGCGGTGGGGGTGGTCTGCCCTTGCAACAACAGATGCACTTCCTGGGTGATGGGCACCTGAATGCCGTGCTGGGCAGCGATCTCGACCACGACGGGAGCGGTGTAAACCCCTTCGGCGGTGCCCTCGATCTCCGCCAAAATCTGCGACAAGGGTTGGCCCTGGCCTAGCCCGTAGCCCACTCGGTAGTTGCGGCTCAAGCGGCTGTGGCAGGTGGCCAGCAGATCCCCCAACCCCGACAGGCCATTGAAGGTTTCTGCCCGTGCCCCCAGCTTAGATCCCACCCGGATCATCTCTGCCAGGCCGCGGGTAACCAGAGCCGCACGAGCATTGGCCCCCAGTTGCAAGCCATCACACACGCCAACAGCGATGGCGATAACATTTTTCAGGGTGCCGCCTAGCTCCACTCCCAGCGGATCGCTGCTGGTATAGAGGCGGAACCGCTCCGAGGAAAGGGCATACTGCACCTGCACAGCGGCCCAGGGATCCCGGCTGGCCACCACTGCCGCTGCCGGCAAGCCTTGGCGGATCTCCGCCGAAAGATTAGGCCCCGAAAGCACCACCAGGGGCTGCTCCGGGAAGGTGGCCCCCCAAATTTGGGTAGGGGTCAGAAGCTGCAGTGGATCCAACCCTTTGGTGGCCGAGACCAAAATTGCCTGCGGCGGGATCCCCACTTGGCGCACCGCTTCCACCACAGGGCGCACCCCCGCCATAGAGACGGCTGAGATGAGGATTTGGGATCCCTGGAGCACTTCTGCCAAATCCAGGCCCTTGCGGCGATTCCAAACCCGCACCCGGTGCCCTTGCCCCTGAGCCAGCATCGCCAGGGTACTTCCCCAAGCCCCGGCTCCCAAAATGGCAACGCTTTGCGGGGATGTTGGGCTTTGGCCTTCTGCGCTAGTGTTCATCTAATCTGTTCACCCGCAGACTTTCTCTTAAGCTTTCTTCGTAGGATGCCTCTCAAAAAGCCTGCGCCGGCAAAGGGAAGACCGGCGACAAAGGTTAGTATGGGTGGATACCAAATCATGGGTTAGCTCGAGAGCAGACGACATGGCAGAAGCAGGGATCCCCCGCCTTCCTCCTGAGGTAGCTGCCAAAATGGGAACCTGGCAGCACGGGTATGCCCTTACCAATGGCATTCAACTGCACTACGTCACCCAAGGGGAAGGGGAGCTGGCGATCTTGTTGCACGGTTTCCCGGAGTTTTGGTACTCCTGGCGGCATCAGATTCCGGTGTTGGCGCAGCGGTTTCGCGTGGTGGCACCCGACATGCGCGGCTACAACGATTCCGACAAACCGGATCACGGCTACGACTTGGATACCCTTACTGAGGATATTCGCGGCTTGCTGAGCCACTTTGGGGCTCAGAGGGCGGTGGTCGTAGCCCACGATTGGGGGGGAGCCATTGCCTGGCACTGGGCGCAATTTTTTCCTGAGGAGATTCGCAAGCTGGCCGTCCTCAATTCTCCCCATCCGGCCTGCTTTCGCCGGGAATTCTTGAGCAACTTGGATCAACTGCGCCGCAGTTGGTACCTGTTCTTTTTTCAATTGCCTTGGCTGCCAGAGTGGGTGCTGCAATGGGATTTGGGAGATTGGGTGCGCCGCATTTTCCAGGAAACTTCGGTGCGCAAAAGCGCCTTCACCCGCCACGACCTCAAGCTCTACCAAGAGGCCCTCTCCAAACCCAAGGTTCTCACCTCTGCCCTCAACTACTACCGCCAGCTTTTTAACCTGCCCACCTTGCAGAACCTGTTTTTGCAGCCCATGCGGCAAATCCTCGCCCCTACCCTGCTGATTTGGGGAGAAGAAGACTTTGCCCTCAGCCGCGAGCTAACTGAGGGGATGGATCCCTTTTTCCCCAACGGCCTGCGCAAGGAGTACATCCCCGAATGCGGCCATTGGGCGCAGCAGGAAGCTCCGCAAACGGTCAATCGGCTGCTGATGGAGTTTCTCTAGCGGGCCGGGCTTGGGATCCGCTCTTTACCATCTTCAAGGGTTGACCCTAGAATAATCCACTGAATTCTACGGGAGAACCGGCATGGCCCTGGAGTATCCATCCCATCTGCGCTACGTGGACACCCACGAGTACATCCATGTTGAGGATGATATTGCGGTGATTGGGATCACGGCTTATGCCGTCGATCAACTGGGGGATATCGTTTTCGTGGGCTTGCCCGAAGAAGGGACAGAGATTGAAAAAGGGGAAAGCTTTGGCTCGGTGGAATCGGTCAAAGCCGTCGAAGATCTCTATGCCCCTCTTTCTGGAGAGGTGGTGGCCGTGAATACAGCGGTGGTGGAGAGCCCCGAAAGCCTTGCCGACGATCCCTATGGCGATGGCTGGCTGATCAAGGTGCGCATTGCCAACCCCGAAGATCTCGAGGACACCATGAGCGCCGAAGCCTACGCCAGTTTGGTGGAGGGATCCTAAACTCCAGCAGTTGGCCCTGAACTACAGCAAAGTCTCTCGGTTACCCCCCTCAGCTTTGGCTTGGTAGAGGGCCTTGTCGGCAGCAGCCAGCAGACTTTGTGGGTCAGTTCCCTCTCCCAGCTCCAGCAGAGAGGCGATGCCCACACTGCAGCTTAGGGAGATGGTCTCCGTCCCCGCCTGCACCAACAGGGTCTGGACAGCCTGCCGCAAGCGTTCTGCCAGCCCTAGGATCTGCGAGTTCGGGATCCCGCGCACCAGCAGGGCAAACTCATCGCCCCCCAAGCGGGCCACCAGATCGTCTTGGCGAACGTGAGCTTGCAATCGCCGCGCCACCTGGATTAAGGTTTGATCCCCAGCCCAGTGCCCCCAGCGGTCGTTGATTTGCTTAAACCCATCCAAATCCAGATAGAGCACGTGGAGGGGAATGCGATGGCGAAGGGCAAAGGGGATCTCCAGCTCCAGTTGCTTCAGGAAAAAACGTCGGTTATACAGACCGGTTAGCGGGTCATAGAGGGCGGCAGTGGCCATTTGCAAAAAGAAGGCTTCTTCTGCCGCGTTGTAGTAGGCAAACTTGAGGGTGCTGGCCCCCACTTGAATGTAATCTCCATCCTTCAGGAGAACGCGGCTGACGCGCTCGCCGTTAACATATGTGCCGTTGAGGCTCTCCAGGTCGGTGAGGACATAACCTTCATCTTCTCTCTCCAGCCGACAGTGCTGCCGGGAGACGGCGTGATCCAAGAGCTGGATGTCCGCGCGGTGGCTGCGCCCCAAAACTCCACCCCTCGCCAAGGGAAACGTCATGCCCACATTGGCGCCGCTGAGCACCGTTAGAAAGGCCGCAGTTGCCTCAGGCTGGGGTCTGCGCTCGTAAAACTCCAAGGGGATCTGAGTGGTTGGCTCCTCTGGCAACTGAGAGAGAGGGTCGAGAGGCATGGAGAGGCCCAACGAATTGTGCGGGTTAGCAGTAAGCACTCGTTATATCCGTATTATGTCGGTTTTCCCCAGGCCGTGTTTGGGTGAGCGAGGGATGTCTCGCCGGTTCTGATCTGTAAACTTGCGGAACTCTGGAGTTTATCGTATACCATCGCACGCGGTGAGGCCCTCAGTTGAGAGCTACGCGAGGATTCCATCCCGCCTGCGCGGTTGTATCGGCCAGCTGTGGGAAGAAGCTCAATGGCAAACCCCAATTTCCCCAGGATCCCAAGTATTTTTCGGGATAACTCAAAAAACGGGTTCGGTTTGCCCCTCGTTCCCTGATTTCGAGAAGAGGCTCTCTCCTCTATGTCCTACAGATCCTCTGACTTCTGAAGAGTTGCCGAGGCGGCCTAGAATGGGTCTGGGATCCCCGAGAGGAGAAATGGGGCATGATTAGACCCAATTCTGCCCATCTATTGACTCCGGATTTTCGCCTCAGCCTGTCGGTGTTGGCTTTGGCGGTACCGTTGTTCTGGCTTTCGCTTTGGGCGGGGCTGGGGGTGGGTCTGTTCGGCCTGTTTTTGATGGTGCAGACCTCTCTGATCGGGCTGGCCTTTACCAGGACGGCGCTGCAGGTCTACAGCGGCTCCAGGCGCATCCGCGAGTTTCCCTACAGCGAGTGGCAGGATTGGCAAATTTTCTGGCCGCCGCTGCCGGTGTTGTTCTTTTTCCGAGAAACCAAAAGCATTCATTTTTTGCCGATGCTGTTTAACCCTGCCGAGCTAAAGATGTGTTTGGAAGAGCGGGTGGGCCATCTCCACACCCAACATCGGTCTCAAGGATCCCCGCCGATTGCTGGTCCGGGTAGCTCCCGCCGATGAGTGGCTCCGCCTTGTGGGTTTGGCAGCAGGCAGAGAGATGGCGCTGGCTGGAGTGTCAGCTTTTGGCGGAGTGGCCTCATGCTTTTGGCTCTCGCCAAGGTCATCCCCATCCCCCATCTCAGTTGGCCGCTCGGCTGCAACTGCCCCCTGAACGGGCCGCGTGGGGCCATCAGGTGCATGGCTGCAACTGGGTTTGGGCAGATGGGATCACCGAAACCTTTGGACACAAACGAGAGCAGGACTGCTCTGTTGGTCAAGGGATCCCTACCCGCTCTCAGGCAGATGCGGTCATTGCCCGCCGCCAAGGAGATTCTGCCTGGGTCTGCACCGCTGACTGTGTGCCGATTTTGGTGGCCAGTCGAGAATGGGTGGCAGCCATTCACGCCGGGTGGAGAGGCACTGCTGCGGGGATCTTGTCCAAGGTGCTGCAGGAGTTTTTACAGGCGGGGATCCCTGCTGCTGGGATCCGCGTGGCCATCGGGCCCTCTATTTCGGGGTCAGTCTATCAGGTGTCAGAAGCGGTGGCGGAGCTGGTGCTGCAAAGCCTACCCCCAGGGCTGGATGCCCGCGCTGCTCTCTTGCCCGATCCTCTGCCCGGCAAGGTTCGCCTGGATCTGCGCTGGGTCAACGGTGCCCAAGCCCAAGCCAAAGGGATCCCCCCTGAACACATTGCCGTCAGCCCCCATTGCACCCTCAGCCAACCCCAAGATTTCTTTTCCTACCGCCGCGATGGATCCCTGAAGGATGAGCAGGGCCGTCATTGCGTGCAGTGGTCGGGAATCGGCCTGCGGTCGTAGGAAGACTTAGCCCGGCTCTGCCCAGAGGAACCGGAGGCAGTGGCTATAATTGCGCTCAAGATAGGGCTCTTAAAATAAACTAATCCTAGCCGGCGAGGATCCCATGTTTCGCAGCGTTACCTTTTGTGGATTGTCTTGGATGGCTTTGTCCCTGGCGCTTGCTTTGCCTGAAGGGGTTAATGCTCAAACCTCTCTAACCGGCATCAACCGTGACAGCGTACTGCAACTGAACCTTGGGTCGGGACGCAGCCTCCCTCGGGTACCTGTGGGCGGTTCGGGTTCTGAGGAGGGTCGGGATCCCGCTGCTCCCTCGGCGCAGATGTGGGCAGAGTGGCATATTCGCGCCAATGTCTGTACCGGAAACCTATCCACAGAAGAACTGGCGGAGCTGTTTCCATTGGTGAATCAAGCTCTAGTGGATGCCGTTTGCCGGGGAGGAAGTTAAAGGTTGCCCAGGCTGGCGGTAAGGTGAAGAAGGAGCCTCTAGGTCGCTGCTGCATGGATTTTGAGAAACTTTTGGAGGAATGGGTTGCAGCCTTTGCCCAAGTGGCCGAAGAAAGTTTGGCCTCTTTGGAGACTGCCCTGATGGAGCTGGCAGAGCACTTGGCTGTGCCTTTACAGGAAACCCTTAGGCAGTGGGAAGCCCTCTGGAATCTGGAGGAGGAAGTGGAGCTGGAGCCTGAGCCAGAACCCTTTGAGGAAACCCTCAACCCTTCTGGCGAATCTTTCACCACCAGTCGTTTCTTCGTCAGCCCGATAGGATTTGGGGGCGTGGTTGTTTACACTTACGTGGCTTCGCCGCCAGAATACATCGGGGATCCCACCTGCCGCTACAATGCCCATTCTCCAGAGTTGCGCTGTGCCGTCAACCCCTGCGGCCCCTGTGAGGGCTGTCCCCACTATGAGCCCCGGAATGAGCCCCGATGAAGGGTGACCGCCTGATTGTTGCGCTGGATACCTCTTCTCAAGAGCAGGCTTTGAAGTGGGTGGACTCTTTGCCGCAGGTGCTGTGGTGGAAGGTGGGCCTGGAGTTGTTCACTGCTGCGGGTTTTTCCGTTCTGCAGGCCCTCAAGGAAAGGGGCAAGCGCATTTTTCTGGATTTGAAGCTGCACGACATTCCCCACACCGTGGGGAGGGCTACGGAGGTGGCCGTCAGCTATGGAGTGGATCTGCTCACCGTCCATGCTGCCGGTGGCAGTGCCATGTTGCGGGCAGCCGTGGCAGCCGCCCAGGGCAGTTCTTGTCGACTATTGGCGGTTACCCTCTTAACCAGCATCAGCCCCCCGCAGGTGCGACAGGAACTGGGCATCGAGATGGATCCCGCCGACTATGTGTTGCATTTGGCCCGGCTGGCTCAAGCTCAAGGCTTTACTGGACTGGTTTGCTCTCCTCAGGAGGTCTCGCGGTTGCGCCAAGCTTTGGGGCCGGAGGTTTTGCTGGTTACTCCTGGGATCCGTCTGGGCCAAGCCAATGGGGGGGATGGAGAGGAGGATCAACAGCGCATCTGCACGCCCGACGAAGCTCTGCGGGCAGGAGCCGATTATCTGGTGGTGGGCCGCCCCATCACCGCTTCTCCCGATCCCGTGGCCGCCTTGCGGCGCTTCCAAGCCTCATGGGATGCTGCCGGGTGAGGGTGTGGGGAGATGCCCGATGTTATTGGGGTAGTTCTGTAATGCAACGACGCCGTAGGCTTGTGCAGTGGATCCCTGAAAAAAGGCCGGCTGGATCCGGCAGGAGATGTTGGCTAGGAGTCGGTTTGTCGGTGGTTTTGGGCCTGGTCAGCACTCCTGGGCGCGTTAGGGGTGCGGAGCATTTCGTTCCGGCAAGAGGGGAAACTTGCCTGGCTGCTCCTCAGGTTTGGGCTGAGGCTCTAACGGAGCAGTTGCCTTTGTTTCTCAATCTGGCCTTGAGCCGCTCCCGCTCTGAGTTTCAGGTTGTGCTGGTGGGGAAGCCGGAGGTTGAAATGCTCTCTCCAAGGTCTCTGGCCCGCTTACGCCAACAGGAGCTGGCTCCGGTTTTGCCGGACACCGCAACTGCTGTTTCGCCAGAAGCTTTTCGGCTGTATTTCACCACGCTGGAGCGCCGCTTGGTCTTGCCCCAACACCCCCAAAAGGAGGGCAACTCCTTGGCCGGTCGGCGCAGCGAAACTCTGCAACTGGCCTACGAGGCTTATGTTCTGCGGGCTGCTCCTGGGGATCCCTGGCGGTTGGTGCGTCTGCAGGTAACCGGATCGGGGATCCCCATTCGCGATGTAACGAATGGACTCACTGCCCAGGCCATCCGCCGCTGGCAACAGTCGGGTTGCCCCTTGACGGGCGATCTAGAGTTGACTAGACCTTCTCTCTAGCGGCGCGGAGCGCTTTGCGTCAGCATGAGTGCGGGAGTATGTCACGCGGGGAGATTCTCTTTTGGAAGTAACGAGGGGGCACTTTTTCTCCCCAACCGGCCAAGAGTAGAGGGCGTTGGATGTTCTGCTGCCGGTCGAGGGCCCACCCCGTGTAGGGATAGTGTTCTGCACTGCTCATGCGAACAGGCTAGGGTTTACCCATGAAGTTTCCCCCCGCCACACCCCGCCCGGGCAAGCGGCTGCCCCGCGGCTCATTTCCCCGCCTGAGCTCCTCCAACAGGGACAACCATCGCCGTCGGCGTTTGGTTGGTTTTGGTTTCATGGGCCACTGGCTGCTATGGGGAGGGATGGGCCTTCTTTTGGGGCAGCGACTCCGCTCTTGGGGGCAACCGGCTCCTCTGCAGTGGTGGCGCGTTTTGCCGGTGAGCAGTTCTGAGGGATCCCTGACTTTTGTCCAACCGGAACTGCCTCTCTACCACTCGTTCGCGTCAGTGGTGCGGAGCGCTTTTGCCGACAGGCTACTGCCCTGGTTGGCTCAGGGAACCGGGATCCCGGCTGAAGGGATCCTGCACATCTTCTCAGCTATGGCCTGCTTGGCCATTCTGCTGTTGTGCTGGAGCTGGGGCAACTTCTGGAGTGCCGGTCTATGGGGACTCAGCCCCTGGGTGTTGACCCAAGGGTTGGAGCCAGGCAGCGAGATTTTGGGCAGCCTGGTTTTGCTTTGCAGTTGTGGTGTTGGGCCGGGATCCACCTTGCGCTGGTGGGGTCTGGCCTTAGCTTGTGCCCTGTCTTATAAGGTTTGGCCCTTGGCTCTGCTCTGGGCGGGGCTGTGGACGAGCCAGCAGTGGCCACGGCAACCGTTGCGTTCGCGTCAGCAGTGCGGGGCATCAGGACTGCTTTTGCTGCTGCTGGTGATGGGTTTTTCCTGGTTGGGACGGATTGATTGGCCAGCTACCTCTGCTGAGGTGATTCCCCATCCTCTCAGCTCCCAAGGTGGCTTGGCCGTTTTGGCTACTTTGATGCTGCCCTTGGGGTTGAGCTTGG
Source organism: Thermostichus sp. OS-CIW-32 (assembly GCF_054060415.1). Lineage (NCBI taxonomy): Bacteria > Bacillati > Cyanobacteriota > Cyanophyceae > Thermostichales > Thermostichaceae > Thermostichus > Thermostichus sp. OS-CIW-32. The sequence goes on along the minus strand of NZ_JBSSDD010000010.1, from coordinate 93,800 downwards.
TGCGGTTGGGCTGGCCCTGGGCGGAACGGCAACAAGCCCTGCTCAGCTTGGCCGGCTTGGGCCATGTCCTCTGGGTGGGGGCGCTGGCGACATGGTTTTGGGATCCCCAAGTGAACACCCTACAGCAAAGTGCTCGCTGGGGTTTGGTGGTGCTCCCCTTCCTATGCCTGAGCGCCGGCGGCGTCTTGGCTGAGATCCCCTACCGGAGCTGGCGGCGGGTTTTGGGATCCCTACTCCTGGGCAGTTCTTTCTTGTTATCGTGGCAGGCATTGGCCTAAGGTATTCTTTCTCTTGCTTGCCATGACCCAGACCTCGTCCGCATCGGCACCGCGTAGCACTTCGCGGCCCTTGTTGCAAACCCTTTTTGCCCAACGGGCTCAGGCTGTGATCCCTTCTCCTTTCGGGGCGGAGATCCCAGGTGCAGCGCCGGTGGTTACCAGTTTTACCTTTGGGCTGGCGGATCCGCGCCTGTTTCCCAAAGCCGACTTGGCGCGGGCCACGGCGGAGGTGTTGGCAGAGGATGGGGACAATGCCCTCAATTACGGCGGCACGTTTGCCGGGCTGATCGACGTGGTGCTGCAGTTGATGCGGGATAGAGGGGTAGAGGCCCAGCCGGAAAACCTACTGATCGGCTATGGCTCTGGGCAGATCCTCGGCCTACTGCCTCAGGTCTTCGTGGAGCCGGGGGATGTAGTCATTGTGGAAGGGCCCACCTTCATGGGGGCTGTCAGCCGTTTTGCGGCGGCAGGGGCGCGTCTGATCTCGATTCCGGTGGATGGGGAAGGCATGGTGGTGGATCGCCTGGAAGAGGTGCTGCGCGATCTGGCTCGCCAAGGGATCCGCCCCCGATTTGTCTATACCATTCCCACCTTCCAAAACCCCAAAGGCTGCACCCTCTCTGGGCCACGGCGGCAGAAATTGGTGCAGTTGGCGGCTGAGTACAGTGTGGTGGTGGTGGAGGACGAGGCCTACTACGACCTGCGCTTTGCCGGGGATCCCTTGCCCAGTTTGGCTGCGCTGGATCGGGAAGGCTGGGTTCTTCATGTGGGCACCTTCTCCAAGATTGTGGTGCCGGGGGTACGGGTGGGTTGGGCCTGTGGTCACCCTGAGATCATCCGCCGCCTGGAGATGTTTCGCAGCGAGGGATCCCTGGGGCCCTTTCTGGGCCGGGTGGTGGCCCGCTATTGCGGGGAGGGCCGTCTGCAGAGCCACATTCAACTCCTCACCCGTCGCTACCGAGAAAAGTGCCAGGTGATGCTGGAGGCCATCGCTCAATATTTTCCGCCCGAAGTCAAGGTGGAGGCCCCTGGGGGTGGATTCTTCGTTTGGTGTGAGCTACCCCCTTTCCTAAGCGCCAGCACCTTGTTACAGGCTACTCGCGCCCTGGGGGTCACCTTCCTACCGGGCACCCACTGCTTTGCCGACGGCCAAGGAGACCATGCTCTGCGCCTCGCCTTTAGCTACCAACCGGAAGAGCGCATTGTCAGCGGCATCCAGATTATTGGGGAGCAACTGCACAGACTGATGCACTCTCGCGTCACCTGCTCCCCACAGCCTTAGCCATGCGCCGGAAAAATTGCCCAACGCCCTTCACCAGGTTGGGTGCAGCTTCTGGACGAGCCGGGATCCCGGCCATGAGGGTGTAGTAGTCATCCAAGAGGGTGTGCTCTTCTGGAGAGACCGTGTCGTCCGCGATCATCAGGTTGCCGATTGCTCCCAAAAGTTGCATACGCTCGGTTTCGCTGGCCTGGGCAAGATAATCGGCCATCCAGCGCTCGGTTTGCTCCATTGGGATAGGCTCTTGGATCAGTTCTCGCAGCTCGGTATCGTGCTCCAAACCATAGCGGCGCAGCAGGGATCCCAAGTAGGCCAATTCCTGGGGTTCCAAATGCCCATCGGCCCAAGCAGAGCCGGCCACAATTTTAAGCATGAGCTGATGTTGAGTTGTGGGGTTCATGGTGGGATCCCTTGCTGAGAACTGTTGTCGCTACGCGACACTTCTGCGAACGTGTCAGGGGGCCAGAGACCTTAGAGGCTGCAGAGTTGAGGGGATGAACAGCTTAACTATAGCCAGACCTTAGGTGAGCCATCTGCATTCGCGCCAGCGGTGCGCAGCCCTTTTTGCGGCTAGAATCGTTATCTGTATTCACGGACACTGAGCTATTCGCGATAGCGGGACGGAGTCCTTTTTCTCGCCCATTCTTGCAATGCTGAGCGCCTCTCCTTGCCAATTGGATCTTGCCATTCTGGCCCCGGGTCGGCTGTACCGCGGCAGCGGCATTCTGGAAGCTGTGCCCCTTGCGGTACTGGGATCCCGCGTGCTGGTGATCGGGGGGGAACGCTCCTTGGCTGTAGTTGAGGCCCCCCTGGAGCGCAATTTCGCGCGGGATCCCGCCCTCCAAGTTCACTGGACTACCTACGGGGTAGACTGCAGCGAGTCCGAGCTGGCGCGTTTGCAGGCGCTGGCCACGGCGGAATCGGTAACCGGCATCTTAGGAGTGGGGGGTGGCAAGGCACTGGATACGGCCAAGCTAGTGGCCCACAGATTGGGGATCCCGGTGGTTACCGTGCCCACCTCTGCGGCCACCTGTGCCGCCTGGAGCGCCCTATCCAATATCTACTCCGACAGCGGCGCTTTTCAGCGGGATGTGGCCTTGGATCAGGCCCCAGCCGCCTTGATCTTGGACTACGACCTCATTCGTCAGGCTCCCCCTCGCACCTTGGTAGCCGGGATCGGAGATGCCTTGGCTAAGTGGTACGAGTCTTCCGTCAGCAGCGGCGCATCGGAAGATGCCCTGGTGATTGGGGCAGTGCAGCAAGCCCGTGTCTTGCGGGATTTGCTCCTCCAGCAATCGGCGGCGGCCCTGCGGGAGCCGGGCGGAACCGCTTGGAAGCAGGTGGTGGATGCCTGCATCTGCCTGGCGGGGATCGTCGGCGGCATGGGTGGGGCTAAGTGTCGCACCGTGGCCGCCCACGCTGTCCACAACGGGCTAACCCACTTGTCGGGGCACCGGGCCACCCTGCACGGCGAGAAGGTGGCTTTCGGCATTTTGGCCCAGCTCCGCCTAGAAGAGATCCTGCAGGGAAGCCAGTTGGCGCTGGCAGCACGTACCCAGTTGCTGGAGTTCTACCGCCAGGTGGGGCTGCCCCTCAACTTGCGGGATCTCAAGCTAGGTCACTTGGGATCCGCCGACCTGCTGCATGCTGCCCAAGTGGCCTGCCAGCCAGGATCCGACATCCACCACCTGCCCTTCCCCGTCAGTCCAGAAGCCCTGTTGGTGGCCCTTACCACCACCGATTTAACCAGCTCCAGCCCCGTTCTGCCTTGGGTCTAGGTCATTGCCCCTGGCAGAGGATCATCTGCCTGCTATCAAACTCCGCCGGTACGGGCCTGGGTCGGCATTGTGGGCAGGCGGGCTTCGCCGTAGGCTCCAGAGGTGGCGCCCACCAAGATCAAGGCTCCGCCCATCCAAGTCCACCCATCCGGGATCTCGGCAAACACCCAAAACCCGATTAGGCTGGCCCAGAGCAGACGGGAGAAATCCAGAGGCAGCAGCATCGTCACCTCAGCCAGCTTGTAGGCCTGGGCGAGGGCCACCTGGCCAATGCTGCCCAGTAGCCCCATGGCCACCATCCACAGCCACTGCTCAGGAGAAGGCCAGGTCCAAACCCAGACGGCAGCCAGAAAGGAAAGGGGGGTCTGCAGCAGGCCCATGTAGGCCGTAATCGTGAGGCTGGACTCGGTGCGGGAGAGGATCTTGAGCACGATGGTCACCCAGGCAAAGAGTGCTGCCGCCCCCAAGGCCAGCCCTGTTCCCAGAGAAAACTCTCGGAAGCCTGGCCTCAACATCACCAAAGCCCCGGCAAACCCCAGGCCCAATCCCAGCCAGCGGGACGAGCGCATCTGCTCGCCCAACACCCATACCGCCATCGTGCCGGCAAACAAAAGTTGAACAAAGCTCAGCGCCGTAGCTTCTGCCAGAGGCAACAGGCTGGCTGCCCAAAAGGAGAGCAACATCCCCACCGTGCTGATCGCCGAGCGCAGGAGGTAAAACTCCATCTTGGCGGTGTGCAGAGACTGGATCCCAGCCCGCAACACCAGCGGCGACAGGGCGAGAAACCCGAATAGGTTGCGCAAAAACACAATCTGAAAGGGGTGAAGGGCGGGAGTGTTGAGCCGGATGATCGCCCCTAAACAGGCAAAGCAAGCAGTGGCCAGCAGCTTCAGGGCAACTCCTTGCCAGAGCCTTATTTTTCCCCACTCTGCAAAGCGGCTCAGCTGGTGGCGATACCACATCTCCAAAGTCGCAGCTCACACCCAAATGGTTTAGGCACTAAGTTTTCAGCCTTGAACTCTCAGCTTAAACGGACTTCCAGGGATCCGAACTGCGCCCCTGGGCACTCCTTGCTGCCCACCGGCCCCCCTGATTCCCAGGGGGAAAAAGATGGGGATCCCAAGACATGGCCATTTCAAGTAGCCATGAAACAACTCACCCCGTCGCTCCATAGCTCCCCTCTCTCTTTGGGAGAGGGGCTGGGGGTGAGGGCGTGGAACCTCTAGGTTTGCTTGAGAATCTCTTTCAAGTAGCCGATGACCGTTTCCGGCTTGAGATGGGCCATACAGGGATGACCCTCCACCAGGCAGGTTTCGTTTTTGAACTTGTTCTCTGCGCAGACCCGGCACTTGTAGGCGGTTTGGGTGAGATAGACGTGGGGCAGACGAGGAGCCCACAGTCGCACCGGGCTGGCCCCATCCCCATCGGCATCGTTGCCAAACAGGGCAATGGTGGGACAGCCCACTGCCGCCGCGATGTGCATCGGCCCCGCATCCACGGAGATACACACCCGCGCCCGCTTCAAGGCTCCTGCCAGCTCCATGAGGCTGGTTTTGCCCCGCAGGTCAACCATTCCTGTTTGGGCCAGCAGTTCGTCTTCGCCGCTGCCGCCGTGGTAGAGGGATCGCTGCAGCTCCGGCGCGCTGCCGATTAGCCCCACCTGCAGGCCCTGTCCCTGGCACCACTCGATGACCTGCCGCCAGTACTCCAGAGGCCACATCTTGGCGCGGCGGGTAGTGGTGATGTGCACCAAGACCTCTGGCACCGGAAAACCGGGATCCCGGCTGGGCAGCTCCAGGCGGAAAAAATCCGTCTCCACGTACGCCAGGCGACAGAAGATTTCGGCGATGTAGTTGCTGGTGAGGATCCCTTTGTAGCGCTGCAAAAACTCCAGGCTGTTCCAGTCGTCGTCTTGGAGCATGCGCTGTACCGGGTCGGAGCCGGGGTCCAACTTGCGGCGAAAATCCAGAGTCAAGCCGGCCCCGGCAATGTACTGGGGGCGCAGGGCCGTTACCGCCACCAGGTTGAGCTCGCTAAACTCGTCGCAATTGATGGCCAAGTCGTAGGGGCCGGCCTGGGTCACCCGCTCTCGCACAGCAGCGGTCAGGGCCTCGAGGTAATCGGGACGACGGCTGTAGAGAGGAAAGCTGAAGTCGATGTAGGGGCAGTGGAGCTCAAAGTCGCGGGTAATCTCGCTGCCAAAAAAATCCAGCACACAGCCGGGGTATTTTTCCTTGAGGCCCCGCAACAGCGGGATGGTAACCACAAAATTGCCCACCTTGCTGGAGGAAAACACCGCCAGGTGGGGATGTTCCCGCAGAGGTTGGTTGGCAAACCGTTGCATAGGGCTGGGATCCCCAGGAAGATATCAACCCCGCTGGAGGTGGTGCGGGTGGTGCAGACAGAGCACTTTTGCTAGGCTAGCATTCCTCTGTCCTGTGCTTTGATGGCCATGCTGGGATCCCTGGGCCTCAGGGGAGACTGGCTTGGCTGCCATCCCAGATGACCACCACAGCAAAGCGATCCAGAAAGCCATCTGTCGCATTCATCTGGCGCAGACTAAAAGCATCTTCGGCGGAAATCACCAGGTCGTAGCCCAGGGTGCGGATGGCACGAATGCGGTGAGGCCGTTCCCCGATGCGGTTCACCAGTGAGCGGGCCTGCTCTTCCGAGGTGGCATAGGCAGCTGTGCCCTCGCTGCCCACAAAGGCCGCGTTGAGGTCTTGGCCAAGAGTAACGGGGGTATAGACTTGATTGCCATCGGGATCAAACAAGCGCATTGACTGGCTAGGCAAGAAATCTAAGCCCCGCGCATCCACAATCAACCCTGTCACTTGCGGTTCCCGCCGCTGGGATCCCGCCTCCAGACCCGTTCCGCCCCCTGGCCCTTGGCCTGTGCCCACCCCTGAGCCAGGACTGGCTCCGCGCACCCCACTCTGGCCGCTGCCCGGCCCGATCACTTCCCCCTGCCGGGATCCAGAGCCACTGCCGCCAGGGCTGGTGCCGAACTGCCGCAACAGATCCAGATCGAAAACCGGGCCTTCTGCCACTTCTCCATGGCCGGGTTGGGCCGGCTGGACTTTTGGATCGGCTTGATCTGTTTGTGGGAGCGGAACAGAATCCTGGGTTACTGGACGCCAGGGCGTTGCTTCAGAAGCGGGCAGGGTAGGGGATCCCCCTTGCAAGCGGTAAAGGGGAGGAAACAGCGTTTGGGCATCCACAGCTTCCACCGGCAAGACCGGCCCCGCCAGCAGGATCCCCAGCGCTGCCCAGCTCACTTGGATCCGTATGCCTTGAATCCTATACTTCCACCACCTCATGCCCACACCTCTTGGCCTCAAAACCTGCGGCCCATCTCGCAACAGCTCACCTTTCCCCCATGCTACCCAGGCGAGGCCGGTTCGGCAGGGGATCCCGCGCAGTCTTCCCCTTGGCTTGAGAGCAGCTGGGGCTCCTGGCCTCTCCCTAAAGGTGGGTCGGAGAACAAGAGATTGATCCCCAGCGATCCCCAGGGTCTTGACCGACAGGCAAAAATACGCAAACATGGGTTCATCATTCTTGATGATCCCCGTTGATCCCCACCTGTGGTCATCAGCGGCTGGAGAGCCCGAGGCAAGCCGATACATCAGCAGGTTCAAGGTTGTCCTCAGAACCACAAGCTGGGATCGGCCCATAGGACAAAAGCTGGAGCATTGCACGAAGCCCGATTTGTCGAAGACAGGAGACCCCGACCATGCCACAAGAGCGGATCCCGTTGGAAGAAATGACCATCCGGCAGTTGCGGGAAGAAGCTGCCCGCTATCAGATCCCCAAGTACAGCCGCATGACCAAAGACCAGCTGATTGAGGCCATTCGAGAGGCCCAAGTCAAAGCTGGCCGCCCTGTCGATGCCATGCCGGAGCCCAAGGGGCAAGAATCGGTCACCCAAACGAAGTTTAGGGGTCAAGAGGTTGCCGGCAAGACGGATCTGGCCGATGTGGACAAAGGGCTGGGCGATTTGCCGGGCGGTTACGGGGAAAGCCGCATCGTTTTGCTGCCGCGGGATCCCCAGTGGGCCTACGCCTATTGGGATGTGCCCAACGAGGCCAAGGAGAGCAAGCGCCGCGAGGGGGGTCAGCAATTGGCGCTGCGCCTCTACGATGTGACGGATATCGATTTCAGCTACCAGCCGGCCCACAGCATGCAGGAGTACCCCTGTGACGAGTTGGCGCGGGAGTGGTATTTGCCGATCCCGGTGAGCGATCGTTCCTACATTGTGGAGATCGGCTACCGGACGGCAGATGGCCGCTGGCTGATGTTGGCCCGCTCGGCTGCAGTGATGGTGCCGCCAGTCTTTCCCTCCGACTGGTTTGAAGAGCACTTCCTGACAGTGCCCTTCGACATGGCTCTGCAGGGCCGCACCCTTTACCAGCTCAGCGAGCCCTACAAGCGCAGCGCCACCGGCATGGGCGTGGTGGCCTACAAGGGCGATGAGCCGCAGCAGGGTGCCACGGTCGATCCCTTCCTAGAAATGGTGGGCGGCTTTGAGTCAATGCGGGTGGCGGGATCCCTGTTTGGCAGCCACCAGATGGGCAGCCGCCAATTGGTGCCCGAGCAGGCCATCAGCTCGTTTATCATCCCCTCGGGTGTGGGCATGATGGGGATAGCCATGGCGGAGGTGCCCGCTGCTCCCTGGATGGCTTCAGGATCCGGCCTGGGCCTGTTCTCGGGGGCTTCCGAAGTGCTGCCGCAGCGCTCTCGCAAGTTCTGGTTGGTGGCCGATGCCGAGCTGATTGTCTATGGGGCCACAGAGCCGGATGCCACCGTTACCATTGGCGGGCGCAAGATCCAGCTCAACCCCGATGGCACCTTCCGCTTCCACATGGCTTTCCCAGACGGCAACATCGACTTCCCCATCTTTGCGGTGGCTGCCGATGGCGAGCAAAACCGGGAGATCCACATGACCTTCGACCGCCGCACCCTCTCCCGCCGCACCAACACCAAAGAAGAGGCCATCGAAGAGTTGTTGCCCTGAAGGATCCAACCTTTCCCTTCTTGCCCCCTGGAGCTGGCCGGGGGGCTTTTTTCCCTGGGCTGGAGAGCTTGACTCCAGCCATCAAAACAGGGGATCCCAGCCCTAGGAGAGGTCGATCACCTGGATCAGTTGTTTCAGCTTCTCCATCACCCGTCCGGAGCGAAGTAGGTCTTCCGCCTGTTGGATCCCTTCTGGCAAGGATGGAGCAAGCCCGAGGAGCCACAGATAGCTGCCCCCATTCCAGAGAACGGCTGGGGTGAGTTCACAGGGATCCCCGCTGAGCACCTGCTGCATCTGCCGGAGCAGCTCTTTCTCGCCGGAGAGGGGAATCTCCGGGCCTGCCAAGTGACAATCGCGAGCCTTCAAGAGCAGCCGTTTCCCGCCCTGGTTGAGAATGGCCGCCCGTTCCCGCGGCAGGTCGCAACTGCCTTCCAAACCTTTGACGGTGGTAAATTGCCGAATCTCCCGCAGGGCAAACAGCTCCAGCATCGTGGCCTCGGTGGGCGGATGCACGTACCCGGCCACCAGGTGAAAGGGGCCTTGGTAGGGCGTCCAGACCAGCTCCAAGGTGGCCAAGGGGGGGCGCTTGCCGATTTGATCCCGGTAGTCCATCAGGGCCTGAGCCTGGGGAAAACAGGTGGGCAAATACAAAAATCCCAGCCCGGTTTGTTCCAGCAGTTGCCCCACCCGCTCCAGGGATAGCCCTCGCCAATCCACCCCCAAGCTCCGCCACACCGCTTCCAAGGGCAGCCCATACTTGGTGGGACAGAAGCCAGAGCCATGCAGCAAAACGGCTGACCCTGCCGCCGCCAGCAGCAAAGCCACCAGCACCCCCAGCGGTGCCGTCCGCGAGCGGCCATCGTAGGGATGGCCAAAGATGATCAAGGGATGAGGCAAATCCCGTTGGGGCAGAAGAGGGCCGTCTTCTGCATAGGCATCCAACATACCGGCCAGCTCCTCGGCAGTGGGGCGCTTGATGCGGTGGGCAATTAAAAAAGCCCCGATCTGGGCGGGAGTGGCCTCCCCCCGCAGGAGCATTCGAGCAGCGCTGGCGGCCTCTGCCCGGCTGAGATCCTGGTGGGTGTGGGTGCCGCTGCCGATTTTTTTCAACAGCTCGCGAAACTCTTGGCTCATAGCATCGGCGGTCGGGAGCGCTGGGCTACTCAGGATAGGGGGAGATAAGGGCGGAACACTTGAAACTACCGATATGGGTATTTGACCAGAAATTTCTACAAAAGGTCTCTACAAAACCGACAACAGCCCAGCAGAGGGCCAATGGGGATCTGCGCCGGAAGCAGGCTCAGCATTACCAGACTGCCTAATCAGCTGGGCGGCCAACTGCAAAAACCGGCGAATGGGAGGGATCCGATAGCGATCGCTGGTGGTGACCATAACCACCTGTCGCCTCAAGAGGGGGGGCTCGGTGGGCCGCACCTGCAAATCCGGATCGGCGCAGCAGTCCACCAGGGCCGACTCCGGCAGGAGGGCAATGAGCTGCCCCTGTCGCACCACCCCCCGAAAGGCATCCAAGGTGTTCAGTTCCAGGGCTGCTTTCAGGGGAAGCCCCTGTCGGGCCAGATGGGATCCCACCAAGGAGCGCATGGCATAGCCATCCTTGAACACGGCCTGGGGATACTCCGCCAGCACCTTCCAGGGGATCCGCTCGTAGCGGCTGAGGGGATGGGTGGCGGGCATCAATACTTGAATTGGCTCCGAGTACAGTGGCTCCACCACCAGTTCTGCCCCCCGGGTCATCAGGGGATTCTCCATTACCAGGGCCACGTCCACCAGCCCATCCCTGAGCACCTTCAAGGCGCGGTCGCTGCCCAGAGCGGTAACCCGCAACTGCACCTCTGGGTACTCCCGGCAAAACTGTTGCAGCACCGGCGGCAGTTGATGGGCGATCAGAGAATGGATCCCAGCAATGCAGAGCTCGGTTTGCTGGCCCTGCAGCCATTCTCGAATGCTTTCCTGAGCCCGCTGCCATTCCTGACAGATGCGACGGGCATGGGGCAAAAGCCGTTCCCCAGCTACGGTTAGAGCCACCGGGCTTTTGCGATGCAACAGCGGAGCCCCCACCGCTTCCTCCAGGGCCTGGATCTGGCGGCTAATAGCCGATTGGGTCAGACCGCTGAGGCGAGCAGCGGCCAAAAAGCTACCTGTTTCCACCACGTTCAAAAAGGCTTGCAACAACTCCAGCCGCACCTGGGATCCCTTGATGATGTAGCCTGCCGTGGTGGCATCCTAGCTGGGGAAGCGGTAGGCTTTTGTAAACACCGTTACAAGTTGTTTGTTGGACTGGGGATCCCCAAGCCAGGAGGAGAAGCAGATGGGTTGGGATCCAGCCTTGCTGGAGGGGCTGCTCAACTCTGCCATTCCCCACCTTTTCCCCGCTGCCCAGGTGGTCATCCGCCACAAGGGAAGGTGTATTTACTCAAGGGCGGCAGGCCATCTCGACCCTGAGACCCGGCGCCAACCGACAACCTCGGCCACCCGTTTTGACCTGGCCTCGCTGACCAAGCTCTACACCGCCACCGCCTGCATGGCCCTGGTGGAAGCCGGAGCGTTGCTGCTGGATCAACCGGTCAGTCTCCTGTTGCCGGAGTTTCAGGGATCCCGCCCCATTGCCCCCTATGAAGATCCTCTGCAACCAGGGGAATGGATAGCTGTGGAACCGGAATCCTTAGGCCAGCTTGTTGCAGCAGAACAGGTGACGGTGCGACAGTTGCTGGCCCACACCGCCGGTTTGCCCGCCTGGCGACCCCTTTTTCGACAGCCCGATGCCGAATCGGCCCGGCACATGGCCCTGCACACCTTTTTGGCCTACAGGCCGGGATCCCGCAGAGTCTACAGCGATCTTGGATTGATCCTGCTGGGGCTGGCTTTGGAACGTCTGAGCGGAACCCCTCTGGATCAGATCTTGTACGCCCGGATCTTGCAGCCTCTGGGCCTGAGCCAAACTCAGTTTTATCCAGGGGATCCCTTTGACCCACCCCCTGTCTCTGTCTCTTGTGCCCCCACCGAGCTGTGTCCTTGGCGAAAGCGCCGCCTACAGGGGCAGGTTCACGACGAAAATGCCGCCCGCCTGGGCGGGATCGCCGGCCATGCCGGACTATTCGCCACGGCAGAGGAAGTAGCCGCTTTCGGAGAGAGTTTTTTGACGGGATCCCTGCTGCAGCCCCAAACGGTGAGGGAAATGACCCGCGAGCAGTTGCCTCAGCAAGGGGATGCCCACCGCTGTCACGAGCGCCGGGGTTTGGGGTTTGCCTTGCGCTCCCCGGATCCCTTGGCCAGCAGCTCCCCGTTCAGCCCCAGCGCCTTCGGCCACACCGGCTTCACCGGAACCTCTCTGTGGATCGATCCAGAGCGGGAACTAGTGGTGGCGCTGCTCACCAACGCCGTCTACCACGGTCGGCGGGAGAACGGGTTCCAGGCTTTCCGGGTTGCCTTCCATCAGGCCATCCTAGAGGGGCTTTCTTGATCATTGAGTCCCTGACCGTTCCCGCTAGGGTGCCGTAGGCATAACCGAGGCTGAGGTGGACGAGACCTTTTACCGACAGTTGGCAGATATGCTCTCCCGCGGGCCGCTGGTGGTGGCCACCGTGATCCGCACCCAGGGATCTGTGCCTCGCCAGGCGGGGGCGAAACTGGCTGTGGGATCCGATGGCACCCTGTTGGGCACTGTTGGCGGTGGGGCTGCCGAAGCGGAAGTCATTGCCCGAGCGCAAACCCTTTTGCAGGCTGCCGTTCCCGTTGGCGATGGCGAGAGCAGCGCGGAGCACTTCGGCAAGACGGAGTCCTGGCCAGCTGGGATGCCGGTTTCCCTCGATCTCAACAGCCCTCCCTTGGGCGTTTGCGGGGGACGGATGCACATTTGGCTACAGCGATGGCAGGGATCCCTTGCCCAAACGTTGGTGGCCCAGATCCTCCAGGCTCTGACCCAAGGGCCAAGGGCTTGGCTGATCACTCCCCTCCATCCTCAGGGGTTCCCCTACCTCAGCCTTAGCGACAGCGGTGCGGAGCACTTTGCCCCCCTGCCATCCCGCCCACAGCTCCTCGCGGGATCCTGGGTTGAGCCCCTTCTCCCTTCCCCCACCCTGCTGATCGTCGGAGCGGGCCACTGCGGCCTGTCCCTGGCCCAGATCGCCCATTTGGCCGGCTTTCGCATTTGGGTTCAGGACGATCGCCCGGACTGGGTAACCCCTCAGCGCTTTCCCGTTGCCGAGCGGCTGTGCTCAGAACCCTTTGCCCAACTTATCCCCCATCTGCACAGGATCCCGCAGCTCTACATCGCTCTTGTGACCCGCAGCTACAGCCTCGATTGCCAAATCCTGCGGGCCATCTACCACTCCGGCCTGACCCCCCACTACCTGGGGATGATCGGCAGCCGCAAGCGGGTACAAACCGTACTGCGAACCCTGGCCCAGGAAGGGATCCCGGAGACCGCCTTCAGTCGGCTCTTTGCCCCCATTGGCCTGGAGATCCACGCCGAAACCCCCGCCGAGATTGCCATCAGCATCACCGCCCAGCTCATCCAGGTGCGACGGGGATCCCCGAAGAGAATGCCCGGCGAAACTCAAGGTGTAGGCTTGCCGGTTAGCCGGAGGACAAGCTAGGCTAGAAAAGCGCCGCGGGGTAGAGCAGCCTGGTAGCTCGTCGGGCTCATAACCCGAAGGTCACTGGTTCAAATCCAGTCCCCGCTATACCTAGGAGACAGTTGCTTAGAGCAGCGTCCGCACATCCACCACCTTGCCGCTGACTGCCGCTGCGGCCACCATAGCCGGGCTCATGAGCAGAGTACGCCCGCTGGGGGATCCCTGGCGGCCCTTGAAGTTGCGGTTGGAAGAAGAGGCGCTGATCTGGCGCCCCACCAACCGATCCGGGTTCATCGCCAAACACATGGAGCAACCGGGATCCCGCCACTCAAACCCTGCCGCCTCGAAGATCTCCCGCAAGCCCTCCTGTTCTGCTTCCTGCTTTACCCGTTCTGAGCCGGGCACCACAAACGCCTTCACCCCTGGGGCCACCCGCCGCCCCTTGGCAATCTTGGCTGCCTCCCGCAGGTCGCTCAAGCGGCCATTGGTGCAACTGCCGATGAAGCAGACATCCACCGGTGTCCCTACAATGGGATCCCCCGGCTGCAAGTCCATGTAGGCATAGGCCTCTTTGGCCAGTTCCCGCTCGCTTTCCGGCAGATCTTCTGGGGCAGGGATCCGCTCATCCACCCCAATCCCTTGGCCGGGGGTGATCCCCCAAGTAACCGTCGGCGCAATATCTGCGGCTTGGAAGACCACCACATCGTCGTAGCGGGCATCGCCATCGCTGGCCAGGCTTCTCCACCAGGCTACCGCCTCTTCCCAATCCGATCCCTGTGGGGCAAACTCTCGCCCCCGCAAATACTCAAAGGTCACCCCATCGGGGTTAACGTAGCCGCAGCGGGCCCCTCCCTCGATGGACATGTTGCAGAGGGTCATGCGCTCTTCCATGCTCATGGCTTCAATGGCGCTGCCCCCATACTCGTAGGCGTAGCCCACCCCGCCTTTGACCCCCAGCTTGCGGATGATGTGCAGAATTACATCCTTAGCGTAAACTCCCGGCCCCAACTTGCCGTGGATCTCAATGCGGCGCACCTTGAGCTTGGACAAAGCCAAAGTTTGGGTGGCCAATACGTCTCGCACCTGGCTGGTGCCGATCCCAAAAGCAATGGCCCCAAAGGCCCCGTGGGTAGAGGTGTGGCTGTCCCCACAGGCAATGGTCATCCCCGGCAGAGTTAACCCCTGCTCCGGGGCAATCACATGCACGATCCCCTGCCGACCGGAGCCGCTGTTGTAGAAGCGGATGCCGTATTGCCGGCAATTGCGCTCCAATTCCTGGATCATCTCCTCTGCCAAGGGATCCGCAAAAGGCCGTGCCCGGTTGTCGGTGGGAATGATGTGATCCACTGTGGCCACCGTCCGCTCGGGAAACAGAACCGGCAGATGGCGCTCCCGCAGCATGGCAAAAGCCTGCGGGCTGGTCACCTCGTGGATCAGGTGCAGGCCGATGAACAACTGCGTCTGCCCAGAGGGCAAAATCCGCACCGTATGGGCATCCCACACCTTATCGAATAATGTCCTCTCGCTCATCTTTCTCGGCCCGCAGCCAAGTCCTGTAAACCTTCAATGTGCTACTTGGGGAAAAGCTTGTCAAGGCACAGGCCTCCGTTATCTCTGGGCAACGCTGCTGAGCTGAGCGAGATGCAGCCCTTCTTTGAACATCCCCAGCCGGCAAAGGCGGGTCGGAGTCCTCAAGCCAGAAAACCTGTTGCCAGCCCTTCAAACGGGATCCCTGAAGGCCGGCCAAGGCAAAAAGCGATAGCCCGCCTCTTGAATGGCGGCGACGATATCCGGCAGGGCCTCTGCAGTGTGGGGCCAGCGATCGTGCAGCAGCAAAACCAGGGGCCGCTCGGAAGCTTGGATCGCCGGCAACTGGGCTCGAATGCGCTCCAAAAGTTGGGCTGCACTTTGGCCGGCGTAGGCATCTTCTGCGCTCATGTTCCAGTAAAGAACGCGATACCCTGCCTGCTCTAAAGAATGGCGCAAAGCAGAGTCTAGGCGAAAACCTCCCGGTGGGCGAACAACCAGTTGGGGATCCAAGTTCAACGCTTTGAGCAGTTGGGTTGTCTGATCCACCTCAGCATAAAACAGCTCGTTGCTTCCGTAGAGACGTTGATAATCGTGGGTAAAAGTGTGATTGGCTAGGGTGTGGTGATGGGCCTGGATCAATTGAGCCAATTCTGGAAATCGGGAAACGTGGGTGCCGATAACAAAGAAAGTGGCCGGGATCTGAAGATCATCCAAAACCTGTAAAAGTCGGGGGGTGGATTGGGGCCAGGGGCCATCATCAATGGTCAGAAAGGCAGAACGAGGCGGCACCTCCAGTAAAGGCCCCAGCATTTCTTCCAAGGGCAGTTGCAAAGGTTGGCTGTTTTCTGCCGGATCGAGAAAGTCGGGATCCGGGATCCAGCTATGCTGCAGAAACACCTCCACACGAGGGGGAGCAGGGGTAATCAGTAAACGCCCCGTCTGCTCATTTTGGTTGCCCCAGCTCAGCCGATAGGGCAGATCCGAAGCGACCTCGACGGTTGTTGTACGGGTAATGACTCCGTAGGGGATGTCAATCAAATAGTGCCCGTTCACCTCTTCTTGATGGATCCAGGCTGCAGAAGGAGCTGATAGATAAATGAGCAAATCTTGGGGATTGGCGCCGCGCACCACCCGAATGCTTTCAATGGGGAGAATGAGGTTGTATTCCGAGGTGGCCGTCAGGTTCAGCTCAAAAAGAGGCTGGGCCTCTACCGTGCAGTAGTAGATCAGTCCAACCAGTAGGAAGGCTAGGCAAAATATCAACGCTTTCAACGCTTTCAGAGAGTGCATGGAATGGCTTAATCCTTCGCAACCAATCATAGGACAGAAGCTACCTGAGCTCGATAGAGCCCATCAATTTAGTGAGGATCCGGAAGGCCCTGGGATCCCAGGTGGCGAGAGCAGGCGCTCTTCCCATTTACGTGCAGGTGAGGCCCGTCGGATGTCCCGCCAAATGGCTGTGGCAGCTAAGGTGCCATCGGCAACCGCAATCGACACTTGGTTCAGGCCCTGCTTCAAATCGCCCAGTGCAAACAGCCGCGGATGAGCAGTGCGACACCACTCGTCGGTCAGCAGGTTTTCCCCTTGCCATTTCAAGCCGGGGATCCCTTTCAAATAGGCATTGTGGTATCTGGCGCCCATCGCCACCAAGCCGGTAGTTGCTTCGATGTAAGTGCCATCTTCCAACTCCACACCCTGCAATTGATGGTTTTCTCCAAGAAAGCGGCGAATAGGAGATTCGTAGAGGGGGTAGCCATGATCCGCCAGTTTTTTGCGCATGTCGGGGCCGACCGAGCAGAGGCCGTGGGTCAACACCGAGATATAGGGTGTAAACCAGTTGAGGACAAAAGCTGTATTGATCCGATCTTCCGAATTGACGATCAACACTGCCTTTTGATCTCGCATTTCATAGCCGTCGCAGATCATACAGACATGCAGTGAATAGCCGGCGTAGTCGTAAACATTCTGCATATCCGACAACTGAGGCAGCTCGTCCATAATGCCGGTTGCTGCAATCAGATATTTGCTCCGAAAAATGGGGTAGAGGCTGTTAACTTTTCCCACCTTGACTTTGACCGCAAAGAGGTCTCCCTCATCGGTGGCATCTTCCACGAAGCCGCGCAGGTAATCTACCCCTAAACTGAGGGCGTGCTCTGTTCCCTGTCGCAACAGCTCTCGCCCTGGAGTGGTCGGGGGCAAGCCCAGATAATTGCGCAAATCCTGCATCCAAAAAGAGCGGCCTCTGCCCTTCTCCACCACCAGGCAACTCAATCCATAACGAGCCAGATAGATTGCCGCCGACAACCCCCCTGCTCCCCCTCCGGCCACAATCACGTCATAGATTTTGCCCAAACCAACCTCT
This sequence comes from Thermostichus sp. OS-CIW-32, assembly GCF_054060415.1. Classification (NCBI taxonomy): domain Bacteria; kingdom Bacillati; phylum Cyanobacteriota; class Cyanophyceae; order Thermostichales; family Thermostichaceae; genus Thermostichus; species Thermostichus sp. OS-CIW-32. The sequence continues at coordinate 76,964 of NZ_JBSSDD010000010.1, read as the reverse complement.
AGATTCCTGCTGCTCAGTTTCATAGACGGGATCCCCTCACTAGACTTCTGATGGGTGGCCTCAAGTTGTCGGTTGCGGCCCGAAAAATCTTAAGAAGCTCCAGACGTTCCGCAGAGCTGCAGATCATACTTGGTCCATCGCGTTTCTGTTGAGATGTGATCGAGCTAAGGGAGCAGTCCCAGCAACCGTCTAGAATGGGGACTGAACTCCCCCTTAGGAGAAAAGCCCTATGCCAGGTATCTTAGCGGCCATTGCCCTGATCTTTGTCGGCTACCTGTTCAACTCGGTCAAAATCATCAGCCAGGGGTATGAGGCATTGGTGGAGCGTTTGGGCAGGTTTCATCGCAAGCTGACCCCAGGATTGCACTTTATTCTTCCCCCTATCGATAGGATTGTGTTCCAGGAAACCATCCGCGAGAAGGTGTTGGACGTGCCTCCTCAGCAGTGCATCACCAGCGACAACGTCTCTTTGATGGCCGATGCGGTGGTCTATTGGCGCATCACCGACATGATCAAGGCCCGCTATGCGGTGGAGGACGTGCAGCGGGCTTTGGTTAACCTGGTGCTGACGGCTCTGCGGGCAGAAATTGGCCGCATGGATTTGGATCAAACCTTTTCCTCCCGCGCCGAGATCAACGCCCGCCTTTTGACAGAGCTGGACGAGGCCACAGATCCCTGGGGGATCAAGATCACCCGCGTGGAAGTCAGGGACATTCAACCCTCTAAGACTGTGCAAGACTCGATGGAAAAGCAGATGGCTGCCGAGCGGGAGAAGCGGGCCGCCATTCTGAAATCAGAAGGGGAGCAGCAGGCCAGCATCAACCAAGCGGCTGGGGCCGCCAAGGCGCAGCTATTGCGGGCAGAAGCGGAGAAACGGGAGCGGCTGCTGTTGGCTGAGGGCACGGCTGAAGCCATCAAGACCATCGCCGCCACTTTGCAAGAGAATCCAGAGGCAGCCAATGCGTTGCAATACCTGATGGCGCAAAACTATATCGACATGGGCTTCAAGGTAGGCAGCAGTCCCAGCGCCAAGGTAATCTTCATGGATCCCAATTCGATCCCTGGCACCCTGCAAGGGCTGCTCTCCATGGTGGACGTGGCCAAGGGTGGGGAAGGATCTCGCGCGGCGGCCTCTCAGAAGCTGCGTACCCCGGCTTCTTTCCCAACCGAAGTGGACTTTCCGCGGCTCGACTGAGTTTGACCGACCATGATGGCCCGGGATCCCGATTGGCTGCTGGTGGGACAGGTGGTGGCGGCCCACGGCTTGCGGGGCTGGCTGCGGGTTAGGTGCTGGTCGGATTTTCCAGAGCGCTTCACAGAGCCTGGACCACGCTGGTTGCAGCGGGATACGGATCCCGAGCCCCTGCTGCACCCCTTGATCGAGGGGCAGTTTTTCCCGGCTAAGGGTCTTTATTTGGTGCGACTGGAAGGGATCCCCGATCGAACGGCGGCTGAGACTTGGGTAGGAGCTAGGCTGCTGGTGCCGGCTTCCCACCGCTTGCCCCTGCAGCCGGAAGAGTACCACTACCGCGATCTCATCGGCTTGGCCGTCTATCACCAAGGGGAGCTGCTGGGACAGGTTTCGGGGATTTTGGCAGCCGGCCAGGATGTGCTGGAGATAACGACCTCTGACCATCGGCAGGTGTTGATCCCCTTTGTGAAAGCCCTGGTGCCTGTCGTGGACTTGGAAAAAGGCGCGCTTCACGTGCAGCCGCCGCCGGGGCTGGTGGAGAGCTTTCTGGGTTAGAGTTCGGCAAGACGGCCTGACTTCCGTACCTGCATCCCATCCTGAACTTGGCCCTCAGAAGCGCCTGTGTGGCCGTTCTAGCCTTTTGTGCTATCATGGGGACAGTTTTTTGATGATAAGCTGATTCCTGGCCTTTAAGGTCAATTTTTCTGGGTTTCTGTTGATCTTGGCCGGGAGCCTTCTTCGGAATTGGAGTTGGGAATGACGGAAAACTACGGTGCAGAGCAGATCCAAGTTTTGGAAGGCTTGGAGGCTGTGCGCAAGCGGCCTGGCATGTATATTGGCTCCACCGGGCCGAAGGGGTTGCACCATTTGGTGTACGAGGTGGTGGACAACTCTGTGGATGAGGCCCTGGCCGGCTATTGCGACGATATTCAGATCAGCCTGCATCCCGACGGCTCGGTATCCGTTTTGGACAATGGCCGCGGCATTCCGGTGGACATCCACCCCAAAACCGGGCAGTCGGCTCTGGTTACGGTGCTGACGGTGCTGCACGCGGGGGGCAAGTTTGGCGGTGGCGGCTACAAAGTCTCCGGTGGGCTGCATGGGGTGGGCGTGTCGGTGGTGAATGCCCTCTCCGAATGGGTGGAGGTGACGGTTTGGCGAGAGGGCAAGGTTTACTTTCAACGTTTCGAGCGCGGGGCGGTGGTGGGATCCCTGAAATCTGAACCCCAACCCAAGGGATCCAACCGGCGGGGTACAGAGGTGCGCTTCAAGCCGGATGGGCTGATCTTTCCCGAGCGAGAGTTTGACTATGCCGTATTGGCGGCCCGCTTTCGCGAGTTGGCCTACCTCAATGCCGGCTTGAAAATCACCTTCAGCGATCTGCGGCGGGATCCGCCTCACTGCGAAACCTATCAATATGCAGGCGGCATCAAGGAATATGTGGCCTTCATCAACCACGAAAAAACGCCCATCCACTCTGACATCATCTACATCCAAGGGGAGCGGGATGGGGTGGAGGTGGAAGTGGCCCTGCAGTGGTGCTCGGATGTGTACACCGACACTTTGATTGGCTTTGCCAACAACATCCGCACCAACGAAGGAGGCACCCACCTAGAGGGCCTGAAAACCTCTCTCACCCTCACCATCAACAGCCAAGCCCGCAAGCTCAACAAGCTGAAAGACTCCGACAGCAACCTGGCTGGAGAAAATGTGCGCGAGGGGTTGACGGCCATCGTCTCGGTCAAGGTGCCTAACCCCGAGTTTGAGGGGCAAACCAAAACCAAGTTGGGCAACACCGAGGTGCGGGGCATTGTGCAAACCCTCGTCTCCGAGGCGCTCACGGAGTACTTGGAATTCAACCCCAACGTGGCCAGGGGGATCGTCGATAAGGCCATCCAGTCCTTCAATGCTGCCGAGGCAGCCCGGCGGGCCAGAGAATTGGTGCGGCGCAAATCTGCCCTGGAATCTTCCACGCTGCCGGGGAAGTTGGCCGATTGCAGTTGCCGCGACCCGGCGGAGTCTGAGGTGTATTTGGTGGAAGGCGACTCTGCAGGGGGCAGCGCCAAACAAGGTCGGGATCGGCAGTTTCAGGCGGTGTTGCCCCTGCGCGGCAAGATCCTCAACATTGAAAAGGCGGATCCCGCCAAGATCTACAAAAACGCCGAAATTCAGGCCATGATCACAGCGCTGGGTTTGGGGGTGAAAGGGGATGAATTTGATCCCAGCCAACTGCGCTACCACCGCATCATCCTCATGACCGATGCTGACGTGGACGGCAGCCACATTCGCACCCTGTTGCTGACCTTTTTCTACCGCTATCAAAAGGCGCTTCTGGAACAGGGCTATGTCTATATCGCCTGTCCGCCGCTCTACAAAATCGAGTGGGGCCGCAACAATGTTCGCTATTGCTACAGCGACGCCGAGAAAGACCAAATCCTGCGGGGGCTGCCTGCCAACGCCAAGTACACCATCCAACGGTTCAAGGGTCTGGGGGAAATGATGCCCGAACAACTTTGGGAGACCACCATGAACCCGGCAACGCGCACCCTCAAACAAATCACCATCGAAGATGCGGTGGAGGCGGATCGCATTTTCACCATCTTGATGGGAGATGCTGTTGGTCCCCGACGGGAGTTTATTGAGGCCCACAGTGCCCATTTGGATCTGGCGGCTCTCGATATTTAGCGACTCTCGATATTGGGTGGAGAGAACTCTGTCCCGCCTCTTCGGGGCCCACGGCAGGGGGAAAGTGCTCCGCACCGCTGGCGCGAACGTAACGGTGCTGCAGACGAGGCCGCAAACAGCCAAAAGCTCCTGGACGGGGCAAGATCCCGGCTGCAGCTCAGACCCTGTGGCAAAGTGAGGGAAGAGCGTTCCAGATCCTGCTATGCCTGCATTGCTTACGGCTCTTCTTGCGGTGCTGGGGGGCTATCTCCTGGGATCCATTCCAACCGGCTATTGGGTAGGTCGTTGGTGGGGAGGCATCGATATTCGCCAACAGGGATCCGGCTCTACCGGAGCAACCAATGTGTTGCGGACGTTGGGCAAGGGGCCCGCCCTGCTGGTGTTGCTGGTGGATGCTGCCAAGGGGGCAGCAGCAGTGGCTCTGGGATCGGCCTTGGGATCCGCGTGGTGGGTGGTTTTGGCGGCATTGTTCGCAGTGATCGGCCATAGCCGTTCCTGCTGGCTGGGCTTCAGGGGGGGCAAATCGGTGGCCACCAGCCTGGGGATCTTGTTGGCTATGGCTTGGCCAGTAGCCCTGACAACTTTCGGCGTCTGGCTGCTGGGGCTCGCCCTCACCCGCATCGTTTCCTTCAGCTCCCTGCTGGCGGCAGTGGCGGCTCCGGTGGTGATGTGGGCAACAGCTCAACCTTTGCCCTATTTGTTGTTTGCGTTGGCGGGCGGGGTGTATGTGATCGGTGCTCATCGGCGCAACATCGAGCGCCTACTGGCCGGGTCGGAGCCGCGCATTGGCCAAAAATGGACGCAATCTCCCTAATTTTCAAGGCACTGTGAAGCAGCTGTATTACTCCGCAACGCTATGCAACCGACCACAGTGGTTTTTGTCTACGGATCCCTGCTGCGGGGCGGCCAATACCACAGCTTGCTGCAGGGGGCAGAATTTTTGGGGACAGACAGCCTCAACCACATTGATCTTTACAGTCTCGGCCCCTACCCGATGGCAGTTCGTGGCCGAAACCGGCTCTACGGCGAGTGCTACCGCATCCCCTTGAGTCTATTGCCCCGATTGGACGAGCTGGAAGACCACCCGCGGGTGTACGAACGGCAGTGGGTGCAGTTGGATAGCGGCACCTTTGCCTGGGTTTATCTGGGTCGGCCTGAGCAGGTGCAGGGGTGTTCCCTCATCCCCAGTGGCCGCTGGCTGGCTAGAGATCAAAGTGGAGCTTGACGCCCTCAACATACTGGGGCGGCAACAAAGACTCTATCCCACTGTTGTGCTCCGCACCACTGTCGCGAACGCGAGTGTGAACGGCTGCGGACGGATCCCATTCTTGGGAATCAGGCTCTTTGGCGGAGAGAACACCGGCATCCACAGGGCTGGAAACGCGCTCCAGGTAGTAGATGCGATCCCCGCGTCGCCAAATGTCTGGCTCAGGCAGGTAGAAGAGCCGACCCGGTCGAGATGAGCCGCTCCTCAGCCGCTGCGGGCGCACCAACAACAAGGGCAGGCATAGATCGGCTTTGATTCGATAGGCAAACTGATCCCGCAGCCGTTCAAGGGTGGGATCCTCCAGTCCCATCTGGGCCAGGAAGGGATTGGGCAGCGCTGGTGCTGAAAAAGCGCTCCGCACCGCTGTCGGGAACGACTCTTGAGCCGTCAAGACATCAGCTTTATTGCTCCGCACTGCCTCCGGCAGGGTTGAGGCCGCATTCGCAGAAGCGTCACGTAGCGATAAAGGGAGAGGCAGGCCCAGGTCTGCCAACGTGGGTAGGGTGATCGAGCGCAGCTCAGCCCGGTTGGCCTCCAGATAGCCGGCCCAGCGCTGCAGTTGGGGGAAGGAAGGCTGCAAGGTGCGGATCCCTTCTGAGATGGGCATATCCGGCAGCAACACCGTCCAGATGGTGGCCGAAACCGAGAGTTTCACCATCAACTCGGCAATGGCCCAGTTTACCTGCGGATCCAGAGTCAGGATCAACAGAGTTTCCGCATGGTCGATATCGGCCTTCAACAAAGCAGACTCGTTCAGTACAGCTTCCTGCAGGGATCCGGGGATGGCTTCTGGCTTGCCGACTTCCTGGCTTGGGGCAGACTTGTGGGTGCCGTTGCCGTCAGAGGAATGAAGTTGTGGGGGCAAGCCATCTGCTGGACGACGCTTCGGTGTTCCTGACAGGGATGTGGAGGACTTACGGGATGGCGGGATGGAGTCCTTACCGTCTGTTGGGTGGGGAGCTTTGTAGCTGCCGTGCCCATTTTTGGAAGACCCAGAAACCAACGGGATCACCTCGACCGTCTGGTTGAGCGAGCGCATCAACTGGGCCAATTGGTTGGTGAGGGGATGATCGCCGATGATTATGGTGGAACTGCCCTGATCCAGACCCAGCCAACGGGCCACCCAAGCCGCGGTCAGCCCCTGTACCGTCACCGTCACCGAGATGGTCAAAAACACCAGCGCCTTGAGGGCATCCCCCCCAGTAATGCCCCGTTCTGTCAGCAGAATGGCAAACAAGGAGGCCACCGAAGCCGCCACAATGCCCCGAGGAGCCAGCCAAGCCACAAACAGCTTCTGCCGCCAATTCAGGTCGCTGCGCCAGGTACACAGCCACACGCTCAAGGGGCGGATGACCAGCATCAAGCACAGCACTGTGGCCAGGGATCCCCAGCCCAGGGCAAACACCGCCTTGAGGGAGAGCGTGGCAGTCAGCAGGATAAAGATCACAGAGATGGCCAACACCACCAACTGGCCGTGAAACTGCCGCACACCCCGCTCGGCAATGGCCGCCTTCTGCCGCACCACCAGGCCCGCCATCACCACCGCCATCAGCCCCGCCTCCGATCGCAGCGACTGGGCCAAGGCAAACACCCCCAGCGCCCCTGCCAGCACCACCGAGTTGCGCAACTCCTCGGTTAAAAACTGCCGCGACCAGAGCAGGAAGGATCCCATCAGCCAGCCCCCCAGCGCTCCCACCGCCGACCCGATGGCCAGACGGCTGGACAACTGTTCCAAGGCCATGAGAAAACTGGGATGGCCGGAGAGCACCACCTGCAGCACCACCACCGCCAAAATGGCCCCAATGGGATCGATGAGCACCCCTTCTCCCTCCAGGAGCGTGCTGACTGCCGGATCGACCCGTACCCGCTTCAAGATGGGGTTGATCACCGTCGGCCCTGTTACCACCACCAGGGATCCAAACAAAAAAGCCAGCCGCCAGGGAAACTCCCCCAGATAGTGAGCTGCTGCCGCTCCCCCCACCAAGGTCAGCAGGGATCCCAACAAAACCAAATTGCGCAGGCTATCGGATACCTGATTGAGACGTTGCAGCCGCAGGTTCAGTCCCCCCTCAAACAAGATCAGAGCCACCGCCAACGACACCAGCGCTTCCAGCCCGGATCCCATGACTTGGGGATGAACCCAGCCCAAACCATCTGGTCCCAGCAACAGGCCAAACAGCAGCAGGAATACAATGCTGGGCACTTTGACAAAATTGGCCAGCACCTGAGCAGCGATCCCAGCCACCAGGGCTAGCGTAAACAGGATCGTCAGCTCAAATGAATCTTGCATATTGAGGCTTAACCGAACGCAATAGCGGGACGGAGCCCTTACCTTTCCAGCTACTGAACGCCAACCCTCTCATTGTTTCCATCGTTAACGTCGTTATTACTCCGCAACGCTAACGCCAATACAGACTGCTGGAAAGTCTCCAATCGTCAAGGTGGCTCTGCCCATCACGTCAGCAGTTCATGAGCTCGAACATGCAGAGTTAACATTTAGTTAACCTCTGTGTGCTGGCTCCATAAAGTTGCAAAAGCTACACCCAGCTCCACTCTTTCTACAGTACACACGACTTACCTCAACCTATCACAGAGCGAGCTTGACGACCACTCTGGCATTGGGAGCCCTGTTGGAATGAAGGCCAATTAACATGCTGCCAGAAATCTCCCCTTCTAGGCTTTCTCGCCTTCTGAGCGGCTGAGACCGGTCTCTAAGGGCTTAACGCGACGGATAGGCAGATTGGCAATAAGAGCAGTCGTTCCCCCTTCCGTGGCCAAGTGAAACTGCATCCCTTCTGAATCCAGCTCCACATAGCGGGACACCACCCCCAAAATCTCCAGGCGCATTGATTCCAGCGCCGCCGGGGTGAGGTCAGCGCGGTCATGGGCCAAGATCAGCTTCAACCGTTGCTTGGCTTGCTGGCGGCTGTTGCCGGAGTGCCGAGAAAAAAGCTGATCCAAAAAATCGAGGAGCATAGGTTTTGTTGGCTTTGTTACTCAGTTGTAAACAGGTCAAAATTGCCATTGCAACCTGGATGAATTAGAGATGGAACAGTCGTCAGAGCACCTTTTGGTTTAAAAACCGTTTGGCCCGCTCCCAAAAGGACTCGCCCAAACTGGCCATCTTGGGGAAGTCCACTGTTTCCCCTTCCAGCCGTCGGGCAATGCGCTGGATGGCCTGAGCAGCCAGAGTTGGATTGGCGGAGAGAACCAGGGGCTCCCCTTTGTTGGTGGAGACGATCACCTCGCGGTCTTCTGGAATAATACCCACCAACGGGATGGCCAGCACCTCGACCACATCTTCCACCGACATCATCTGGCCGGCTGCCACCATGTCCGGGCGCAGGCGGTTGACAATCAGCTGAGTCGATGAAATCTGGGCGGCTTCCAACAAGCCCACCACGCGATCTGCATCCCGCACCGCTGCCACTTCTGGGGTGGTGATGATGATGGCCTCGTTGGCTCCGGCGATGGCATTGCGAAACCCCTGCTCGATCCCAGCAGGACAATCGATCAGCACATAGTCATGGCTGCTGGCCAGCTTCTCGATTAACTGGCGCATCTGATCCGGATTCACCGACGTTTTGTTGCGGGTTTGGGCTGCCGGCAACAGCGAGAGATTGGGGGTGCGCTTGTCTTTCACCAAAGCTTGCTCGAGGCGACATTCCCCGGCGATCACCTCTAGGGCTGTGTACACCACCCGATTCTCCAGCCCCAGCAGCAAATCCAGGTTGCGCAGGCCAAAGTCTGCATCCACCACCACCACCGAGCGACCCAAGCGCGCCAAGGCAGTGCCCAGGTTGGCCGTCACGGTGGTTTTGCCGACTCCACCTTTACCAGAGGTTATGACAATGACTCGGCTCATACTCCTCTCCGCAGAAAATCCTGAAGGCTGGCGATGCAGATGACATCTTCCTGTAGGTAAACCACTTCAGGGGTGTTGGGCAGGGATCCACCTTCTGGCGGACGGGCCACCTGATTGGCAATGCGCAACTGAGTGGGCTCCAACTGCAATGCCAAGATTACAGCCCCCTTGTCGCCGTTGGCCCCCGCGTGAACCAGGCCCCGCAAGCGTCCCCAAACCCAAATATCTCCTCCAGCAATGATCTCGCCGCCGGGGTTGAGATCCCCCAACAGGAATACGGATCCTCTGTGACGCACGGACATGCCAGAGCGCACCGTCGAACGTAGGTACAGAGGTGTGGTGTCTGGGGGAGCAAGGGGAACTGCCTCCAAAAGGGAAGATTGCTCCACAGAATAGCCCAACGTTGCTGCTGCGATGGCTGTCGAGCGGGATCGAGTTTGAACGCGCCACAGTTGCAGTCCATGCTGAGACAATAGGGCAGCAAGAAGTTGTAGGGTGGGCATGTCCAGCTCTCGCTGCTGGCTCCAGAGGGTGAGGGGAGCGACTCCGGCCCAGTAGGGTTTGCGGCTGCGCAACTGCCAAACCAGGTTTTCCCAAAGCTCCTCCCAAGGCAAGGTGCTGGGCAAGTGCAGATGGATCCCCTGGGCATCCGACCGAAAGTAAACGCTGCCCGTGGCCCAGGAGTCTGGAGATGGGGTAGCTGGGGAGATTTCAGGGTTCCATGTAGGGGATCCCGTCATGACCGCCCTTAAACGTCTGCCTGAATATAGAGCCCTATCCTATTCCATTCCCCCAAGCCAGGGGAAACTCTCTCGGCGGTTGCCCTTGATAGCAAAGCGGTTTCGCTTGGGTGGCAGGACAATCTTGCTTCGGGATCGCTAACTTGAGGGTACTTGATGGAGCCAATTCCTGATGTTGAAACCTCGCCACACCCTCAGGCTGCTCGCGCCAGCAGGACAGGATCCTCTCCTCTCCAAGGGGTGGAGTTCTCGGGCGGTGAGACCGGTCGCCATTGCCCTACTCAGCATTCTTGCGGCATCTGGGATGGGATCCCCTGCCCATGCCCAAGATCTGGGCCGTTTGCTGATTCATGGCCTTCAGTGGCTGCAGGTGAGCCAGTTGAACGATGCCCAAGAGGTGAGCTTAGGCCGCCAGATCGATATTCAGGTCAAATGGGGGCGCGTCCAGGGTAGAAGCTCGAGCTGCAGGAGCAAACCAAAGCAGCAACGCCCACAGAGCCGGTGCCGGCCACCTTGCCCAGCGCCAATAGGAATAGGGGATCCCTGCCATAGACTTTGCTAACTCACTAGTGTACCGTCCGCTTTGGATTTTGCCAGGGAGTGGCTGAAGCGAAGAGGACGTCATAGCTGCGCAACGCTAACGCGACTGGCCGGCATCGTCTCAGGAACCGTTGGGTCACAGCCGGCGGATCCCATGCCAAACTTTGGTTTAGAATATCTTTAGATTCGAGATTCAGTCTCACTCATTTGAACCTGGAAAGGCCGGCCTTTAGCCTTGCCAAAGATATCCCTCTTCTGCAGCGCTCCACTGGGATCTAGCTTCCTGCCCTTTCCCGTCCTGTTTTGTTCATTATCTCTACCAACTCAGGAGTTTCTTATGGCCGTTCCAAATGGTCATTCCGGCACGCTTCCAGAGCAAGAGGCTTCTTCTATGGGAAAGGACGCCCTCCCGCTAACGCAAACGGGTAACGCTCTAAACCTGGCTCCCCTGCCTGCTGATGGGGCCTCTGCGGCTGCTCAGATGCCGGTACTGCTGGGGGAGAAATCCGGCCCGCCCGTGTTTCCCAGCCCTGTCAAGTTCAGCGAAATTGAGATTGACCACCGTCCGGTTGGGGCTTCAACCCTGAAAGTGGTGGATTACTATGCCGACGGACGTCCAGTTGCTGCTGCAACTCTCAAAGTCGTGGACACCTGGGGTGAGGGACGCCCAACGGTTGCCTCTGGGGCCAAATTCATCCATGACCCCGCGCTCAATCGGCCGATAATGGCCGATGGCCTGAAAATTGCCAAAACCTTTATGGGCAACCGACCCATTGAGGCCAGCCCCCTCAAGGTGCTGCGCTAGCCCAGATCCCCAAGGGGGGCCAGGGATCCCCTTGCTAACCTAGGTTAGGGCACAGCAGGGCAGTGAGCATGGAGATCCTGGCGGTTCTCTTGGGGCTGTTGGCGAGCTTGGGAGGAGGAGCGGGCTATCTGGCGGATCAGACGGCGCGGCAGCTTTTGCTGGATCAGTTGGATCGGGCAGAGGTTTTGGAGGTGCGTATTCAAAGCCAGCCCAATTACCGACTGCTGAATGGCCAAGCGGATCGCCTGCTGATTGCCGGTCGCGGGCTCTATCGAGCGCCCTTTCCCCGCATCGAGCTTCTGGAGCTGGAAACTGATCCGGTGGCAATTGACCCCTCTTTTTTCCAGGGGGCTCCCTTGCGCCTGGCGCGACCTCTGCAAGCGGCGGTACGGGTGTTGGTGCGGGAAGAGGACTTGAATGCTGCCCTCAACATGCCAGAGGTGCTCCGCCAGTTTCAGGATCTCCGCGCCGATCTGCCCTTTGGGGGAGCTGGAAGGGAAGCTCGCCGTTTTGATCTGCGTCAGCCTCGAGTCGAGTTTTCGGATCCCAACCGCATTCAGCTCTCTGCCCTTTTGGTGGAGGAAGACGGCGGTACCGAGCAGAAGGACTCCGTCCAGCCAACGCGAGCAGTGGAGGTGGTGTTCAACGCTGGGATCCGCGTGGAAGAAGGGCGCAGCCTAAAGCTGGAGAATCCGGAGTTTGTGATCGGTTCTGTGCGGGTTCCCGATGAGATCTCAGCAGCGTTTTTGGGCGGGCTCAATGAGGTGCTTGACCTGCAAGAGCTGGAAGAGATTGGGATCCTGATGCGGGTGCTCAGCCTAGAGATAGAGCCTGACCAGTTGCAGGTGATTGGGTTTGTGCGGGTGGAAGGGTTGGAAAGGACCTCGTCCCGCTAACGGGGATCCCCATTGAGCAGGGATGAGCTCCCCAGGGCTGCGCTCTAGCAGGAGAGCTGCTCTGTCAAACTGGATAAAGATCAGCCAGGCTGGAGATGGGATTATGGCCTTCGATTGGTTTCGCCGCCGCTATACCGACTCTACCGACTCTCCTGGTGAAGCGGAGTCTTCGCCACCAGCCCCCGCGCCAGCCACAGAACCGGCGGAGATCTCCCCTGAAGACTATTTGGCTTTTGCCAAAGCCGCCTATGCCAACCTGAAGGCCCGTGCTGCTGCCCAAGCCCCACCGGCAACCCAGGACTCTGTCCCACCTGCGCCGGCGGAAGGGATCCCTGCAGAATCCGTCCAGCTGCAGCCACCGGCCTCGACTGAGGACTCCGGCCCACTTGCCCAAGCAGAACCCCGTGAACCCGTCCAGTCCTCCACTCCAACACAAGAACCAGCATCTCCAGAATCGCCCCCTGTGCAGCCGGCGGCAGCTCCCTCGTTTTTCGATCTGGCTCCCCGTGCTGCTGAGCGTCTCCAAGCCCTGCAAGCCAGCGCCGTGGATGAGCCCAAACCCGAGGCGGCGACTGCAGCGGTTGCTCCTTCTCCAGAGACTGGGCCGGAAGAGCTGGTCTTCGATGAGGGCTTCCGCTGGTCAGCCGAGATCTTGGCGGCCCAAGGGCGCAAACCGGAAGAGATTTCCGTTGAGGAAATCTCCTGGCTGCAAAAGCTGCGGCGAGGCTTGGGCAAAACCCGCCTTAACCTGATCAACCAGTTGAAAGCCCTGGTAGGCCGCGGCCCCCTGGATCAGAAGGCTGTGGAAGAAATTGAGGCCCTGTTGCTGCAGGCCGATGTGGGGATCGACGCCACCGAGCGGATCATCCAAGCCCTACAAAAGCGTATGCGAGAGGAGGTGGTGCCCCCAGAGGAGGCCGTCAAATACCTCAAGCAGCAGATGCGGCAGATGTTGACAGTGGGGGATCCCACCTTTGCCCCACAACGGGACACGCTCAACATTTGGTTGATTGTCGGGGTGAATGGGGCGGGCAAGACCACCACCATTGGCAAAATTGCCCATGTCGCCCGCGAGTCTGGGTACCGCTGTCTGATTGCTGCTGCTGATACGTTTCGGGCTGCTGCTGTGGAGCAGCTCAAGGTTTGGGCAGAGCGAGCAGGGGTAGAGGTGATCGCCAATCCCTCTCCCAATGCCGATCCGGCAGCAGTGGTCTTTGACGCCATCACAGCCGCCAAGGCCAGGGGCACAGAGCTGCTGTTGGTGGACACGGCAGGCCGTCTGCAAAACAAGAAAAACCTGATGGACGAGCTGGCCAAGATCCGCCGCATCGTTGACAAAAAAGCTCCCGAAGCCAAAGTAGAAAGCCTTCTGGTGCTGGATGCCACCCAAGGGCAAAACGGGTTGCGCCAAGCCGAGGTATTTGCCGAGGCTGCCAAGTTGAGCGGCGTGATCCTGACCAAGCTGGATAGCACCGCCAAGGGGGGGATTGCCCTGGCCATTACGCAGCAGATGAACCTACCCATCCGCTTTATCGGCGCCGGCGAGGGGCTAGAAGATCTGCGGCCTTTTTCCAGCTACGAGTTTGTGGAAGCTCTTCTAAGCGAGTATTGAGGCACCCCCTCTCTGAGAAGGGCCATTGTGAAAGAGAGACACACAGATCCAGGCTTTGTTGGGCGTCGCCCCCGCTTTCTGCCCTGGAGTGCTGCAGTGGTGGGGGCAGGTTTGCTTTGGGCTTGGGGTGGGCACCGCTGGATCCAGAGCGGGTTGAACCTGGTTCGGGCGGGATCCACGCAGGATACAGAAGCTTTGCAGGAATTTGTAACCACCTTGGCTCAGGTGTTGTCGGGGGTGCTGGGCTTTACCCTCTCGGTGGTGGCCATTGTGGTGCAGTTGAGCGCGGATCGCTTCACGCCAAAGGTCACGGAGCTGTTTTTGCGCGAGAAAGTCAATTTCTACCTCTTCTTTTTCCTGATTTTGGCCAATGTGGTCAGTTTGTGGAGTTCGGCAGCCCTGGGCTTTTACGTTCGTGTTGGCGTTGCGGAGCAACACCCTCCAGGGTTGCTCGTCGGGCTGAATCTGCTGCTGGGCACAGCTTCGTTTTTGATGCTGATCCCCTACTTTCGCTTCGTGTCTCACTTTTTGCAGCCGGCTTCGATTATCCATCGCATTGAGCAGCAAGTGCGGCAGGCCATCCTGGGATCCCTTGCTTCCAGGAGATCAGGATCGGACTCCGGATCCAAGAGGGGCTATTTCTCCCGTTGTTCACTGCAACTGCGGCCTCGTCACGACAACGTTGTGCAGCAACAGCGATGTGCAGGAATACAGGGTGCCGTAGGCATAGCAACAGAGCAGCACTCTCCAATGGGCGAATGCTCGCCAGCTCATCAGCGCTGCCTCTCGGCTCTGGATGAAATCAAAAGCATCGCCACCAGCGCTCTCCGCCAACAGGAGGGAAGCATTCTCTTGGAAGCCTTGGACAGCTTGAAGTCTCTATGGGTCTTCTATGCCGCTCACAAAGCACAACTGCCCCCTGCCTGGTTTCTCTTTACCCCGGCTCTGCGGCGGGATCCAGACTTTGCTTCGGTGGATAGGGGCCTGCTGGGCCGGATCGAGGCAGAAGGATCCTGGCTGGAGCTGAAGATCCTGCGGCAGTATCAAGCCTTATTTGCCGAAGGGCTAAACGGCATGCGCCAGGCGAGCACCCTGGTGGCCATTCACAGCCGGGAGCTGGGGATCCGCGCCCTGGAAGCCCAACAACTCACGGTAGCGGGGTGGGTGATCAAGTTTTTCAACACCTATCTGCGGGCCGTCATCAACGCGCGAGACATCCGCAGCGGCTACAACCTGCTCAAGCAGTACCGCTTGTTGGCCGAGGCAGCCCTACAACACCGCCAGTCGGCTCTGGTCTTGCAGATTGTTGGCTACTTTCGCTACTACAGCTTAATTGCCTACAAAGCTGGCCTCTTTTTCCTATCTGAAACCTTTGGCTTTGATCTGGGAATGTTGGCCCAGTCGAGCTGTGCTCTGGGCTCTGAAACAACGGAAGCCATTGTGCAAGCCTTGTTACGTCTGGATCAGGATCCCGAAAGCGAGCAACAGGAAACCACCCTGCGTGGGATCCGCAAAACCCAAGTCCGCTTGGCAGCCTATTTCCTCAGTCGTGGCCGGGAGGACTGGGCCAGGCTGATCTATCAGGATATGCAGCACGAGCCCCTGGCGCGCCTGCAGAGCATCCACCAAGAGCTGCTCTCTACGGCTGCAGAGTTTTGGGAGTTTACCGACCGGGGGGAGAACTTCTACTACTTGGAGCCCGCTCTTTGGCCCTATGCCGAGCAGTTTTTTAGCTGGTTTCAGGGCTTAACCTTGCCGGCAGATAAGCTGAAGAGCTCCTCTGGATCTCTGGAGCTTCCCTAAAAAATTCTGCCGCTCGCGTAAGCGGGACGGAGTCCTTGTCTAGTCTGGTTAGAGCCGCCCCTTGCTGACTTGTCCCATGCGTCCTTTCGGCAACCCCAACCGTCTGGGCAGTTCTCCTAGCCGCAGATCCCTGCCGGGATCCAGCTCCTTCGTTCAGTTTCGCCGTGACCCGCACCTAGTGCCCTTTTGGGGCCTAAGCCTACTAGTCATGGGCCTGGCAGTGCCTCTGTTTGTGCTTTCGGGGGCGGATCCCAGTTTGGCTGGCTGCGACGAGAGCTTTTATGCCCAAATGGCCCGCGAGCTGCTGCGGGGAGGGCATTGGCTGGGGCCCACTTTTTTGGGGGAGCCTTTTTTCGAGAAACCCCCTCTGCTCACCTGGAGCGTGGCCCTCAGTTTTGCCCTGTACGGGGTAAACGAGTGGGCAGCGCGGCTGCCAGGGATCCTCGCTGCTTTGCTCTCCATTCCCCTGGTGGGCTGGATTGGGCGACCTTTTTTGCCAATGCGGGCGGTCCTTTTGGGGATGGCGGTTTTGCCCCTGTGCTACCTCTGGGTGCAGCAGGGGCGGCTGGTGGGGCAGGATGTGCCCTTGACCTTTCTGGAGCTGCTGGGGATCCTGGGGCTGATCAACGGCATCCACGGCCACAAGGTTTGGTTTTGGCTGACCGGGGTAGCCTTTGGGCTGGGCCTGTTGATGAAAAGCGCCATGATCCTGCTGCCGGGGGCGGCTTTGATCCCCTACCTGGCACAGCACCGGCGACAGTGGCTGGGATCGGCTCAATTCTGGCTGGCGCTTGGGCTGGGCTTGGGGATGTTCGGCCTCTGGCTAGGTCCAGCCATGCAGGTGTATGGCCCACAGGTGCTGACCACCCTGGTGGGAAAGGTGTGGGATCTGGGGCAAGAGCCCTTCCATGCGGATGCCACCGGCTGGTACTACTTTTGGCACATTCCCGTTCATGGCTTCCCGTGGACGGTTTTGGCTTTGGTGGGTGGCTTTCTCCTGGTGCGCCAGCAGCCGGGATCCACGCTGCTAATCTGGTCTTTCCCCCTGCTGCTGCTGTTGTTGTTGCAGCTTTATCCCACCAAAACCCCCTACTACACCGTGCAGCTTTACCCTTGGCTGGCTCTCTTGGCCGGGGTAGCCTTGGATCAAGCGTTGGCTATGCGGGGTCGCGTCAGCGGTGCGGAGCACTTAAAGCCCCGTCTGGCCCAGGTGCTCTCTTGGGGACTGGCAGCGGTGGGGCTGTTGCTGTTGGGTTTGGGGGTGGCCGTCCGGCTAGGTGTAGACGGTCTGGAGCTCCTACAGCCTCATGCTTGGCCGCTGGTGGCGATGGGTCTTTTGTACCTCTTGCTGCCGGGGATCTGGAGTTGGTGGCGGGTGTTGCGCTGTGCCGGCAGTCTGTGGGTGGGAACCCTCTTGTTGGCCGGGATCCTCGCTATGATCACCATCGTCTTGCGGCCTGATTTCGGCAACTTCAGCCCTGCTTTTGCCCGCATGGATTGGAGCCAGATGCTGCCCCCGTCCGTTCGCGCTATTCGGACGGAGTCCTCGACAGAGTCTGGGGAGACGGTGGTGGATATTGGCCGCAGCGGCTTGCCGGATGTCTGTCAGGCTCAGGCCATCGCTTTTTATACCCCCCATCCGGGGAGATGGGTGGATGATCAGGCTCTGCAACGAGGGGAATATGGAGACTACCTTTGGGTTTCTCCGGTGCAGGCAGAACAGGTGGAGATCCGGGATTTGGGGTTACAACCTCTAGCGGCGGTGGAGGGCTGGCAACTGGTGCGCCGTTTGGATCCCCTCTTGGAGCAGGGCAGCGGGGAGCCTCTTTGAGTTTAAAAATCTTAAGTTTAAGAATCCTAGGAAGTGTTAAAGCATGGCGGGAATAGCGGAATCGGGCCGGTCGTGGGTGTCTCTAGAGCGTACCTGGGTAATCCAGGGATTGGCTTGGCTGGCAGCGCTGCTATTTGTGGCGGGGGTGATCCTGCTGGCGGGGGCTTCACCTCTCCAGGTGGCGGCCAGCATGTGGCAGGGGGCCTTCGGCACTGAAGCTCAGTTTGGCCGGGTTTTGGCAACGCTGGCTCCCCTTGTCCTCTGCTGCTGTGGGCTGGTGTTTACGTTTGTTGCCGGTCTCTACAACTTGGGCATCGAAGGGCAAATGGTGGTCGGGGCAATTGCGGCCACGTTTCTGGTGCGTCTGGAAGCGGGATGGTTGCCGCCGCCACTGGCCATTACCTTGGCGCTTTTGGCCGGGATCCTGGGGGGGGCGGGCTGGGGCCTGTTGGCTGGGATCCTGAATGTGTGGGGGCGGGTCAACGAGATCTTCGCTGGGCTGGGGCTGAATTTTGTTGCCCAAGGTTGGGTGCTCTACCTGATCTTCGGCCCTTGGAAAAGGCCGGGGGTGGCTTCCATGAGCGGGACGGAAGTGTTGGATCCCCGTCTGTGGTTGCCCACCTGGGGGCGGTCAGAGGCCAGTCCGGTGGCGTTGCTGCTGGCCCTGTTGGCTTTGGCCCTGACGGTGCTGGTGGTGGGCAACACTCGCTTCGGCCTGCAGTTGCGGGCGGTGGGGAAAAACCCTGTAGCTGCTTTCCGGTTGGGGATCCCGGCTACCCGCAGGTTGCTCATGGCATTTGCCTGCTGTGGGGGCTTAGCAGGGCTGGCGGGCGCCTTGCAGGTGTTGGCTCTGTTCCATCGCCTCATCCCCAATATCTCCAGCAATTTGGGCTTTCTGGCCTTGTTGGTGGTGATGCTGGCAGGCTTTAACCCCCTGCTGATCTTGCCGATTGCCTTTTTCTTCAGCAGTCTTAACATCGGCAGCTTGCAACTGCCTCTCTCTTTGCAATTGGAGTCTTCTTTGGCCGGTGTGATTCAGGGATCCCTGGTGTTGTTCGTCTTGCTGGCCCAAGGGATCAGCCGCCGCTACTTCCTTGGGAAAGGTTAATGGCTTCGGCGATTTCTGGGATCCCTTTGCGTTAGCGTTGCGCAACAGCGAGATTCAACTCCTATCGTGGGGGAAAACTTTAGATTTTTCTGTTCAGGAC
This sequence comes from Thermostichus sp. OS-CIW-32, assembly GCF_054060415.1. NCBI lineage: Bacteria > Bacillati > Cyanobacteriota > Cyanophyceae > Thermostichales > Thermostichaceae > Thermostichus > Thermostichus sp. OS-CIW-32. The sequence continues at coordinate 58,520 of NZ_JBSSDD010000010.1, read as the reverse complement.
AGCGGCGCGGTTCCCGCCAGGGTGCCGTGGGCATAGCACCATCAACATCGGGAAATGGGGTTATCGTAGAAGGATGAACCGGACATCCCCTTTTTCGAATCGACCGCTCATTGGCGTTACCACTCGCAACCGCAATGACGAAGGAGACTTCGTAGCGCCGGGACGCTATGTGGACGCCATTCGCGCTGCCGGAGGGATCCCCGTTCTTTTTCCCCCAGGCGAAAGTGAGCCTCAGGATTTGCTGTCTTGGGTGGATGGCCTGGTGTTGACCGGTGGCGGCGACCTCTGCCCCAGCACCTACGGAGAAGATCCGCAACATCCCCAGGTGCGCTATGTGAACGCGGAGCGGGATCGATTTGAGGTGGCCTTGGCTCAGGCCGTGCTGGCCCAGGGGATCCCTGTTTTAGGCATTTGCCGGGGGATGCAATTGTTAAATGTGGTCAGTGGCGGCAAGCTGATCCCCCATGTGCCTGATGTGTACGACGAGCTGGATCACTTCAACCCCGCTGATCGCAAGCCCATTCGCCACAATGTCAGCCTGATCCGCTCCACACGGCTGCACCAAATCGTCGGCGCAGAAGAAATCTCTGTGGTCTCTTGGCACCATCAGGCCATCCGCGATGTGCCCTCAGGTTGGCGTTTGGCTGCCCGTTCTCGAGATGAGCTGATCGAGGCCATTGAACACGAAACCCACCCCTGGGCTGTTGCCGTGCAGTGGCACCCGGAGTTCACCTTTGCAGAAGCCGAGCACTTTCGCCTGTTTCAAGCCTTTGTGCAGGCAGCCCTGCGTTTTTCCCCGCGCCTAGCTGGCCTGCTGCCCAACCCTGAGCCCGTACCCCAAGTCGCCTAAAGGAAGGTTCCCAGCCAGAGGACAGTCCTGCCGTTGGAGAATCATCCAACAGTTATCCCGTCAGTTATCCCGTGCTAACTTCTAGGCGGTGCCCCCTTGTCAAGAAGCGCCGATCGCGGTAGCGGGACGGAGTCCTTTCGCGTCAGCGGGACGGAGTCCTTGCGGGCATGAAAGATGTCTTGGTACTCAAATACGCTCGTTAGGCTGAGGCTTTGCCAGGGCGGGATCCCTCTGCGGCAGCTCAACACCCCAGTAGCCAGCAGAAAGCTGCCCCATGCTAGGCTCTAGGCGGTGCTGCCCTAGTCGACAAGGGGGGACTTGAAGGATATGAAAAAAAGGGTGGGCAGGGTAGTTTTCGCAAGTGCTTTAACTTTTTTTGCCAGTTCAATTCTTCTGAGAGCCTACGGTTCGCATTCAATCGAGTGGGCTCGCCAGTTCGGAACTCCTGCGAATGAGGTGGCTGACTCTATTGCTGTCGATCGCGCCAGCGGTGCGGAGCACTTTGGACAGGGCAATGCTTGGGTAGCGGGAACCACTACGGGAGCCCTTCCTGACCAGTTGAGCGCTGGGAGCTGGGGTGCTTCTGTGCTTCAAGTACAGTCGCTAAGCCTGAGCTTCCTTCTCTTGGGAGAGCGGCCATGCACCGAATAGCTGCTTTGCCAGGGGGATGGGATCCCACCCAGTCCGGGGTCATTTTCCTGGAGCAGGATCCTGCTCCCATTGTTGTTCTCTCGGCAGCCGATACGGACCTGACGGCTTTGAGCGCGGCCATCCGTCTTTTGCCCCAAGACTTTCCGGCCATACGGGCAGCTAATCTGCTGCAGTTGCAACAGCCCCTCAGCCTGGATGACTATGCCGAGAGGGTGCTGCGGCGGGCGCAGGTGGTGCTCCTTCGCCTGTTGGGGGGAAGGGCCTACTGGAGCTATGGCCTGGAGGTAGCCAAGCAGGTGGCCGCCGAGGAGGGATCCACCCTGATCGTCATTCCTGGGGACGATCGCCCCGACTGGGATTTGGTGAGCCATTCCACTGTGCCCCTGGCGGTGGCGGATCGGGTGTGGCGGTACTGGCTGGAGGGGGGAGCGGAGAATGTGGCTGCCTGTCTGCTGTTGCTGGCTGGGGAGTTCCTAGGGGGCCAATATTCGGCGCCGGATCCACAAGGGTTGCCTCGTCTTGGGATCTACCAACCTCCCGTAGCCTCGCCGACGGATCCCCAAGCTCCCAAGGTGGGGATTTTACTCTACCGGGCCCATGTTCTGGCGGGGAATACAGAGCCGGTGGATCAATTGGCAAAAGCCTTGGTGGAGCGGGGGCTGCAGCCTCTGTGCCTTTACACCTACAGCCTTCAAGATCCCGACTTGCCCCAGGCCATTCGGGATCACTTCGGCGGCCAGATTGACCTGTTGCTCAACACCACCAGCTTTTCTCTGGCGCGGTTGGACAGCCACCAGCCCGATGTAAGCCTGTGGCAGGAGTTGGATGTGCCTGTTTTGCAGGTAATCCTCAGCGGTGGATCCCGGCAGAGCTGGGAGAACTCCACACGGGGATTGGGGGCGCGGGATCTGGCCATGAATGTGGCTTTGCCGGAGGTGGATGGGCGCATCATCAGCCGCGCCATTTCCTTCAAAGCGGTTCAACAGCGGGATCCCCACTTGCAAACGGAGGTGGTGGCCTACGTGGCTGTGCCGGATCGGGTGGAGTTTGTAGCCGATTTGGCGGCCAACTGGGTGAAATTGCGGCGTACCCCCCCTTCCCAGCGGCGACTGGCTTTGATCCTGGCCAACTACCCCAGTCGGGACGGGCGACTGGCCAATGGGGTGGGTCTGGATACCCCTGCCAGTTGTGTGGAAATTCTCAAAGCTTTGGCGGGAGCTGGCTACTCAGTAGATCCCCTGCCCCAGACTGGAGATGAACTCATCCATTGGCTAACCGAAGGCCAGACCTACGACCCCTTGGGATCCCTGCGCCCGGCTCGGCAATGCCTTTCTGCTGCCCTTTATCGAGATTGGTTTGCCCACCTGCCTGAGCCCATCCAAGCCAACCTCATTCAGCAATGGGGGAATCCGCCCGCCCAAAACATCCCCATCGCCGGTCTCCAGTTGGGGCACGTTTTTGTTGGCATCCAGCCCCCGCGGGGCTACGACCGGGATCCCTCGTTGAACTACCACGCCCCGGATCTGGTGCCCCCCCATGAGTACCTGGCTTTTTACCTGTGGCTGCGGCAGGTCTTCGCCGTTCAAGCGGTGGTGCATGTGGGCAAGCACGGCAACTTGGAATGGCTGCCCGGCAAGGGATCCGCCCTTTCCGCCACCTGCTACCCGGAGATGGCCCTGGGGCCGCTGCCCCACTTCTACCCCTTCATTGTCAACGACCCAGGAGAGGGATCCCAGGCCAAGCGGCGAGCCCAGGCAGTGATTATCGACCACCTCACCCCGCCCCTTACTCGTGCTGAGCTGTACGGCCCCCTGGCGGACTTGGAACGGTTGATGGATGAGTACGTGCAGGCCCAACAGATGGATCCAGGCCGCTGCCCGCTGATTCGCGCCCAGATTCAGGAGCTGGTTCGAGCCGAGCATCTAGACCAGCAGTTCAACTTGGAAAAAGAAGAAGATTGGAATCGCCTGGATGGCTATCTCTGCGAGCTAAAAGAATCTCAGATTCGCGATGGGCTGCACATCTTTGGCCGGATCCCTGCCGGCGAGCAGCTTGTTGATCTGGTGGTAGCGCTGGCCCGCTACCCCGGCCACGGACAACTGGGGATTACTCAGGCCATTGCCCGCGATTGGGGATGGGACTGGAATCCCTTGACCGCCGATCTAACGGATCCCTGGCCAGACAAACCGCCAGCCCAGTAGCTATTCCAGTTTCAAATACGGTTTGCCTTAGCTCCCCTCTCCCTCTGAGAGAGAGGTCGGCGGTGAGAGATTCAAAAGGAGTTGATTGGGATCCCCTCTCAACTCCTCCTGAGCTACCACTTGAACAAAAATTGAAGCAACCTAGAGAGACGGCTGGATCCTGGTGCTGCGCTTCAAAACAAGCTCAACTGAGAATCCCTTGCCCAGCACCGGGAAGCCTCAGCAGGCGTTTCAATAGCGAGATTGAAAACTCCGCCGCCGCTCACCACCACCGAAAGCAGGGCGTTCTTCCCGGGGACGAGCTTTGTTCACCTTGAGGTCGCGCCCCATCCATTCCGCCCCATCCAGCGCAGCAATGGCAGCCTGCTCCTCTGCTTCAGAGCTCATTTCCACAAACCCGAAGCCTCGAATGCGGCCTGTCTCACGGTCAGTGGGGATCTGCACCCGCTTCACAGAACCGTACTCAGCAAAAACAGCGGTCAAATCCGCTTCTGTCACCTTAAAGGAAAGGTTGCCAACATAAATCGACATAGACGATCTCCGAAAGAGAGAGTAACAAAGGGTGAGATGTTCGGAGAGCCGTCTGCCAATACAAAACGTGAAAATCCGTCAAGACCAGAAGAAACGAGCACTACAACCGATAACAATCTCAGCTTCTATCCTAACACAGAAGCAGGGGTTCACCACTTCGATTTCGCGAAATTCTGGGGACATTGCCTTCACACCCCAACTGGCCCGGCCCAAACACTCCGCTGCCCTACCTGCGCTGACGCCACCTCAGCCCAGCTTCTCCAGCCTGGATCCCAGTAACCTCATCTGGGCTTCCAGCTCTGCCAGTTGCTCCTGACTGGCTTGCACCACCTCAGGGTTGGCCCGGTTGAGAAAATTGGGGTTCTCTAGGCGAGCGCGGATCCCTTGGGCCTCTTTTTCCAGTTTGGCCAGGTCTTTTTGCAGTTTGGCCCGCAGCGCTTCCACATCCACCAGTCCTGCCAAGGGCATCAGCACCTGCACCGTGCCCACCACTGCAGCCGCCACCTGTTTGGGCTCCGTGGCCAGGGATCCCGTAATCTCCAAAGCCTCGGCCTTAACCAGATCCCGGATATAAGCTTGGGCAGCCGTCAGGATCCGCTGCTCGGCGGGATCGGTAGTGAGCAAAAGGGCCCTGATGGTCTGATGGGGCTTGAGGCCGGTTTCTGCCCGCAGGTTGCGCAGGCTGGTAATGGTTTGGATCACCAAGCCAAACTCCCGCTCCAGTTGAGGGTCGATCCAACTGGGATCTGGGGTGGGATAGGGCTGCACGGAGATAGAGGTGGTTTGGTTGGCCTGGGTGAGCAGCTGCCAGATCTCCTCGGTGATGTGGGGCATCCAGGGGTGCAGCAGCTTGAGAATGGTTTCCAAAACGGTGGCCAGCACCTGCTGCGCTGCGCGTTTGGAAGCCAGGTCTTCTCCCCGCAGCCGGGGCTTGACCAGCTCGATGTACCAGTCGCAAAAGTCATCCCAAATGAGAGAGTAGAGCAGGCGCGCCCCCTCGCCCAGGCCATAGGCTTCCAGCTCGGCGATGACTTGGGTGGCTGTGGAGTGCAGCCGCGACAGGATCCAGCGATCGGCCAATTCCAGCGCTTCAGGAACAGGGGATCCCAGCTGGGCGGGGGTCTGTCCCTCCAAGTTGATGAGCACAAAGCGGGAGGCGTTCCAGATCTTGTTGGCAAAGTTGCGGGCGGCCTCCACGCTGGCGCTCTCCCCCGTCTTGCGGTCATAGGCCAGGCGGATGTCTTGCCCTGCCCCCACCACCTCCTTGACCAGGGCATAGCGCAGGGCGTCGGTGCCGTATTTGTCCAGCAGCTCCAGGGGATCGATGCCATTTCCCTTGGTCTTGGACATTTTGGCGCCGTGCTCATCCCGCACCAGGCCATTGATGTACACGTCTTTGAAGGGGATCTGGCCGGTAAATTGGGATCCCATCATGGCCATGCGGGCCACCCAGAAGAAAATGATGTCAAAGCCCGTGGACATCAGGGAGTTGGGATAGTAGCGTTTGAAATCCTCGGTCTCTTCCGGCCAGCCCAGGGTTGAAAAGGGCCACAGAGCAGAGCTAAACCAGGTATCCAGCACATCGGGATCCTGTTCCACCCGCTCAACTTCTGGGCCAAACTTTTCCCGTGCCTTGAGCAGCGCTTCCTCGCCGTTGCGGGCCACCACAAAAGCTTGGGGATCCTCGAGAAGCTGGCCATTGAGGACTGGATACCAAGCTGGGATCTGATGGCCCCACCACAACTGCCGAGAAATGCACCAGGGGCGCAGCTTTTCCAGCCAGCCCGTGTAGACTTTGGTCCAGCGCTCAGGGATAAAGCGGGGGCTATTTCGTTGGTATTCCTCTTCCAAACAGCGAGCCCCCATCCCCGAGACATCGCAAAACCACTGAATGGAAAGCAAAGGCTCGATGGGCACGCCGCCGCGGTCGCTGTGGGGAACGGTGTGGGTGTAGTCCTCCACCTTCTCCAGCAGGCCATGTTCGGCAAACCACTGCACCACCTTTTCTCGGGCCACAAAGCGATCTAGGCCGGTGAAAGGATCCCCGTTTTCGTTGAGGGTGCCGTCTTTATTGAGGATGTTGATGAAGGGCAATTGGTGCCGTTTGCCGATTTCAAAGTCGTTGGGGTCGTGGGCCGGGGTAATCTTCACACACCCGGAGCCAAAGGAGGGATCCACATACTCATCCGCAATGATGGGGATGAGGCGATTTTTAATGGGCAGGCGAATGAACTGGCCGATGAGATGGCAATAGCGCTCGTCTTGGGGGTTCACCGCCACCGCCGTATCCCCCAGCATGGTCTCGGGCCGAGTGGTGGCCACCACCAGATACTGGCTGGGATCCTCGGCCAAGGGATAGCGAAAATGCCACAGGTGGCCCTTGACCTCTTTGTCGTCTAGCTCAATGTCTGACACCGCCGACTGGGTGGCCGGGCACCAGTTCACCAAATACTCGCCCCGGTAAATCAACCCCGCCTCGTATAGCCGCACAAACGCCTCGGTTACCGCCCGGCTCAGCCCCTCGTCGAGGGTAAAGCGATCCCGCGTCCAGTCCAGCGAGAGACCCAGCCGCCGCAATTGGCTCTTGATAGCTCCCTGCGACTGCTCCTTCCAAGCCCAAGCTCGCTCCAGAAAAGCCTCGCGGCCCAGATCGAAGCGGGTCTTGCCCTCTTGGCGCAGTTGGTTTTCCAGGATGGTGTGCACGGCGATGCTGGCATGATCCGTGCCAGGGAGCCAGAGCACGTTGTAGCCGCGCATGCGCTTGTAGCGCGTCACCACATCCGGCAGGGTAAAGGCAAAAGCATGGCCCATGTGCAGGTTGCCCGTCACATTGGGCGGGGGCAGCACCATGCTAAAGGCCTCTCCCGGCGCCTTGGGATCCGCCACGTAAAAGCCCTTCTCCTCCCAAAAGCGCTGCCACTTCGGCTCGGTCTCGAAGGGGTTGTACTGGCTGGGCAGGTTGACAGAGGAAATTGCAGCAGTCATGGGGAGAATAGGCCAACGGCTGAGAAGGATGAATCACTTTGATGAATCACTTTATAGAGTAGCAGTTCAACCCTTTGCCCTTCGGGGTAGAGTGGCCCATCGGTCTTGACCCTAATCACACGGCTAGAGAGGGATTTCGAGCTAGGGTACTACCATCCTCAGCTTTGGGTACGGCGTTATGTCCAGATCATTGACGGCAACGGTCCTGATGGCTCTGATGGCTCTATCCCCTGGGATCCCTGCCCTCGCGCAACAAGAGTGGTGGAAACGCTCAAAAGACGACATCCTGCTTTGTTATGGGCAGCCCGTCGATCCAGCCTCTCTGCTGGGTTTTGAGGTTTGCTTGAGTGCCCGCCGCCACCCTGATGAACAATCCCGGCTGGTAGGCCTGTATTTTGTTCCGTACAGCGATTACGTCTTTTGCTTCGTAGGTACAGAGAAGCCCAATAGCTCAGAGTGGACTCTTGTGGGTCGAAGTGGAGAGTTCGTGTTTGGCCTAGATCGCCCTCTGGCCCCTTCTGAACTAGAAGGGGAGACCCCTTGGATTATCCAGCGAAAAGCCCGCATTCTCGAGGTGGAGGGGGATCCTGTTGCCAGTTTCAGGCAACTGGTGGTTTACGACGAAACCGAGTTGGATCTGAAGGGGTTTGCCATAGTGAGTGCACCTCCAGGGCACTTCGGGGATTCCATTTTGCCAGAAGTGTTTTTGGAGCGGCCCGAATGCCAGGCAATTTTGAATTGAGGGCCTTCCGCACCTTCGGCTAGTGGGCGCTCCTGGGTTTGGCAAACTTGCAAGCTGGCTCTACAGCCCAGAGTAAGCGTTGAGCCATTCCATAAAATAAAACACCAGCGGCCCGGTGAATACGTAGCTATCCCCCCGATCCAAAATGCCGCCGTGGCCTGGGATCAGATCCCCGGAATCTTTCACCCCTGCATCCCGTTTCATCAGAGATTCTGTGAGATCTCCCAGCAGGCTGGTTAACCCAATCAAAAACCCCAGAATGCCCCCACTCAACCAGCTCCACGGCCAGCCCAGGTAATAGGCTCCAACCACCGCAAGGGTCATGCTGGCGGCAATCCCGGCTACCGCCCCTTCCACCGTCTTTTTCGGGCTGAGGATGGAGAGCTTGGTGCGCCCAAAGGCCCGACCACACAGGTAGGCCCCTACATCGGCAGCGATCACGCAGCCAATGGCCAGCAGCGTAATCCATAGCCCTTCGCCCAGCCCTTGCGCAAAAGACAAGGCCCTGACCCGAATCCAGAAGCTGGGCAGCAACGCACAGTAGAACAACCCCAAAATCGAGGTGGCAATATCGGCAATGGTGGCCACCTTGGGCTTAAAGAGCAAATAAAAACAGATGATCGATCCCGCCACGATAAAGGCAGGGCTGGTCCACTCCGGCCTCACCTGCTGCAAAATCACCAGCACCTGGCTGGAAAACATGGTGGTGCGCATGGCCGGCGCATTGCCTTTGGCTTGCACCAAGCGAAAAAACTCCAACTGGGCCAAAAAAATGATTAGCCCAATGGCTGCAGTAAAATACCAGCCCCCTAGCAGGGTGACCGCCAACGCAAACAACACCGCCGCAAAACCGCTAACCCAACGGGCTCCCATGGGCGCACCCCGTCACGTTGGCTGGCCAAATACCTCTTGCCCCCGGCTCCAGCAGATCGACGTCCAAGCCGAGAGCAGAAGAAACCCCCCCTCTGGTGTTCAAGATTCGCGTTTGCGGGACGGAGTCCTGATGCGGCTGCTGCAATGGAAACGCCTCTTGCCCTAGCCTTTCAGTTTAACTCCCTTGGCCTCGAAACAACCGCTTTCGGCCCTGCAGGATGGGATTTCCAGGTAAGGTGGCAGACAGACTGGAGCATGAGATAATGGGCAAACCGCAAAGCTCACTGCTGACCGCCTAAGATACCTCTGATTCGTTGCACCGCAGCATGGTTCAAGAACTTACTTCGCGCTCCACAACTGCTCGCATTTCTGCCGAAGAGGCTCGTCTTCTTTATGAAGACATGGTGCTGGGCCGTCTGTTTGAAGACAAGTGCGCCGAAATGTACTACAAGGGCAAGATGTTCGGCTTTGTGCATCTGTACAACGGCCAGGAGGCCGTCTCTACGGGGGTGATCAAGGCGCTCAAGCCCACCGACTATGTGTGCAGCACCTACCGCGATCATGTGCATGCCCTCAGCACCGGGATCCCGCCGCGGGCGGTCATGGCAGAGTTGTTCGGCAAGGCCACCGGCTGCAGCAAGGGTCGGGGTGGTTCCATGCACCTCTTCTCGGCGGAGCACAATTTCTTGGGGGGCTATGCCTTTGTGGCCGAAGGGATCCCAGTGGCGACGGGGGCTGCTTTTTCTGCCAAATACCGGGGCACTGACCAGGTAACCGCCTGCTTCTTTGGGGATGGAGCCTGCAACAACGGCCAGTTTTACGAGTGCCTCAACATGGCCGCCCTCTGGAAGTTGCCCATCGTCTATGTGGTGGAAAATAACTTCTGGGCTATTGGCATGGCCCATGAACGCGCCACTTCCGACACCGATATTTACCGCAAAGGCCCGGCTTTTGGCATGCCCGGCTACCAGGTGGATGGGATGGATGTGCTGGCGGTGCGAGAGGCCGCCCAACAGGCCATTGCCCGCGCCCGTGCCGGAGAAGGCCCCACCTTGCTAGAGTGCATCACCTATCGTTTCCGGGGCCATTCCCTTGCCGACCCTGACGAGCTGCGCAGTCCTGAGGAAAAAGAGTTCTGGCGGCAGCGGGATCCCATCAAGCAACTGGAACGCTATGCCCTGGAGCACAACCTAATGACCGAGGCAGACTTCCAAGCCATCCACGCGGAGGTCAGCGCCGTGATTGAGGACGCGGTTCTTTTTGCTCTGGAAAGCCCAGAGCCAACCCTGGACGAGCTGCACCGTTTTGTCTTTGCCGAAGATGAGTAGATCCTGGCCACTTCCCCGGTAGCGGGGGAGTCGCTTGCCGGGGGATCCCCACAAGGTTCTCTGGCCAACTCGGGTGGCCCATCCACCTGGCGGAGTGCTGTCCTGCTGGATCCCTCGAGGCTCCTCGAGGATCGGCATCAGAGAAACTTTCTCGAGATCTGCGCGATGGCGCAGATTTTTTTGTAAATATCGCTTCCCATTTGTTTACACAGCTTCATATCATTGAGGTATCGAGCATGAGTATTTATTCCCGGTCATGAGCAATCCTCTTGAGTTTCCCTGGCTGTCGGTGCTGGTGCTCTTGCCTCTGCTGGCAGCCTTCGGGATCCCCTTGATCCCCCAGAGCCGTTGGGTGCGTTGGTATGCCCTCGCTGTGGGGGCTTTTGATTTGGGCCTGATGGCCTATGTCTTTGCGCGGCACTATGACCTGCAGGACTTTTCTCTGCAACTGGCGGAGCGCTACGCCTGGGTGCCCCAAATTGGGTTCCACTGGTCGCTGGCGGTGGACGGCCTCTCCTTCCCGCTGGTATTGCTGTCCGGTTTGATCACGACCCTGTCGATGGTGGCGGCTTGGAATCTCACCCATAAGCCGCGTTTGTTTTTCTTCTTGCTGCTGCTGATGTACGGTGCCCAGGTGGGCGTGTTTCTGGCGCAGGACATGCTTCTATTCTTCCTGATGTGGGAGATTGAGCTGGTGCCGGTCTATCTGCTCATCTCCATTTGGGGTGGGCCGAAGCGCCAGTACGCCGCCACCAAGTTCATCCTCTACACCGCTGCCGCCTCCATTTTTATCTTGGTGGGATCCCTGGCGATGGCCTTCTACGGCGAGGGCTTTAGCCTGGAGATGGCAGAGCTGAGCGCTAAGTCTTACCCGGTGGCCTTGGAGCTGTTGGCCTATGCGGCTTTGCTGATTGCCTTTGGGGTGAAGCTGCCGATTTTTCCGCTGCACACCTGGCTGCCGGATGCCCACAGCGAAGCCTCTGCTCCCATTTCCATGATCTTGGCGGGGGTTCTGCTCAAGATGGGGGGCTATGGCCTGATCCGCATGAATGTGGGCATGTTGTCGGAAGCCCACGTGTACTTCGCCCCGGTGCTGGCGGTGTTGGGTGTGGTGAACATCATCTACGGGGCGTTGGCCGCCTTCGGTCAGAACCATCTCAAGCGGCGCTTGGCCTATTCATCCATCGCCCACATGGGCTTTGTGTTGATCGGGATCTCCGCCTTTACGGAGCTGGGCATCAATGGGGCAGTGCTGCAGATGATCTCCCACGGTCTGATTGCCGCGGTTCTGTTCTTCCTGACGGGGATCACCTACGAGCGCACCCACACCCTTGCCCTCGACAAGTTGGGAGGGTTGGCCAAGCAGATGCCGAAGGCTTTTGCCCTGTTTACAGCGGGATCCCTGGCCTCTCTGGCGCTGCCGGGGATGAGCGGATTTGTGGGTGAGCTGACGGTGTTCTTGGGCTTGACCACCAGCGATGCCTATGCGCCGACCTTCAAAGCTGGAATTGCCCTGCTGGCGGCAGTGGGCATCATTTTGACGCCCATTTACTTGCTCTCCATGCTGCGTCAGGTGTTCTACGGGGCTCAGGATCCCGGCCTAGTTTTGGAAGATTACCTGGGGGATATGCGCCCGCGGGAAATGGCGGTGGCCCTCTGTCTGCTGTTGCCGATTCTCGGCATTGGCTTCTACCCACGCCTGGCTACCCAAACCTACGATGTCACAACGGTGGCGGTAGCTGCCCAGTTGCGCAGTGTGTTGGCAACTGAAATCGTGCAGCGGCCTTTCTTCCCCTCGCCAGTGCAACCGGCCCAGGTGGCAGCTCTGCCCCTGGAGGATTGAAAGGAGGTCGAGGGCTCGGCTTCCCTTTGTTCGGTCTTTCTCTATCTACTTCTTCTCTGTCCAGAAGAGCTGGTGTTTGAGGAGCAGCCCCACTCAACATTCAGCTCTTCTTTTGTTTTTTTTAAGTTTTAAGGTTGGGTTTGGGATCCGGGATATCCCTGGGCTGGGATTTTCTTGTGGCCGATTGTTCTTGCGCCGTCCATTCTATCAGTGATCGGTATGAATAGAGTTTTGTTCCATCAGGTTTAGCTGCACCACCAACCACCAGAGGGTTACATCGGAATAGGTTGCCCGGCGCTTGAGCCGAGAAATGGAGTGTACCGGGTTTTGGCTGTCGATCATCCACTCAGAAGCGATGATTTGGCCGCGTTGCTGAGCATTCATTGTTTCTCCCTCCGCTCGCCAACTGCTCAATACTTAGAACGGCTAATATTTAGGATGGCGAATTTGCGCGGGAGCGTGTGAAAAAATATATTACGCAGGGATCCCCAAAATCGGCTAACTTTCTTAGCAATGAGGATCTCATAGGCCGTTGAGTTGCCGATTTGCCGTCCGGGGATCGGACAAAATGTTGCAGAAGGGGTAAAAGGTTGGGCGAGGGGATTGCCCCTATCTTCACAAGTCTTAAAACCTAGAAAGATTCTATTTTCTCTTGACTTGTCTGTGGGTCTGAATTCCACCTCCCTTCGCCGGCCTCTGCAGCAGCAACCCTTGAGGAGCCTGAGATCGCGATGAGAGCCAAGGCCATCTCTCCCCAGCCAGCCTCTGCTTTTGGAGAAGTGGTGGAAGCCAACACCACAACCTTTGTGGCCCAGTGCTTCGAGCCGGAACGTCTGACCTTCCCACCCATGCCTGCTCTCGGCAGTTGGACGCGCTCCCAAGACGAAGAGACTGGCAACCTAATCTACGGGGTGGTTTGCTATGCCGCCATCGCCCCCATCGACACCGTCCACCGCGCCAGGGCTTTGGGCCTCTCCCCTCAGGAGCTGCGGGAGCAACAGCCCCAAATTTTTGCCATGTTGCGCACCGATTTCCGCGCGGCCATTGTCGGCTTTGTCAGCGGGGGACGGGTCTACCAGTACTTGCCGCCACGCCCTCCCCAGATTCACCAGCCGGTTTATCTCTGCTCCGATACGGAAGTGAGGGAGTTCTGCCGCTCTTTCGAGTTTTTGCGCACCCTGCTACAGGTTAACGGGATCCCAACCGATGAGCTGGTGGCTGCCGTGATTCGCCAAACTTACCGAATCCTGAACCGAGATCGCAACTGGCTTTTACAGGCAGGTCGGCAGTTGAGCTCTCTGTTGCGGGATGATTATGAGCATCTCAGCGCAATTTTACGAAAGATTGAAGCCTAAGCGAAGAAATATTGAGAATGGCCTTGGATCCTTCTTGAGTCAGGTCGGGGGGTGATAACCTGAGGCCGTTTCCTATGGAATTGATTCCCTTTGAATCCTCTTTCTGCTGTAAAAATGTTTAACAAATTCAATCCTTCTGACAAACCCTCCAAAGGCAATTGGGCAGGTCGTACCTTTTCTGCAGCTGCGGGCGCTTCGGTGGCAGCCGGTGTTTGCATTGCCCACGGTCAGCCGGCTTATGTGTCGCTGTTGGTGGCCTGTTGCGCGACGGTGTTTACCCTCGTTTTGGATGAAATGGGCTGGATCTAGGCTCGGTTTCAACTTCAGCTTTGGTTTTGCTGCATAAGAAGCCGCTCTAAAGCAGAGACTAACCAATCCAATAGGGATCCCTGGCCCTCTGGGTTTGCTGCTTGGGTGAAAGGATCCCTTTGCTGGGTTGGCAACATGCAGCCTTACTTTACCCTGCTTCGCGGGCTGCCCGCACCAACAATCCTGCTGTGATCAGCCCTGCCAGAATAGAGCTGCCGCCATGACTGAACAAAGGCAGGGGCACACCTGTGGTGGGCAGAACCCCGGTGACCACGCCGATGTTCATCAGCGACTGCCCCACCAGAAACATCAGGCAGCCGCAGGCTACTAAGCGAATGGTCAACTCCCGACAGCGCCCCATCACCCGCCAGCCCAGCAAGGTGTAGAAGGTCAGCAACCCCAGAAAGAACAGGGATCCGGCCAAGCCAAACTCCTCTGCGTACACCGAGAAGATAAAGTCGGTGTATTGGATGGGCAGGTAGAACAGCTTTTGCTGGGAGAGGCCATATCCCTTGCCCCACAGGCCGCCAGAGCCAATGGCCAACAGACTTTGCACCAACTGATAGCCATCCCCTTGGGCATTGCCCCAGGGATCCAAAAAGGCCAGGATGCGCCGCCGTTGGTAATCTTTGCTGAGAATGCTCACCACAGCCGCCAGAATCCCCAGCCCCGCTGTGGCCAAAAGGGTGAAAGCTGGGATCCCGGCGGTCCAAGCCATAGCCCAGAGGGTGAGGCCGCAGATGGCCGTGGTGCCCAGGTTGGGCTGGGCGAGGATCCCCAAGAGCGCAAAGGCGAAGATGCCCGCCCAGAGGACGCGGAACCAGAGGGGATGGTGAAACCAGCGGCCAAAGACCCAGGATCCCTGCAACACCAACAGGGGCTTGAGCAATTCCGAGGGCTGGATAACAGGGATCACCTTCAAATCCAGCCAGCGGCTGGCTTCCAGGCGGGAAACCCCCAACCCCGGCACCTGGGTGGCCCACACCAGGCCAACTCCCACCAAGCAGAGGATCCCGGCCCAGGGGAACCAGCGCCGCAGCGGGATCTGCACCAGAGCCCAGAAACAGCCCAGACCCAGCCCGGCCCAGAGCAATTGGCGCTTGAAAAAGTAGAGGCCATCGCCGGTGATCCGCTGAGCCACCGGGTAGGAAGCGGAAAACAGCATCAGCAGCCCCAGCACCAGCCAGATCAAGGTGAGCCAGCGCAGCCAGCGAGCCTCAGCATTCCAGGGATCCCTGGAGGGCTTGGCAGCAGGCTCGGAAATGGTTGCCACGGTGTTCAAAGCTGGAGTACTGGTCAAAACTGGCACAGGCGGGGGACAGCAAAATGGTGATGGGTTGAGCGGGCTTCCCCAAGCTCTGAGCTTGACGGGAAAGGGAACAAGCCGCTGCAAAGGCTCTTTCCACCGCTACATCTAGGGTTGGCACCAGCTCAACGTCAGTATAGTGGATCCCCTGGAGGGCCTCCGCCAGGGCTGGGGCAGACTCCCCCATCAGCACCACGCGGGCCACCTTGGCCCGAATCAACTGCAGCCAGGCACTGGGATCCCCCTGCTTGGCCCTTCCCCCGGCAATCAGAATAATGGGTGGGGAGAGGGCGTTGAGTGCCACCCAGCCGGCTTCGTAGTTGGTGGCCTTGCTGTCGTTGACAAAGCGGATGGGGGTGGCTCCCACCTGGATTTGCGCCACCCGCTCCAGCCGATGGGGCATGCCGGCAAAAGATCGGATGGCTTTTTGAATGGCAGCGTTGGGGAGCCCAGCTAGACGTGCTGCTGCTGCCGCCAAGAGCAGGTTTTGCAGGTTGTGTTGGCCAGGGCAGCGTTCTGCAAAGTCCTCCAGCTCCGCCACCATCTCCCCCTGGATGTAGAGGCGGTTTTCCCGCAGGTCAAGGGTTGCGGTGGGATCCCGGTCACAACAGCCTTGGGTAGCAACAAGGGAAGTCCAATAGGTATTTTCCCAGTCCTGCCGGCGGCAGCACAGGTAGGGATCCTCGCCGTTGAGCACCCGCCACTGGGCCCGATCCAAAAGGCGAGCCTTGAAGCTGGCATAGCGCTCCAGCGTCCCGTGCCGTTCTAAGTGATCGGGAGTGAAGGTGGTCCACACCCCAATGCGCGGCGGCCCTCCAGGAGTACTGCTCATGAGGCGGCTGCTGGCTTCCAACTGATAGCTGCTCAGCTCCGCCACGATCCAATCCGGCTCTAGCGTTCCCTGGAGCGTTTCCAAAGCCACCTGCGACAGGGGCAGGCCGATGTTGCCGCAGGGGATCCCTTGCAACCCCGCCGCCTTGAACATCTCCGCCACCAGAGCCGTGGTGGTGCTTTTGCCGTTGGTGCCGGTGATCCCCACCCAGGGTAGGTGGTCAAGATAGATCCAGGCCAGCTCCGCCTCCCCCACCACCGGGATTCCCTGTTGACGCACCGCCTGCAGCAGCGGGTGATCCCAGGCAATGCCCGGACTGACCACCACCTGCTCCACTCCTTCGGCCAGTTGAAAAGGCTGCCCCAGCCGAACCGGGATCCCTTCTTGATTGAGCTCGGCCTGCCGCTGTCTGAGAAGAGGGGAATCTTGCTCATCCCAAACCAGCACTTCATAGCCCTGGGCCCGCAACAGTCGCGCTGCCGCCAGCCCCGCAATGCCTAACCCCAAAACTTGATGTTGCACGTTGGTTTCTACTTCGTTTCTTTATTTGGGGATCCCTGCTTGGATCTTACCGGTCACGTCCTTGACCCGCATGTTTTTGTTCGACACTCCCCTTGCTTATGGGGGTAACCAGTTGGTGGAGTGGATGGAGTTTTCCTAGCCGCCTGGATGGCTAACTTGGGAATAGGCTGGAGACCAGTCCGCCGGCCACCCTCTACAACCCGTGCAGATTTGTCTTTGGCGTAGAAAAGATTCCACCTAGCCTGCCAGCCTCACTTTGTGGATGCTGTAGGAAATTTTCTTCCCTATGCATCATCAGTTCAATCTTCCAAAGGATCCAACTTGGGATCCAGACTCTTGGCCGTTAGACGCAGAGCCTCCGCCTGATCCATCACCCGTGGAGCTTGCACTGCCGTTTCAAGGCCCTGGCGATAGCTCTCCCACAGGGGCATTTCTGGGTAGGTCTGCTGCAACTCGCTGATCTGATCCAGAAGGGCCTCCAGCCAGCCGGCCGTGCTCCAGGTGAGCAGAAACTGGAAGGGGTTCCACAGGTTGAGCTGCCGCCCCAATTCATTTAGGCTCTCGTTGCGAATGGGCGGATCGAAGATGTCCGCCACCGTCATTAACTGGCGGGCCAGCAGAGGTCTGAGGAGTTTCTCGGCAGCTTCCACCACAGCAGGGATGGCAGCCTGGATCTGGTTGGGTCTGGGAATGTTCCGCGCCTGGGGCAAGGCTTGCAGCACCAACTCCAGTCGCCGCCCTGCCTCTGCCGATTCCAAAGCCGATTCCAGGGTGGTGCCCACACTGAGAAACACTTCTCCCGTCAGCAGCCGCACTGCATCGATGACCAGGTGATACAAGGGAGGGATCACGAGCTTGATCCACTCGCTCTGGAAAAACTCCCGCAGCCGCCGTGCCGCATAGTCCCCCACTTGGGTGGTCTGGATCCCCACTTGAGTGAGATTGAGATACCAGTCGGGAGGAGATCCCTTGGGATCCAGCCAACGGCGCAGCGTTTGCCATTCTTCTTCTGTGAGGGCAGTTCGTCCCTGTTTTAAGCCAGTTCGCCGCAGCTTGCCCTCGGCATTCAAGAGCTTGCGCAGCTCCGGTGTGCCCAGCAAGGACAAGGCACCTGCCGAACCCACACTGCCGATCTCGATGGCGATCAAGGCGGCCAACAAGGCGGCTGAGGCCTTTACTTGAATCTGGCCGCTTTTGTCCATCACCAAAGGCAGGCGGCTGTTGCCATAGGCACGGGCACTCATCGCCTCCAGAGCAGAGCGTTGGTCAGAGGTCAGCGTCCGAGCCCAAGAAGGGATCCCATCTGGATGGGCCGGTTCCTGTAAGCCGTGATACAGTAGGCTGGCCACCCAGGCGCGATCCGCAGCCTGCCGCAAAGAGCCAATGACCACTTCCCATTGGCAGGGGTTGAGCAGGGGCAAGAGCGCTTGCAGCTCTCGGTGGATGGGCTCTGGGGATCCCGCCGTTCTCGACTGTTCCAGAGCGCTTTGCAGCCGATCCCGCGCCTCTCGGCACAGCCCGCCCCACTCCAGTTGCAGGCGAGCCAGGGTCTGTTGCACCGTCTCTTCGGAGCGACGGGGTAGATCCTGCCAGCCCGCTTCCAGCTGCCGCCACAGCTCCTCCCAGTTCAGGCCCTCAGCAGCGCCATTGACGGCATCTGAGGCAACCTTTGCGCTGGGCGAGGCATTTTGGGGCAAAGCGGGATCCAGAGGTTCAGACATGGACAGAACCGGCCTCAAGGGGATTACCGGCATTATAGCTAGGGGTAAAACGCCAGCCGAGGCAAACCCAACGTTTCCGGCCATCCCATCATCAGGTTGAGACACTGCACTGCCTGCCCGGCTTGCCCTTTCATCAGGTTGTCGATCACCGACAGGACAATAACGCGGTTGGTGCGGCTGTCCACCTCCACCCCGATCATGCAGGTGTTGGTGCCGGAGACCCATTTGGTTTGCGGGTAGACCCCCCGCGGCAGCACCTTCACCCAGGGAGATTGGCGATAGAAAGCATTGTAAATGGTGAGCAAATCTTCCCCCACAAAGCCGGGATCCCGCAGGGTGGCATACAACGTGACGTGGATCCCCCGCACCATGGGCACCAGATGAGGCGTAAATTGCACGGTGATGGGGGTGTGGGTCAGGTCGGTGCAAGCTTGCTCGATCTCGGGCGTATGGCGGTGCTGGGCCACTCCATAGGCTGCCAGAGAGCCGTCCACTTCGGCAAACAGGGATCCCACCTTGGGGGTACGACCTGCCCCCGAAACGCCGGATTTGGCATCGAAAATGAGGCTGTCCAGCTCCACCAACCCCTGCCGCAGCAGAGGAGCAACCGCCAACAATGAGGCAGTGGGATAACAGCCGGGACAGCCCACCAGTTGGGCTTGGGCAATCGCCTCGCGATAAAGTTCCGGCAACCCATAGACCGCCTGCTCATTGGCCTGGCGATAGGCAGGGCTGGGCCAGTTGGGATCCGTCTGACCCATGCGGTACCAAGATTGGTAGGTGGCCAGGTTGCGAAAGCGGTAATCTGCCGACAAATCCAAGACTTTGCACCCCTTGGCCAGCAAAGGCGGAGCCAGCTCAGCAGCCAGCCCATTGGGGAGAGACAAAAACACCACATCGCTGTTGGCGGCAATACGATCCACCTCTACCGGCTGAACGGTCAGATCCACGGCCTGGGCCAACTGGGGATAGAGATCCCCGTAGCGCTTGCCGGCACTGTCTTGCCCGGCCAGGTAGGTGATCTGCACGCCGGGATGCTCGCTCAGTAACCGCACCAACTGTACCCCTCCGTAGCCGGAAGCGCCGACAATGCCAATGCGGACAGGCTCTGTGGGGTGGGGTGGGCGGGGCGCCATGTTGGCCATGGGGGGGCTGCCTGTGCAAGAGGGTTGCGTGATGGCTTGCCTTAAGTTCTACCGCATTTTTCTGCTGCATTTGACGCTGCATGGGTGCGGATCCCATCTTGTTCATTCGCGTTGGCGTTGCGTGGCCATCCAGGGGGATTTGTTATGCTGGGTTCACCTGAGCCGCTCGGGCCTTGGCAGCGGCTTCCGTAATATCTGTCTATGTTCTGTGTAGCTTTCTAATCTGCGGTCTATGCACTATGAGCGATTGATCAACATGGTCTTGCGGGCCTACGGCCAAAGCAGCCGCCATGGCCTGGATCAGGAAACTCTGACCCTCTACTCAGAAGGCCCCTACACCCTCTACAAACTCACTTCCCATTTCGATCGCCGCTCCATTTTTGTGTTGGCCCAGAATCAGCGGGATATGTTTGTTTCTGGCGATGCGTTTAACAACAAGCTGATCCCAGGAGAATGGCAGGCGTGGCTGCACCAGAAAGCGCTGGGCATCGCTCCCGACACGGCACAAGCAGGTTAGCCGAAGACCATATCTGGCGTGGAAGGATCCCCAAGCCTACGCCCGGCCTGTTGAGATCCAGCCCATGCTGACAATGGCCGCCTACTTCCAGCTCAGAGGGTGGTGGGATCCACAGGTCGCTCCACCTGTCCAAAATCTACCCGCCACTGGCCAAAACCCCTGGCTGAACCTGTCGGGGCACCACTGAGAGACGATCCAGCTGGGCACAATAGGCCAGATCCTTATCGTTTTCCGGCCCAAGCCCCAACAACCGTTGCCCGTGGCTAGAGCGTCTCAACAAACCCAGCAGATCGTCCTGCCAAGTTTGGTAGAGGGCCAAGGCCGCCAAGGTCTCGTCGTTGCCCAACTGGTTCAAAGAGCAGCCCAGGCGATGCAAGATGGCTCCGGCACAGGCAGTATCTTCCAGCGAAAAGGCCCCTTCCCACCCGGATCCCACCAGCCACACCTCGGCAAAGGATCCCCGTCTGAGAAAGTCCACCACGGCCCCCAAGTTCACCAGGGCTGCTGTGATCACCACCGGGATCCCTTCCAGGCGCTGTAGGCTGCGCGTGCCGTTGGTGGTGCTCAGGAAGATGCGCTTGTCCCGCACGCGGTCGGGAGTGTAGTCGAGGGGGGAGTTGCCCAGATCAAACCCCGCCACCGCTTTGCCCCCCCGTTCCCCGGCCAAAAGCCGCTGGGAAGCCGGCCAGTTTTGGCTTGCCTCTTGGAGCTGCTGCAGGTGGGCAAACACCTGTACCGCTTCTGCTCCTGCTGCCAGCGCTGTGGCAATGGTGGTGGTGGCCCGCAGCACATCAATGGCCACCGCACACTCCGGGATCCCAGATGAAGGCACCTGTTCGGGCGTATAGAAGTGGAAAAAACGCATGGGGGAAGAGGTAACGTCAGAACTCACGCCGGGCGAACACCAACACTGCCAGAATCAGCAGCAAAAGGGTGTAAACCAAGCCGTACAGTGCATCTCCGAGAAGTTCTGCTGGGGGCGGAACTTGGCCGTAAACCGCAGCATCTCTCAGATTGAGGCGCTCCAAATCCGGCAGGATCAAATAAATCACCTCAAACAGTTTGCCAAATCCGGCATCTTTCACCAGCTTGCTCAGTTGCAGCAGGGCGCGGCTGGCATGGCCCATCAGGAACAGGGCAATGGTGTAGAGGGTGGCCAGAATCGAGGAAGTGAAAACCCCGAACAGCAGGGCTGCGGCAACAATCAGCACCAGCTCTAAGAAAGTGAAGACTGTTGCCCAGAGAATGGCCAAAAGGGGGATCGGGGCCTGCACCAGCAGCAAGCTCAGCAGAAACACAACCGTCATCAGCAGCACCAGCACCGACAGCAGCGCCGATAGGCCCAGATGCTTGCCGACAATGAACTCTGCCCGGCTCATGGGTTTGGCGATCAGCACATACACCGTGCGTTTTTCAATCTCCTTATTCACCAGCCCTGTGCCCACGAAAATGGCCACGATCAGGCCGAAGAAGTGAATGGCTGCCAACCCCAGGTCGGCAATGATTTTGTTGTGGGCCTGGTTGGCCACCTGCGGGATCAAAACAGTGGCTCCCAGCATGGCCACCGCAAATACCATCACCAGGTAGAGAATCCGATCCCGAATCGTTTCCCGGAAAACGTTGTGGGCAATGGCCACCACGCGCGACGCATCCATGACTGAACCCAAAGCTGTGATGATCCGACTGATACACTGGTAACAGATCCAGCCTTTATTCTATGCAGTTCCAGGCCCAGATTCAGATTCACCTACGCCCCTCTGTTCTCGATCCCGCCGGGGCTGCGGTTCAGTCCAGCTTGCATCAGCTGGGGCATACCCAGGTACAGCAGGTGCGCATTGGCAAGCATATCCAACTGCAGCTAGAGGCCCCCGACGCCGAGACCGCCCACCGCCAGGTGGATGAGCTGTGCCATCAACTGCTGGCCAACCCGGTGATTGAGACTTATCAAATCCAAGTGGCTGCCATCGGTGGTTAATTTGATGGGTTCACGCGATTTGGGGTTGACTTGAGGCGTTCCAAACAACTGTGAAATTGTCCATTTCACGGAGCGCAGTTTTTTCTTAGGGGAGAGAAACTGGGAAAATGTCTCAAGCTCTCTAGGATAGCTACAACCACACCCTCTTCTTTTCTCTCGTCAAGGGATCCCAATGGCTGGCGTGAGGTTTGGCGTTGTTGTTTTTCCGGGTTCCAACTGCGACCGAGATGTAGCCTGGGTAACCCGCGGCCTCTTGGGCTGCCCAACGCGGCTGATCTGGCACCGGGAGACGGATTTGTCGGGGCTGGATGTGGTGGTGCTGCCGGGGGGCTTCAGCTATGGGGATTATTTGCGGTGCGGGGCTATTGCTCGCTTTGCCCCGGTGATGGGATCCCTGAAGGAGCACGCGGCGCGAGGGGGCTATGTGCTGGGCATTTGCAATGGCTTTCAGATCTTGACAGAGGCGGGCCTGCTGCGGGGGGCACTGGTGCGCAATGCCAACCTGCACTTTATCTGCGACCGAGTGGGGATCCGTGTAGAACGGCAGGATCTCCCCTGGACAAGCGCGTATCCCCAGGGATCCACCCTAACCCTGCCCATCGCCCATGGGGAAGGCCGCTACACCTGTGATCCGGATACCCTCAAGCAGTTGCAGGATCGAGGGCAGATCGTCTTTCGCTATGCTCCGGTTGCGCCCAACGGCTCTGTGGATAATATTGCCGGCATTTGCGATCCCAGCGGTCGGATTCTGGGTTTAATGCCCCACCCTGAGCGGGCAGCAGATCCTGATTTGCCAGGGCAGGATGGGATCCCCTTCTGGCAGTCGATTTTGCACAGCTTCGCCGCCTAATTCTTCTTCTCCATTCTTCTCCGGGACAGCTCACTCCTGCCTCGGCCCTTGAGACAACACCTGGCGAACTTGATTCACCATCTCCTCATGATCCACCACCGGCTTGGCAATGTAGCCATCTGCCCCGCTCTGGGCCAAAAATGCCTCGCGGTCGCCGCGCATCGCATGGGCCGTCACCAAAATGATGGGGATGGAGCTGCTTTTCGGATCCGCCTTCAACAGTTGGGCAATGCGGATCCCGTCCACCGCCTCGCCGCGAAAGGTGCTCTGGGACAGGGAAACATCCAACAAAATGACATCCACCTCGTGCCCCTGGGCCAGCTTCAAAATCTGCTCCACATCCTGGCTGTGAAAGACCTCAAAACCTCCCCGCCGTCGCAACACCTTCTCAAAAACACGGGCGTTGATCGGATCATCTTCCACCAGCAGCACTGTTGCCATCGTTAACCCAATCTTGAATCTGAACCCAAGCTAAGCTGTCTCTGGGATCCCAAAAGCCATCCTAAGGCATCCTTAGCGAGTTCAATTTGAGCAGTAGGACAAGCGTTCTCCTACAGAGTACCGAAGAGTACCGAAAAGGGTCTCAGTAGCTCTGAGAACTCCCCCCTCCTCTCCCAAAAGGAAGGATCCTCAGGTTGCCGCTACTTGACTATTTATTTTGGAATCTTATTTTGGAATCACTCCATTCCGAGTTGCCGCTACCCAACCGCAAATAGGAAAGCCGGAGAGAGCTCCGGCCTCATCCAGAAGTAAACCTAAACCACAGGCATCAAAGGAGATTGACTTTCCCTCTGCTTTGCTTGAGCCCGACGCGACAGGAACGGCAGCCACTACCCTGGGTTACTTCTTGGTAATTCTCGGAGTTTCCCGAAAGGCAACTGCGAAAAACAAAAGGCCCAACGTCAAAAACAGGATAAAGGTGTAGGTGATGGCTTCCATACAAAACCTCCATTTCTAAGGGGGCTTGATTCCAGATTAACTCGGAGCCGCCAACACCCCATCTCCAAAGTGAAGCAGAGTGCCGACGGCATCGCCGAAAAGGGCTCTAGGCTTCCTGCACCTTGCGGGTAGTGGGATCCCCTACTTTCTGGAAGACGCCGAACTCCACCATTTCCTCGCTCATATTGGGGTCAATACCGGCGAACACATCGCGGAAGAGAGTGCGAGCGCCGTGCCAGATGTGGCCAAAGAAGAACAGCAGGGCAAAGACCGCGTGAGCAAAGGTAAACCAACCGCGGGGGCTGGTGTGGAAGGTGCCGTCCGCCTTGGGGGTTTCTCGGTCGAACTCAAACAACTGACCCAACTGGGCCTGGCGGGCATATTTCTTGACGGTTGCCGGGTCGGTAAACACCTGACCGTCCAGCTTGCCGCCGTAAAACTCCACAGTCACCCCCACCTGCTCAAAGCTGTAGCGCGACTCCGCCCGACGGAAGGGAATGTCTGCCCGCACCACCCCATCGGCATCCCGCAGGATAACCGGGAAGGTCTCGAAGAAGTTGGGCATCCGCTGCACCGTCAGCTCCCGCCCTTCGCGGTCACGGAACACCGGGTAGCCCAGCCACTCGATGGCAATGCCATCCCCTTTGTTCATGGGGCCAGCTCGGAACAGACCCCCCTTGGCCGGGCTGTTGCCCACGTAGTCGTAGAAGAGCAAAGATTTGGGCAGGGAGTTGTAGGCCTCGCTGCGGGTCATCCCGGCTTCCATAGCCGCATTTACCCGGCGGTTAATCTCCTGGTTGAAATAGCCAGAATCCCATTGGTAGCGGGTGGGACCAAACAGCTCCACAGGGGTAGTGGCGCTGCCGTACCACATGGTTCCGGCCACCACAAAACCGGCAAAAAACACCGCCGCAATCGAGCTGGAAAGCACCGTCTCGATGTTCCCCATTCGCAGAGCGCGATAGAGGCGCTGGGGTGGGCGTACCGTGATGTGAAATAGACCTGCAATAATGCCCACAATGCCGGCAGCAATGTGGTGGGCCACCACCCCTCCGGCGTTGTAGGGGTTAAAACCGGCTGGCCCCCATTCCGGCGCCACCGGCTGGACGTGCCCCGTCGTCGCATAGGGATCGCTCACCCACATCCCCGGGCCAAACACCCCCGTCAGGTGAAAGGCGCCAAACCCAAAGCAGAGGATCCCGGCCAACAGCAGGTGGATCCCAAATATTTTCGGCAGATCCAAAGCCGGCTCGCCGGTGCGGGGATCCCGGAACAGCTCCAGATCCCAGTACACCCAGTGCCAGCAGGCGGCCAAGAAGAGCAAGCCGGACAAAACGATATGGGCAGTAGCTACCCCTTCAAACGTCCAGAAGCCCGCATTGGCTACGCTCTCGCCGTAGATATTCCAACCGCCCCAGGAGTTGACCACCCCCAGGCGAACCATAAATGGCATGACAAACATGCCCTGACGCCACATCGGATTCAGGACAGGATCCGACGGATCGAAAATGGCCGTCTCATAAAGCGCCATTGATCCGGCCCAACCTGCTACCAGAGAAGTATGCATCAGGTGAACCGCGATTAGGCGACCTGGGTCATTCAGTACAACCGTATGGACCCGATACCACGGTAGTCCCATAAAGCTCGGTCCTCCACGTTCTCCAACACTTACGCGATATCCAGTCAAACAATTAAGCCGACATCTTACCTGGGATCCTGACCCGAGCAGTCTCTTCAGAGTCGGGGGGTACCGCACCCGCTTGAACCCCTGAGCGCACCCAACTAGGATATCGCTCTCAGAATTTCCATCGCGGGCATCAAACAGTATAACGAAACGCTACCGACCTGAGTGGCTTCAGGCAGGATGCCGTCTCACTTTAGGCATCATCATCCCAGATCTCTCGCCGGAGATTAAAAATATGACTTAAAATGTTACAATACTTAGCAACTGTGAGCGCTCTCCTGGCTCAGTCTGAAAGGTGTCGTGGTTTCTGGCAGGGGTATGGCAACGATCCGCTTCGTCAACGAGAACCGAGAGATCTTCGTCGCTGAAGGCGCTAACTTGCGCTTGAAGGCTCTGGAAAACCAGATCGATCTCTACAAAATGATGGCCAAGCTGCTCAACTGCGGCGGCAACGGCCAGTGTGGCACCTGTGTGGTGGAGATTGTTGAGGGATCCGAGAACCTCTCCCCTCGCACCGAGGCGGAAAACCGCAAGCTCAAGCGCAAGCCCGACAGCTACCGCCTTGCTTGCCAGACCAAGGTGTTGGGGGATGTTTCGGTCAAAACCAAGCCCTAGCCTTGGCCCGCCCGTTTTCCCTTTGGGCAAGTCGTACTCAAGAGTGGTATGCTGACTGCCAGTTGGGCTTGTGGCATTTGGAGTTATGGAGACGAACTACCTGGGCATCTTGGCCACTCTCTTAGTCGTTCTGGTGCCCGCCATCTTCCTGGTGATTTTGTACGTGCAAACCTCCAGCAGATCTGGCGACTGACCGGGCAACTCCCACTGGCTCAAGTCGGGTAAATGCTGGTCAAAAGGGGGGATCCCCTGTGTAGGAGGGGATCCCTTCGTCTTTTGTCGTCTAGGCTGGGCGAATTAAGGGTATTTGGAGCTCTATCGGTCAAGCTGTTGCTTGAGCTGACCTAGCCCTGTCGAAAGTCCCCGCAGGTTCATACAAAAACTCAAACAGGTTGCCGTCGGGATCCTTGCCATAGAAAGAGGCAGTGCCATCCCGGTGGCTGTGGATTTCCCCCACCAGGATCCCTTGGGATTTCAGGCGCTGGTGCTCTTGCTGGAGCTCCTCTATGCTGTCGAAGACAAAGCCAAAGTGAGGCCCTGCCGCGCGGTAGCCCGGCCCCAATAGCGCCAGCCCATCCTCTCCCGCCTTCATGTAGGCCCAGTCGGGATCCTGCCAGACGTTAACCATGCCCAGCTTTTGGTAGAACTCCACCGCCTTGGGAATGTCCTCTACCCGGATGGCGACATGCCCGAGTTGTCTAAGTGCCATGTCATCCTCTGTGCTCAATTGAGCCAACTGCAATGGTTCTTCTACAGATCAGCTTGACACACTCCCCTACAGATCAGCTTGACACACTCCCCGCCGCAAAGGGCAGGGATCCCTGCAGCAAGACAGGGCTCTAGACCTGACTTCTTGAGAACTTGAGACAGGGATCCCAATCCAGTCCATAGGCGAGACAGACGATGGCCTTTTTCAAGCCTTCAGGGCAGGGATGGGCCAAGACTTATCCTGTTGGCTGCGCGGCCAAGAACCGCTCCAGCTCGCTCAAAGCCTCTGCATCCATCTTGGTTTGCATAGGGCAAAACTTTGGCCCACACATAGAGCAAAACTCTGCCGTTTTGTAGATATCTGCCGGCAAGGTTTCGTCGTGATATTCTCTGGCGCGTTCTGGATCCAAAGACAATTCAAACTGCCGGTTCCAGTCGAAGTTATAGCGAGCTCTGGACATCTCATCATCGCGATCCCTGGCCCCAGGCCGGTGACGGGCAATGTCGGCAGCATGGGCGGCAATTTTGTAGGCAATGAGGCCGTTGCGCACGTCCTCAGCATTGGGCAAACCCAAGTGTTCCTTGGGGGTGACGTAGCAGAGCATTGCCGCACCATACCAGCCAGCCAAGGCCGCCCCAATGGCGGAGCTGATGTGGTCATAGCCTGCCGCAATATCGGTTACCAAAGGCCCCAAAACGTAGAAGGGAGCTTCGTCGCACTCCTCCATTTGCTTGCGCACGTTAAATTCAATTTGATCCATCGGCACGTGCCCCGGCCCTTCTACCATCACCTGCACATCGTGCTCCCAGGCCATGCGGGTCAGCTGGCCCAGGGTTTTCAACTCCGCCAGTTGCGCCTCATCAGAGGCATCGTGCAAACATCCCGGTCGCAAAGAATCTCCCAAACTGAAAGAAACATCGTATTTCTTGAAAATCTCAATAATATCGCGGAAGTGGGTATAGAGAGGATTTTGTTTGTGGTGGGCCAACATCCAGCGGGCTAGGATCCCACCTCCACGGGAAACAATTCCCGTCAGGCGGTGGCGTACCAACGGCAGATATTCGATCAGGATCCCGGCATGGATGGTCATGTAGTCCACCCCTTGCTGGGCCTGCTTTTCGATAATATGCAAGATATCTTCTGCCGAGAGTTTTTCGACATTGCCATGCACGCTTTCTAGGGCCTGGTAGATGGGCACCGTACCAACCGGCACCGGAGAAGCTTGGATAATGGCAGTACGGATTTCATCCAAATCGCCGCCTCCGGTGGACAGATCCATAACAGTATCGGCGCCGTACTTGATGGCCAACTTCAGTTTCTCCAACTCTTCCGCCAATCCTGAGGAACTGGGGGAAGCGCCGATGTTGGCATTAACTTTACAGCGGGAAGCGATCCCAATGCACATCGGCTCGAGGTTGGTGTGATGGATGTTGGCAGGGATGATCATGCGACCCCGGGCCACTTCCGAGCGGATCAGTTCCGGCGGCAGGTTTTCCCGCTGGGCCACATACTCCATCTCTTCGGTAATCACGCCCTGACGGGCAAAGTGCATCTGCGTTACATTTGCTTGCCCACGGCGACGGGCAACCCATTCGCTGCGCATGTTGTCAACTCCAGTGCTCGCTTTCCTACGCTGGTATGAACCAGATCAGGTTCTGAGGATGTAATCTCAGCCTGGGGGGGGATCCCCAGACACTCCTAGCGTGGTGTGATCATATCACCGAAATAGAGATGAGGCGGGGAGCTTTATAGTCTTTATTAAAAGAGTTTGAGATAGTACTAACCCTCACCCCTGGCCTCTCTCCCCATGAGATCCTGACCCTCACAGGGATCCCAGCCAGCGCCGCCAGCTCCACCAGGGATCCTTTCCCTTGCTGGCCCTGAACAGTTCGGCCACTTCCTCGCCGGTGGGCTGGGCAATAAAAGTCTTCAAGACGCTGTAGAGGCCGGGCTCTTCCTGCTGCCACACGCTCCAGGGATCCGGATAGGCGCGAAACAGGGCTCCCTCCACCAATGAGCGCAGGTAGTAGCTGGTCTCGAAGGTGCTCAGAAACCGCTGGCGCAGACGGCGACCGGCCAGACCCACACCCACGGTGGCGGCATCCTGCAATTGGGGGTTGAGCAGCACGACGGGTTTGGGATCCCGTCCTTTGGAAGCCAGCCCAGAGGGATCCCCGCCACTGACCGCTTGGCAAACCCGCTCCACCTGATCCAAGCTGTAAACCGCTGGCATCACCAGCAGGAGGCTCTGTTCTGGGGTAGGTTGAGTCCGGGAAGTCAAGCTCTGTAATTCAATCCCTTCTGGCAGGGATCCCCATTCCCGCTGGGCCAGGGCTGCTCCGCCGGCATCGCTGAATAGCACCAAAGCAGGCGGTTGCAGCAGCTCCAAAAACGGACGGGCCAAGACTTCCGGTTTAATCTCAGGAGCCAGGATCTCAATGAGCAGGCGGCGATATCCTGCTTGCATAGCCAGCCGTGTAGCCTGGATGGCCTGCTCACAGGCCTGGGCCAGGTCGATGGGCAAGTTGGGAAATTGGGTTAGTTGCAGTTGCTCGGCCACAGTCTAGTCCAATTATGATTCAGCCAGTAACCAGGGATGCTCAGCCAGACACTTCTTCCCAAGCCTTGTGGGTGAGCAATTCCTCCAGCACCCGCACGCCCCGCAGTTGATTGGAGAGGGGTAGGTGGCCTTTGGGGGCAGACAGATCCCAGGTAAACTCGTCGGGGTAGCGAGTCCAGTGGTAGCCCTGCTTCCAGCCAATGAGCGGCCAGAGGCGCTCCCAGTTGCGGTTCACCCCCAACCACAATTGTCGCTGCACAGAGTAGCCAAAGCGATCCCCAGAGGCCACTCGCCACAGGTGATCAATCGTTCGCAAATCCTCCACCGGAATCCGGCTCACCTCAGAAAAATACAGCCAGCCCCGCCGCATTGCCCCCTCTCCCGCCGCCCGACACAGCAGTTGTAAGCTCAGCCGATCCGCCTCTAGCCAGGATCCCGCCGATAACAGCTCCTGCAGAGGACGATAGTCGATATTCAGGGCTGAAGTCAGAGGGACGGTCACCATTGCCAAGTTGCAAAAGGTCTCCCTTGATTTTAGTCCCTGCTGTCTGCCCCCTCAGGTTTCGGGCGGATACTTGGGGGGATCCCCGAAGATGATGCGATAGCCGATGTACGCCACCCCCAACAGCCCCGCCAGGATCCACAAGAAAGCCGAAAAGGGCATGTAGGAAAAAAAGACAAGATAAACCCGGCGACTGAGCCAAGAAAAAATAAGATAGACTGCCGCCAAAATGCCGATCCCTTGCAAGGTGCGAAAAGCCGGCACCCGCGAGAGAGGCATGCGCTGCCGCGCCACCCAGATGGAGCTAAGAAAAGTCCAGGGAGGCACCAGCAGCAAGAACATATCCGCCTGCTTCACCACCGCCTGCCAGCCGGCGGTGTTGGTGGCATAGGCCAAGTAGCCCGCCCAGAGGACAAGAGTTACCGCTCCCAAGCCGATACTTAAGCTGAGCAAAAAAGGCTCCTCCCATTGGCCTGGGATCCAGTCGCAGAGAACCCAAACCACCCAAGGGGTGGCAAAGAGCAAAAGCGCAATGGCTAAGCCATTGGCGTTGAGCTGGGTAAAAAACGTCTCCAGAGTCATGAACAACAAAAGGAGCGGACGTCACCCTTGATGGTAATGATTCCTCCTTGAGGAAGCAACTCAATCCGTATACAAATCCACCTATTGTGGGCAATGCCCGCAAGGTTTACAGCCCGCCTGGGCACCCCGGTAAACGTTGCCAAGTAACACCAGCAGGGATAGGAGTAGGAAAAAGAAAAGGGATCCTTGACGCTGGCCAGGGATCCCTTCCTAAAAAGCTCAAGACATTTCTCCGGCACGCTGCTGAGGCAACTCATCCAAGCCAATCTCTCCTTTGGCAAGAAGGAAGCCCGGCACCGGATTACCACTCCTCTGGACCAATCTGCCCCAGTCTGTTAACCCAATCTACAGACCTTGCAGCACCGTATCTGGGCGGGCCGACAGGTTCTGGATGCGGGTATCCTGGGCAGGCGGGGTGTCTGCTTGGGTGAACACGCCGATCTGCCGCAAATACCGAGCCAAGGCATCTTGCTCGCTGCCGGGGGTATCGAAGGTGATGCCGGAACTGGGGGCCAAGTTCACCCGGTTGGGGTTGGACAGGCGAGGGAAGGGATAGTCATCCCCACCGTTGGCCAAGAAGTCCAGGGTCACCAGGCGGAAGGTGCGTCTGGGATCCCCTTGCACTTGGCCGTTGCGCACCACCACATCCCGACCTGTGGGCGTA
Organism: Thermostichus sp. OS-CIW-32; assembly: GCF_054060415.1. Classification (NCBI taxonomy): domain Bacteria; kingdom Bacillati; phylum Cyanobacteriota; class Cyanophyceae; order Thermostichales; family Thermostichaceae; genus Thermostichus; species Thermostichus sp. OS-CIW-32. The sequence goes on along the minus strand of NZ_JBSSDD010000010.1, from coordinate 27,729 downwards.
TCCACCCGCAAGGAGAGGACGCGGGATCCCGGTGGCCGCGAGGGATCAAAGCTAAAGGCAAAGCCGCCAATTTGGGGGAAGCGGCCCGGCGTAGCTCCCGGCTGGGTTTGCGCCACCCCGTGTTCCACTATCTGCTTCAGTTCCTCAGCGGTGACGGTCAACAGAGAGAGGCCGTTGTTAAAAGCAAGGGCCGTTTCGATGTCCAGCTGAGAGATTTGACCGGACTGCTTGCCGGCTTCAGGGTTAGCCACCGGTGGGATGCGCCGCACCGGCTCACCGCCGCCGCCGCCGGTGGTAGCCCCAATGGGAGCGCGAATGCCACCGCCATTTTTCAGGGAGATAACCGTAGAAGGATCGACCGTTCTGGCGTAGGCCAAGTTGGCATCGGCAGTGAGGTTGCCCAGGTTGGTTTCCTCGGTGCGCACCTCTGCCCGCAGGCCGTTGAGAAATTGGGTGGTGGAGCCGAAGGTGCGGCCATCTTTGGTGCGGATGATGTTGCCAATTTCGTTGGCTATCCGCACTACGTCGGGATTGGGGGTGCCCCTGACAGCTGCTACCCCTTGGTCGTCGGTGGCATAGGCACCGCTCACCGGGTCAATGCGGGCAATAACCCCGTTGGCGTCAAAGCTGACCACCAGGCGGCCCACGTAGCGATAGTTGGAGCCGGTGTTGACCACCGCCACCGGTTGACCACTGGCGGAGGAGCGCAAGATGGGGTAGTCACCCCTGCGGGTATCGGGCAAATCAGTGCGCAGGCGATCGGTGGGCTTGGCGATCACCCGGTGGGATCCGCCGGCAATGATGATGTCCACATTTCGCAATTGGCTGGCCAGGGCTACCTCGTTTTGCAACTGTTGCAGATGGGCTAGGAGGATAATTTTGTTGATGCCCTGAGCGGTGAGTTGATCGACGAAGCCCTGGATTAGAGCGGCACTCACCTGGTCAGTATCGTCCACCCTGCCTTCTACCCTCACCTCGGGGCCGGGGCTAGAGATGGCCGCCAAACGGGTGGTGGTGGCTCCCACCAGACCGATCCGCTGCCCTCCTACCGTGATCACCGCCGTCTTGGCGATCTTGCCGCGGATAGAGCTGGCCTCTTGACCATCAGCAGCAAAGTCAGAGCTAGCCAATTCGCCGGTACCGCTGAAGCTGAGGTTGGCGCTCAAGTAGGGAAAACGAGCCCCAGCGTAGCCGCGGCCAGTGTCGGGCCGGATGAGGTCGCGAATTTGGCGCGTGCCTTGGTCGAACTCGTGGTTGCCGAAGGCAGCCGCCTCAAAGCCAATGGCGTTGATGATCTCGATATCGGCTTTGCCAGGGGTGAGGTTGTAACGGCCTTGCAGAGACCGATCCGTGCTGGCGTTGTAGAAGGGGCTGGGGATATAGTTGTCCCCACTGGAGAGCACCACCGTGTTGGGAAATTGGGGGCGCAGAGCATTCACCACCGCCGAGAAGCGCGGCGCATCTTGTACGGCAGCTATCGAGGCTTCCAAGTCGCTGGCATGTAGGATTTGCAGGGTAAAAGCGGGCGGCTGAGTCGAGAGAGCCACATTGGGATCCGAGGCGATAAACCCAGCCCCTCCGCCGGTTGGGGGAACCGAGCTGCTGCTACCGCAGGCGCTGGCCAGGCTCAGCACCAAACACCACAACCCGACCCACAGGGACCTGGCCAGAGGGTTCAGCCAATCCGGGAGCCATCTCTTGGCAGGGGCAGACCCTCGAGCACGGCAAGCTGGTTTCATGACAATTCCTTCACTCCATCCACAAGAGAGGACGCATCCGCGTTCACGTTACCAAGGCTGGGATTGGGGTTTCGCTATGACCTGTTTAAGGTTAGGTCAAGCCTAGGTTAAACTTCCCCTGGATCCCAGCCAAATTGTTGCAAGTCCACCTGGCCCTCGGCGTCGAAGTGGATCCCTTCGGCTTGCAGCAGCGCTTTCTGCAGGTCGTCGTAGCCCAGGCGAAAAGGGGAGTAGGAAATGCAGCCCTGGGCGTTGATCACCCGGTGCCAAGGGATGTCGGTGTTTTGGCCTTGCAGGCGAAACAAAGCATAGCCCACCTGGCGAGCATAGCCGGGGTAACCGGCAACCCGCGCCACCTGCCCATAGGTGGCCACTCGGCCCGGCGGGATCCGCCGCACCACTTCGTAAAAGCGCTGGTAGAGGCTAGTAGATGGAGCGCTAGTGGAGCCAGACTGGGTCACAGGGATCCTCGCTCAAACTTGGCAGACAATAAGATGTGGAACGGATTGGATCCCCGGGTCCATGAGCTATTTAATCGCGGTACTGCCGGATCGCATAGCCGCTGAGGCGGCCTACAGCGCCCTGGAACAAGCCGGCTTTTCCCTGGAGCGATTGCATCTGCTGGGGCGGGGCTACAAGAGTGCCGACGAGTTTGGGCTGATTGACCCGGCCCAAGCGGCCCGCCGTCAGATGCGGCGCCTGGCCATTTGGTTGGTGCCCTTTGGCTTTTTGGCCGGGGTGGGGTTCAGCGTTTTGAGTGGTTTGGATACCTTTGCCTGGGCGGGACCTATAGGCAACCACCTGATCGGCGGCCTATTGGGCGCGATGGGCGGGGCCATGGGCAGCTTTTTTGTCGGGGGCGGGGTGGGCTTGTCCAGTGGCTCCGGCGATGCTTTGGCTTACCGCAACCGCCTCGCTGCGGGCAAGTACGTGCTCATTGTGGAAGAAGAGAACGAAACCCGCCTCCGCGAAGCCACGCGGATTTTGCGCCAGTTTGAGCCGGAAAATCTGCAAGGGTACAGAGAGCGCCCGTAGACTGGGAGATCGGGGTGGCTACTGAGGGCAACTCAGGGAGGTCTGAAAGCATGTCTTGGCTTTGGCAGCAAGTCCCATCGCCGCTTGGGCGGTGGCGGAAGGAAGGGATCCCCAGCTTTGCCGCTGCTGGGGGTGCACTGGCAGTTACGGGGTTTTTTTCGCCGGCTTTTGCCCACCACGCCCTGGGAGGGAAACTGCCTGCAACGGCCTGGGAGGGATTTCTCTCCGGGCTGGCTCACCCTGTCATTGGCTTGGATCACCTGGCCTTCGTCGTGGCCATCGGTCTTGTGGCGGCGGGGCAGCCCTGGCGCTACGGGATCCCTTTGGGCTTTGTGTTGGCAGGTTTGGTGGGCACTGGGATCCACCTGGCCGGCTGGGATCCCCTGGGACTGACGGAGCTGGCCATTGCCTCTTCCGTGGTTCTCTTCGGCTTGCTGCTGGTGCAACCGCGGCAGATCCCAAGTTGGCTCTTGCTAATAGGGGGATCCCTGGCGGGGCTATTCCATGGCTATGCCTACGCCGAAACCATTATCGGCGCCCAACCCATGCCTTGGGTGGGATATCTACTGGGGTTGAGCACCGTCCAGTATGGGGTAGCTCTCCTGGCCCTTTGGGCAGCAGAACGCTGGGGGTTGCGGATCCCTGGCTTAACTCGCTGGGCCGGCTGGGCGATTACAGTGGTGGGGGCTGCCTTCCTGACCTTGGCAGTGGTGGGCGCGTAAAAAGCGCTAATTTTGCTCCCTTGCGCTCGGGATCCCCGATCCGGTACAAGGATAGCGGTGAAGATCTGTAAAACGAGGGGAGATCCCATGGAGCGCACCTTTATTGCCATCAAGCCAGACGGCGTGCAGCGGGGGCTGGTGGGCACCATCATCCAGCGCCTGGAGAGCCGGGGCTACCAATTGGTGGGCCTGAAGCTGGTGCAAGTGAGCCAAGAGCTGGCGGAAGCCCATTACGCCGAACACAAGGAGCGCCCCTTCTTCCACAGTTTGGTGAAGTTCATTACCTCGGGGCCGGTGGTGGCTATGGTCTGGCAGGGCAAAGGGGTGATTGCTGCCGCCCGTAAGCTCATCGGCAAGACCAACCCCCTGGAGGCAGAACCGGGCACCATTCGCGGCGATTTTGGCATCGACATTGGCCGCAACCTCATTCACGGCTCCGATGGAGTTGAAACCGCGCAGCGGGAGATCGCCCTTTGGTTCGATGAGTCGGAATTGGTGAGCTGGACACCGGTTGCCCAAAGCTGGATTTATGAGTAGGTACTTGCTGCAGGCAAGGGGTAGTCGTGTTCGCAGGTTCCAGACCGGAAGTAGTGCAGAGCGCTAGGGCCGTGTTTCGAACTGGCTTCGGCTGGCCGCAAGCGGCTCTGTTGGAAGTGCCTTGAACCACCCCTTCTCTGCCAAAACTCGAGCGGCAAGCAGGATCTGTTTGCTACTGAATTGTTGTTTTCTATCTCCCCAGGCGTAGAAGCTTTCCACCAACTCTGCCGTCGTAGAAGGGTGCCCACGAGTCACGATCCAGTGGACAGTAGCCAGCAATTCTAGACCATAGGGCGACTCAAAGCCCTCCACGAGGTCGCTGACACGCTCAAAGCGTTCTCTCGTCTCTGGCTGTCCAGCGAGATATCTATGGGCTTCCTCGACAGCACCGGGCACCAGTTCCAGCTTCTTGTCTGGTCGATCACCGCCCGAGCCGTACCCAGAGATGTAATATCCCTCGATTTCTTTGATAACATGCCGCAGGTTCTCGGCGTAGGGTCCATGAACGCCCTTTGTAAATCGCAGGCGAAGCGGCTCCCCGGCTTCCTGCAGGAAGTACATCAGCTTGTGCAGCTCAAGCAAAGAGACAAACGGAACAAGTAGACCGTTTACATAGCGCTCCATAAGGCCCACCAGCACCGCTCTTCCCGGCGTCAAGGAAGGGATCTGGCCGCGGCGCATGCTCTTCGGTAAAGGCTGAGGCCCGGTGGGCTCAAAGACAAGGATGTGGACGTCGGGAAGTTCTGCTAGCGCCTGCTCGATGCGGGAGCGCACATCGGGCCAATGAGGACCCCCGAGGCCGCAGCCTAGGGGTGGCAAAGCGACTGAGCGCAGACCAAGATGCCTGATCTCCTCGGCAAGGGACTTCAGCCCAGCTTCTATATCCTCGATCCGCGACTTCCCCCGCCAGTGGCGTTTTGTGGGGAAATTGATGATGTAGCGCGGATTGGTCAGGTTTCCGGTCTCGAAAACGAACATTTTGCCCGGTTGGACTTCCCCCCGCCGGCAGGCTGCGGCATAGGCCTTGAAGTTCCCAGGCCATGATTTCAAGTGCTGTCGCAGAACCAGTAACAAGAATCCCCTGCCTTTAGGCAGGGGGGTATGCCAAAATCCCTTGCAAGTTGTCTACATGAGTAATGTGGTAGATTTTGGGACTTTCTGGAATTGGCGCCATACCTCCGCTCTACGATGCAGCTTTGAAAAAGGCAGAGCCAGATGCGCTTCAGTCGGAACGAGAGTTGAGACCGACAGGCTTTTGAGCAGTGGAGCTCTCGCTTGGCTCCGGCAGGTAGAGCCGTTCTTCCGAGGCGTCATACTCAAATAGCTCCGCATAGCGTCCCCAGTCAATGGCGGTGGCAAACTGCCGTTCGGCTTCAGCGTGGGGGAAGTGTTCGTCCCAAAGATCCAAGAAGAAGTCCGCTCGCATGGAGCGGCTGCCTTTTTCTTCCAGAGTCTGCAAGATGCTGCGGAACACGGGCACCCGTGCCAATAGCTGTTGTCGGAAGAGATCCTTGCTGCGCAGGATGGTGGTGTTGGCAAAGTCCTGGCCAATTTCGGTCAGTTGCACCACTCTGCCGGTCACCTCGGCAAACCCCAACAGTACCGCCGCATCCAAAATAGGCAGCAGGTCGTCCACGGCCAGTTGCAGCCGCTCGGCCAAATCGGCAATCTCCGCCCGCCCTTGCGGCCACTCCACGATCAACTCCAGCAGACCGCTGATCCCGCCTACCCGCGCATGGGGCAGAGGCAGGGCATAGGGGGAAGTGGCCTTATCACCAGCCAGCGCAGGCAGAGCCACCTCTCCGGTAACAGCAATTTCGGGGTTGGTCATGATCTCGTAGATGTAGTCCACCAAGGACTTAAAGCGGGGATCCGTGCGCTCGTGAGGCCGCGGCAGATCTATTCTCACCTCCCCCCGGATCCGCCCCGGGTTGGATCCCAGAATCACCACCCGATCTGCCAAAAACACCGCCTCTTCGATGTTGTGGGTAACGATGAGGATGCTTTGGGAAGGGAAGGCTTGGGCGTTCCACAGCTCATCAATTTCCCCCCGCAGGTTTTCGGCAGTCAGCACATCCAAGGCGCTGAAGGGCTCATCCATAAACAGCACCTTGGGCTCCAAGACAAAGGCGCGGGCAAAGCCCACCCGCTGTTTCATGCCCCCCGAAAGCTCTTTGGGGTAAGCGCTCTCAAACCCATCCAAGCCCACCAGGTCAATGGCCTTCAGGGCCCTTTGCCGGCGGATCTCGCGGGGGATCCCTCGGGCTTGCAGCCCCAGCTCCACATTTTCTTGCACCGTCAGCCAAGGCAGAAGGGCAAAACTTTGAAACACCATCGCCACATCTGGGTTAGGCCCACGTAGAGGCTGGCCGTTGCTCAGCACCCGCCCTTGACTGGGGGGGATCAGGCCCGCCATGATGCGCAGAAGGGTGCTTTTGCCGCTGCCGCTACGGCCCAGCAGAGCCAAGACTTCCCCAGCCCGCACCTGCAGGTCAATCTGGCTTAAAACGGTAAACTCCCCCTTGCCCTCTGGCAAAGGAAAGCGCTTGTAGACTTTCTCGACCTCGATCAAAACGGGGGAAGCTGCAGAGCTCATATTGCCTCAGAAATTGAAAAGACTAAAGGTGATACTTTTCTTCCGCCAACTGATACAGCCGTCGCCAGAACAGACGGTTAAGGCCCACCACAAACAAGCTCATCATGCTAATGCCCAAGGTAATGCGGGGCCAGTCTCCCACCGCCGTTGCCTCAGCAATGTAGGTGCCCAACCCCGTAGCCGTCAGGGTGGTGGATCCCCAGGCCACAATCTCCGAGACAATGCTGGCGTTCCAAGCGCCGCCGCTGGCCGTGACTCCCCCGGTGACCCAGGCGGAAAAGATCCCTGGAATGATCAGCTTTCGCCAGCGCTGCCATCCTCGTAAGCCCACATCCACAGCCATTTCTCGCAAGTCCGTGGGGATGCTCTGGGCGCCGGCAATGGAGTTGAAAAGGATATACCACTGTGCCCCCAACGACATGAGCAAAATGCTGCCCCACTCAATGCTGATCTGGGCGCGGATAAAAAACAACGTGGCAAAGGGAAAAAGGAAATTGGCGGGAAAAGCTGCCAGGAATTGCACCACCGGCTGCAGCAGTTTCGCCAGTTTTGGATTAAAGCCAATGGCCACTCCAATGGGAGTCCAGATCACCGTGGCGAACACCAGCAACACGCTAACCCGCAGCAGGGTGAGGATCCCTAGCCCGAAGGTCAGCATCACCTCTCCAAAGCCCACAGTGGTAGCCACAAAATAAACAATCCAAATCCCAATGCCGCCAATAGCTGCCCAGGAAAGCTGGGTTAGCAGCCGCTCGCGGCGTCGCTCGACCTCAGGACTAAGGGGATCCACCCAGTGCGGGCGAGTCAGATAGGACAACAGCCGATCCACCAACTCTGCCAAGGGGGACAGCCAACTGCCGATCAGCCGCGGGATCCGCGCCGTGGTCAGCAGATCGTACAGCCAGGATTCGGGGGCAGCAGCCCCGCTGCTCTGTTCCAGGCGAAACTTATCCGACCAAGCCACCAAAGGTCGCCAGAAGAGCTGATCCACCAGCAGGATCACCCCGGCCATGGTCAGGAGCGCCCAGCCCAGCTTGGGCAGATCCTCCGCCTGGACGGCCGCTTCCACATAGGATCCCAGGCCCGGCAGCGTGTATTCCTGGTTGAGCACGCTGATGGCTTCGCTGGCTGCCACAAAGAACCACCCTCCGCCAAAGCTCATCATGGCGTTCCAGATGAGGCCCACCATTGCCGCCGGCACTTCCAACTGGGTAAAGCGCTGCCACCCCGACAGGCGATACAAGGTAGCCGCTTCCACCAACTCTTGAGGCAGCGTGCGCAGGGATTGGTAGAAGGAAAAGGTCATGTTCCAGACTTGGCTGGTGAAGATGGCAAAGATAGAAGCCGCCTCCAGCCCCAGCAAGCTGCCGGGAAAAAGGGCAATAAAGCCGGTGACGGTAATGGAGAGAAACCCCAACACCGGCACCGATTGCAAGACATCCAACAGAGGGATCAAAATGCGCTCGGCCCAGCGACTTTTGGCAGCAATGTAGCCATAGATCAAGGTAAAAAGGGTGGAAAAGGCCAAGGCAATGAACATGCGCAAGGTGGAGCGGGCCGCATAGTAGGGCAGGTTGCGCGGATCCAAGTCGATCCGGGGCACCACCGCCGGGGGCTGAAACCGCTCAAAAGCCCCTACCCCCACCTGCGCCACCAAGGCCAGGAGAACCAACGTGCCCAGAATGATGGCCCCATCGGCAGCCCCCGCTGGCAGCCGACGCAGCGCCTCCGGAGAAGGAAAAGTCCTCATGTTCCCTGACCAAGCCCGGCATCCGCGCCCAGTGTACACCGTTTGCGGTTAGCCAGGATCCAGCCGGCTACTCTTCCGGCAAGTCGGGGGGAGACTCCTTCCACTGGGGATCGTCCAAGATGGCTTTTTTGGTCTGCTTGAGTTGTTTCCACAGCTCTTTGATTTGCCGGTAGGCTTCTTCCGGGGTAATTTTGCCCCCGGTTTCCAAGCTACAAATCAAGGACACTTTATTGCTAAATTCCTGCAGGTTGGCATCAAAAACTAGGTTCTGCGGCTTCACTTCGCCCCAGTAGGGATAGCGAGGCGAAATGAATTCATCTTTGTTGGGAGGTTTGTTGGGAGGAGTTGGTTCTGCCACGGCCTAACCAGGGTAAAAGAATGGTTCACAACAAGAAGGTCAACATGAAAAGCTCCATTAAAGCAGGATCTACTAGCCCAGTTTATGGGCGTTTTCTCTTAACCGGCTTGGGTACTTTTGTGGGATCTCGCAGAGGATAAAACGGCTCTTGAATAGACGCTTCCCCACGTGTCGAGGGGGTGGAACTCTTCCTAGCTTTGGGTTGGGGGGGGGAACGCTTCAGGCGTGGGCGCGGCGGCGTTTTGAGTACTGGGCCGATGGGAGTGCCCGCCTCCACATAGAGCAGGGATCCACGGCGGCGCACCTGCAGATCCCAGAAATTGCCTACCCCTTTGCCCGGCAGGGATCCGATCAGGCGCAATTTGAAGGCTTGGGGCTTGGGGGCTGCGGCTCCATCCTTCTGGACTCGCTGAGAGGGAGAGTTGGCGGAAGCTTTTTTGCCCGATTGACGGATCTTGACAATGATGAACCCTTTCTCCTGCGATTGAAAAACGACCTCGCCCCGGATGGAAAACCAATCCGGCACCACTGTTGGACGGGATCCCTCGGGGAGAGTTCGCCCCATTTCTTCTGGGGCCCACACCCCCAGCAACTGCACGTGCAGATCTTCGGTTTTGTCGCGGGTGCGAGGATAAACCACCCACAGATAGTTGCGTTCCGGCTTCAGGTGCTTCCGTACCAGGCTCATCACCCGGCCCAGCAATACGGCATTCAGATCCAAGCCATCCGAGGTGCGCAAAATCCCGCGGGTAAAGTGCTCTGGGGAGGGGATGTATTGCCCTTCGATGAGGCCGATGGCTCGGTATTGCATCTTCTCCCCAGGCGGGGGGATGGGTTCCAAACAGACTCGCTCTTTCTTTTCTTCCAAGCTAGCAGTGGTACTGACAACAGGCTGCAAGGACTCCGTCCCGCTGTCGCGAACAGCACCAGGAGCTGCCGCAGGATCCTGAGCTTTCGCTGATGACAGGGATCCCTTGGCCTCACCCGTTGAGCTGGGTCTGGGGGGCCGTACCGGTCGAAAGGGAGGTCTCAGATCGGAGGACATTGTGACGGTTCCGTTGCTGTCAATTCAGAATGCTCGGCGGCAGACATTTACCGTTGCAAAAACAGGCCATAACTTTGCTCTTGACCCAAGACCTGCTCAACACACCATTCACTAGCCTAACAACGCCCAACAGCGTCTTTCCATCCTGCTTCCATTGACAAACTCCCAGCAGGTGCCCTCGTCGGGAACTGGGGAGCCAGCAGTTGTCAACACTGTAGCCGACGTGTAGCCAATACTAGCAACTGTTCCAAGGGAATGGTTCTCAGGCCGCAGAATGTTTATCCCCCAGACAGAACCATTTCATCTTTATGGTCATTTCGATTCGAACTAGTACATTATACTCACACCCAAAACATTGAAGGTGCAGAGCCAGAAGGCTTTTCTCAGTAGCCCAGGCGTCTCACCCTAAGCTGAAACGAATAGAGTACCTGTAGTTTTTTCCGGCAACGCTGACTGGAGGTGTTTCTGCACAGCCGGGATCCGACTGACCGATCTCCAGGGCTCCCGCAAAGGCTGGGGCGCATGATCTTTCCCGAGCCGATGGGATCCATTCAGCCATCTTGAAGCTCATCGCTTAGGCAGGCGTTACCCACACCTGGGGAGTAAAACTGCCGTGTAGGCCATAGGGAATGTGGTGCCGCAATGGGATCCGCGCGACGGGGCCGGCTGTCAGGTCGGCTGCTTCTAGGATCACCACTTGAGAGCGCTGGCTGGCCGCATCAAAAACCACCGTCACGATCCACCCTGCCTCTTCGCCCTGACCTTCTGGATCGGGGATGAACACCGGTTCTCCTACAAAGCCGCGGGGGGCAAAGCTGTACTGCTGCGTGCGGCCTGTGGCGGTATCCAGCTTGAGGATGGCTTGCAGAGGAGCATTGGGGCCAGGAGCATGGGTGGCCCCGATGTAGATGTAGCGGTGGGATCCCCCCATTCGAGCCGGGTGGATGGCCGGAAACTCCACCGAGCGATCCAGCAGCAGTTCCCGCTTCACGCTGCCCCCCTTGGGATCCAGATAGAACCGCCACAGCTTGCCCGCCGGAATCTGGGCAAAGTCAATCTGCAGGTAATCGGCATCCGGCTCCAGGGCAGGGTAGTTCTCATAGAGGACGGCATCCACCACAACCCGATCCCCGACTTCGTAGCCGTTGACAAAATGGAAAACAAACCCCGGCTCCGCTTCCAGTTGCAGCGGCTTATCGCCCTGGGGAAAGAGCCAGATGCGGGTCGGCTCCCCCGGTTTCAAGGTCAGACAGGTGCCCGCCGGTTGCCAGCCCAACACAAACGGCAGGGGATTGAAAGCCAAGGGATTTTGGAAAAAGATACGGTAGCGGGGTGTCCAGACAAAATCGTGCAGGAAGGCAAAACCGGGCAGGCGGTAATCCCGCTTTTCCACCAAGCGCCCGCGCGAGTCCAGACGATAAAACAGCAACGTGGAGTTCTGGGCAGCCCGCACCCCAAAGGCGATGAGATCTCCCGTGTGGGGATCCCGCCGGGGATGGGCAGTGAAAGGCTGGCTGGCCGAGATCCCTCCTGCAAACGTTTCGATCCCCTCGGTGGCCAAGGTGGCCGGGTTCAGCCGGTAAGGGGCACTGGCCTCCCACAGGGCCAGCAGCTTGTCTCCCTGGTAGATGACATTGGTGTTGGCGGGATTTTTAAACCGCAAGTCGAGAAAGTTGCTCCACCAGCCGCCCGGCTTTTGGGTGCCAAACACCCCTCGGTAGAGCACCCGACCGGCTTTTTCCTCTGCTTCAAACTCGCGGGTGCGCACAAACCGGTTGCGAAAATGAACCTTCCCCTCCACAAAGGTGATGGCGCAGACCATGCCATCGCCATCGAACGGGTGTCCGTAGCGCTGGGATCCCGCCTCCAGCTTGCCCGGGCCGTTGCGAAACAGGGTTCCCCGCAACCCTGCCGGGATCCGTCCTTCGATCTCCGTAATCCAATAGTCGTACTCCTGGGATAGGGAGCGATAGCCCAATTGCCAGTCGGTGATGCTGTAGGGAAGGGAAGCGACGCTGACCATGGAAGATCTGCATGCAACGCCCTCTATTGTTGCTTAAACTTTTGTGAAGTCGCCAGTTTTTCTGGGCCGGGATAGCCACCTTGGTTGGGATCCCCAAGATGGAGTCGCCCCGATTCGACTACGGTAGGAAATGCCCCCAAAGCGCCTGACAGGATAGACAGCACCCATGTTTGATGCCCTCTCCGAGAAGTTGGAATTGGCCTGGAGAAAGCTGCGCGGCCAGGACAAGATCACCGAAACCAACATTCAAGAAGCTCTGCGGGAGGTGCGGCGAGCCCTGCTGGATGCGGATGTCAACTTGCAGGTGGTGAAGCAGTTCATCGAGGATGTGCGGGAAGCTGCCCTGGGCTCCGAGGTCATCCTGGGGGTGACGCCGGATCAGCAGTTCATCAAGATCGTCCACGACGAGCTGGTGAAAGTGATGGGGGAAGCCAACGTGCCCATTGCCCAAGCGGAGCAGCCTCCCACCATTGTCCTCATGGCCGGTTTGCAGGGATCCGGGAAAACCACCACCTGCGCCAAGTTGGCTCTGTATTTGCGCAAGCAGGGCAAGAAGTCTCTCATGGTGGCCGGAGACATCTACCGTCCGGCGGCCATCGACCAGCTCAAGACGCTGGGCCAGCAAATTCAGATCCCCGTTTTCGACCTGGGCAAAGCAGATCCCGTCGAGATTGCCCGGCAGGGGGTGGAGACGGCCCGGCAGCAGGGCTACGACTACGTGATTTTGGACACTGCCGGTCGTTTGCAGATTGACCTGGAGATGATGGCGGAGCTGGAGCGGATCAAGGCGGCGGTGCAGCCCCACGAGATCCTGCTGGTGGTGGATGCCATGATCGGCCAAGAGGCAGCCAGCCTTACCCGAGCCTTCCACGAGCGCTTGGGCATCACTGGGGCCATTCTCACCAAGCTGGATGGGGACACCCGCGGTGGGGCCGCCCTTTCCATTCGCCAAGTGTCCGGTCAGCCCATCAAGTTCATCGGCGTCGGCGAAAAGGTGGAAGCGCTGGATCCCTTCTACCCGGATCGCATGGCCTCCCGCATTCTGGGTATGGGGGATATCCTCAGCTTGGTGGAAAAAGCCCAAGAGGAAATCGACCTGGGAGATGCCGCCAGCATGGCGGAGAAGATGATGACTGCCCAGTTTGATTTCACCGATTTCCTCAAGCAGATGCGCCTGATCAAACGCATGGGATCCTTGGCAGGGCTGCTGAGACTGATGCCGGGGATGGGCAAAATCAGCGAGGAACAACTGCAAAAGGGACAAGACCAACTGGCCCGCGCCGAAGCCATGATCAACTCCATGACCCCCGAAGAGCGGCGCAACCCGGATCTGTTGGCCCGCAGCGTCAGCCGCAAACGACGGGTGGCCCGCGGATCTGGCCACAAGCTGGAGGATGTCAGCCGACTGGTCAGTGATTTTCAACGCATGCGCGACATGATGCGCAACATGGGCATGGGTGGCGGTTTTCCCGGTATGGGTTGGGGGGGTGGGCGTACCTCTCTTCCCGGCGGGGATCCCAGTTGGCGCGGACGTTCAACGGCCTCTCCCTCTCGGCAACAGCCCAGCCGCAAGCCGGGCAAAGGTGGGGGTAAAAAAGGGGGCGGCAACCGCGGATTTGGGGGCAAGTAGGATAGGATTATGCCCTTCCACGTTGTTTTGGTTGCCCCAGAGATCCCGGCCAATACGGGGAATATCGCCCGCACCTGTGCAGCCACCGATACGCCTCTCCATCTGGTGGATCCTCTGGGGTTTCGCCTTTCGGATCGCTACCTCAAGCGGGCGGGGCTGGACTATTGGCAGCACGTCCAACTGTATCGCTACCCCTCTTGGTCTGCTCTGGTGCAGGCCCACCCTGAGGCCCGGTTCTGGTGTTTTAGTGTGCGCGGCAAAGCCCTCTATACGGAAGTAACCTATCAGCCGGGAGACTGGTTGGTGTTCGGCAGCGAAAGCCGGGGGTTGGATCCTCTGTTCTTGGAAACCTATCCCAGCGTGCGCATCCCACTGCGGGGGCCGGTGCGCAGCCTGAACCTCAGCAATGCCGTAGCGATTGCCCTTTTTGAGGCGCTACGTCAGCAGGGATCCCTGACAAAAGAATAAGTGGTCGGGTTGGCCCTGATATAATAGCTACTTCTCCCCGTCAGGAAGATGTGTGCTCTGCAGTATCTGCGCCCCGATTTGCTTCACCTCAAGCCCTACGACGCCGTGCCTGCCCCGGCTGCCGACAAGCTGGATGCCAATGAGTTCCCCCTCGATTGGCCGGTGGGCTTCAAGCAGAAGCTCTCCCTCCTTTGGGAAAAGGGGATCCCCAGCAACCGCTATCCCGATGCCCACCACCGGGGCCTGAAGCAAGCCATCGCCGCCTATGCCGGAGCGGAGCCAGAGCAGATCAGCCTGGGCAATGGGTCGGATGAGCTGATCCGCTCCCTGCTGATTGCCACCTGTCTGGGCGGGCGGGGCGGCATTTTGGTGGCAGAGCCCACCTTCTCCATGTACGCCATCCTGGCCCAGAGCCTGGGGATCCCAGTGGTGCGGGTTCCCCGCGACCCGGAGACGTTTGCTCTGGATCTAGAGCGATGTCAACAGGCTTTGAGGGAGCATCCGATTCGGGTGGTGTGCCTGGTGGATCCCAACTCGCCGACGGGGAATGGCCTGACGGCTGCAGAGTGGGAGTGGGTGGAAGGGCTGCCCGAAGAGATTCTGGTGATTTTGGATGAGGCCTATTTTGAGTTCAGCCGGCACACAGCCCTGCCCAAATTGGCGGAGCATCCCAACTGGGTAATCTTGCGCACCTTCTCCAAAGCCTTTCGCCTGGCGGCCCACCGGGTGGGCTATGCTGTGGGTCATCCACAGCTTATGCAAGTGTTGGATGGGATCCGCCTGCCCTACAACCTCACGGCCCTTTCTCAGTGGGCGGTTCAGATGGCTTTGGAGCATGCCGAGGAGCTTTTGGCCGACGTGACGCTAATTTGTCAGGAGCGGGAAGCCCTTTATCAAGCTCTGCAGGAGCTGCCAGGGGTGCGGGTGTGGCCCAGCCAAGCCAACTTCCTCTACTTCCGGGTGGCCGGCTGGGATCCCCAAGAGCTGCAGCGGGCCTGGCAGGAGCTGGGGACTGGTGTGCGCTACACGGGTGGGGGGCTGCGTCTGACGGTGGGCACCCCTGAAGAGAACCGACGGGCCTTGGAGCGCCTGCGCCAAATCCTGCAATAGGCCTCCCGGCCTGCGTTCGGAGCCAGCCTAGGTGGATGGGTCGGCGCGCGAAAAGCGCTGGATCAAGCTGTGCACCTGCTGCAAGTGTCGTTCGTCCAGATGCTCCAGCGCCTGGGCGATTTCCGCTCTGAGTCGGCTCTGGGTGTCGGTTTGGGCCCGCTGCAGCAGCCAACTTTGGACAGGGCTGGGGTGCTCCACAAAGTCAAGCGCCCAGGGATCCCGTTCGTCCAGCTCAGGTTCTGCCTGGGGCAGCTGCTCCCTCCAACGCTCTTGAGCCTGTCGAAACTCCTCCGCCAAACGATCTGTTGGGCGCCCCTCCGCTTGGAGAACCTCTTGATACCTTTGGTGGGTCACCAGCCAGCGCTGCCGAATTTGAGAGCGTTGCTGCCTGGTCAGCCTGCCGGTTCTGCTTTCGGTGAAGCGCTCGTAAAACCTGAGCGTGTCTCGGTAGTGGCCCAATCGCTCACAAGCCAAGCCTACCTCCAGGGGCTGTAGCCACCAGGCCCGCTCCATCTGTGTGCTGGTAACCACTTCCTGCAGAAAATCTCGCAGCCCAGGGGATTTGCGCCTTAAGTCTTCCCAGTTGGTCCGGATATCCCGGGCCATGGCAGCCACCAGCTCGTAGTCATGTCCCCGCTGCCACGCCTGAGGATGGGCCTGCACCGTTTTCCAGAGCTTCTCCCACTCTCGGCACTGGATCAGAACTCGCAGCATCAGCGGCCAGTCTTTCAAGCGCTCCAGACTGGTGACGACGTCGCCGATGTACTCTGCCCACTCGCCTGTGAGGGGACGTCCTGCCTCTTGCCATCGGTCCAGCACCACCGAGTCTTGGCGGTCTTTGGATAGCCACCTCACCTTGCCGGGAAGGGGTTCCAGGTGGATCTTGGCCCGGTAGTAGGGGGAATGCTCCGTTTGGCCCCCCTGATCCCAAACCTCTACCGCCCGCTCAAATTCCTGCCGATAGAAGTGACAGATACCCCAAATCTTGTAGTACTGATTCGCGAACGGCTGCCGCTGGCCGAGAAAGGCCAGACGTCCCTTCAAAGCCTCAAGGGTCTCTTGCAAAAACCAGCTGCGGGCCTCTTCCTGGGGGCAGAAAGTTCCCAAGTTGTTGAGAACTTGCTCAAGCTCTGCCAAAAATTGCTGTACACACTCTTTCCAGGTGGAATCCGTTCGTGTAAGCGGGACGAAGTCCCTATCTTTGGGGCTGACTTCAACGCTCAGCCAATCTCGCACCCGCACCACCTGTCGGAAGCGCTCCATAGACTTGACAGAGGTTCTTTGGGTCGCCACCATCAAGTCCACCAAGGGGCTGTAGTCTGGGATCCCAGGACATCCAGCAAAGTAGGCGGCGTTACGCTGCAGCTCCAACCAGGCCTTCCCTCTCCAAAAGCACTCCCAGGCTTCTCGTTTAAGATTTTTGTTGGGCAAAGCAGACTGCTCCAGGCTCAGGAACTTTTGCCCTGCGGAAACGTAATCCCTCTGGAGCTTGAGGAGCCAGGCCTGACATTCCTGTTCTAGAGGTGGTTTTTTTGCCTTCCGCGCCAGAGTTTGAACATCCTCCAGAAGTTTGAGGTTGCCCTCCTCGATGCCGCGCCTGAGAAGCTCAAGAGCTGCCTCCTGCAGATCTTCCAAGCTTGTATTGGTCCAGTACTGGATATTGATGCCTTTGACAGGGTAACCCAATACCGGTGGGTCGGTCTCCCATTCCGACCGATCCGGTTGCAGAGAAGGATGATCGAGCCAAGAGTTGGATTCTAAGCTTGGATCCCAGAACTCCCGCCAACCGGCAGAGGTGTCCACAATGGCCAGGGCCTCGATGGGGCGGGTAATGCCGACATACAATTGGTTGAGAAAATAATGGATTTGCAGGGATATCGCCTCCCCAGCTCCTCGGGCGTAATAATTAAGCTGCCGGTTAAAGTTTTGTCGATAGGCGTTTCCAAACTTGTAGAGGATAACTTTTTTGAACTCCATTCCCTTAACAGACGTAGCAGTTTGCAGGAGCGGTGGTTTAAGATTCTGCTTCAATTCCTCGGCAAAGATCTTCTGGAGTTCGGGATCCTGACGCACGTAGTTCAGCTCCTCTCCCACAGGACAGGGTAAGATACAGACTGTTCCTGTGAGATCACTAAGCATTTTTCTAAGCTCATCTTCGATTAAGTTTCTTTCCTGACCATCCAGCACAAACCTTTGAACCGGCATGCCCTGCTCATGGGGACGCCAGGGCTGTTGGGGATAGATTTCTCGACTCTTGCTGAGAACTCGCCGCCACAGGTTGACTACATTGCTAAAACGAGTAACTTGTGGATTGCTGCGATAGTTGTTTCTCAGCTCCTGCGGGCCTGCAATCTCAAAGGGATGGCTCGGCAACAAGTAGGCGCGGATATGCTCGTAGAGATATTTTTTCAGAGCAGCCCAACGAAATCCCGTTGGGTTAATGGTTTGCAAGGGATCCCCGGCAAAGGCATAGGGCAGGCGATCAATAGCCCAATCCAACTTGTATTTTCCCCAAGGAGATAAGCAAAAAATGATATTCAGCTCAAGTTGGGTAAAGTCCTGAACCTCATCGCAAAAAATGACTGGATGAATAGGATTAAGAGTGCCATTTTGCAGCACATCTCTGGCCAAATCTTGGTCATCCCAGTAGCCCTCGTGGGTGGTTCGATCCCGGTAACCCGGCCA
Source organism: Thermostichus sp. OS-CIW-32 (assembly GCF_054060415.1). Lineage (NCBI taxonomy): Bacteria > Bacillati > Cyanobacteriota > Cyanophyceae > Thermostichales > Thermostichaceae > Thermostichus > Thermostichus sp. OS-CIW-32. Next base: position 10,031 of record NZ_JBSSDD010000010.1, on the reverse strand, counting down.
AATCTCTTCGTAAATCCGCTCGAAGGCTTCTTCATCCACACTGCGGTCGGCCTCAGGCAATTCTCGGTAGCTATCGGGATCCAAATAGTCACTGACCTCATAGCCTTTGATCAGCGTGCGAATGGTGTGCCAAGCCAGCTCTACATCGCGGCGACCACAATACCAGCTCTGAAATCGATAAAAATTGACATACCGATCCGGTTGGTAGCGTTCTTGCCGCTCGGCAGGAAGGCAGTTCAGCAGGTAATCCTGAAAAGTGCTAAAAAAAGTTTGACATTGCTGAATTTCTTCTGTGGAGAAGCTGCACCCCTCCTCCCGATAGCGGTGGCTGATGCGCAAAATTGAACTTACCCTGTTGCGAGCTTGCTGCACCAAACTGGGGCTATAGGTCAAAAAGAGAGGGCGGTACTCAAGAGGTCTCTGTTTTGAAGTTTTGAGGTAGTGGCTGCAATAGTCGGCAAAGCGGTAGTACAACATCAAAGATTTGCCACTCCCGGCCCTTCCGTTGATCAGTAGGGGCATGGATGTACTCTGCAGGATTTCTTCCTCCTCCATGGACAAAGCCAAATTTCCCTCTGTGATCTCCTGCATTTCCAACCAAATGGTCTCATCCGCCACCATGTAGTCGGGGTAGGCGCGACGGGCGTACCGCTTCCACACCTCCAAAGGTTGCGGGTGCTGGAGAATGTCTGGCTGCTTGGCTTTCATCCCAAAGAGGCAGGTTTGGCATCCCAGCTCAAACCGTTCCTTTTGCTCTGGGGCGTGGTCGTAAACCCCGATGAGAAATGGAAACAATCTCCCCGGCTGCTCCCAGACTTGCACCAAGCTGACAGCCAGATACAGGGATCCCTCCTGCCAGCATTTGACCTCTGCCTCCAGATAAAACGGCGGGAGCTGCCGGTAGAGCCTGCCTTCAATGTCATCTACCAAGCGGGATACTGCTTGGTAAGCCTGGCGCCGCTGCTCTGGAGAAAGGGCCCGTACTTGCCGAACCCATTCCCCACTTTCCAACACCAGCCGCTCCTGCGGATTGGGAGCATTCAAGAACTGTGTCCATTCATACAGCTCGTCGGGCAGAGGGGGGAGATGGTTTGGCGGATCCCCTGGTTCGTGCCGCTGCGCCAGCCACGCCTGCAAACGGTCATCGGGCACCCAGCTCCGCACCCGTTCTTGATAATCCGGATCTCGCCGTCGGTCTAAGAACTCCCGGTATTCGTGACTGCCTCTCGGCCAGAGGCCAAACAAAACCAGAACGGGTACCTCGCCTACATAGCGCAGCTCCCCCACCAAGCGAATGTTGTTGCGGAGATTACGCTTCCAGTAAGGGTAACGAACGTCAAACAACTGGCTCAAAAGGGTGCGGCCCCCCTCTTCCAGCCGTTCTATCAATGCTTCTAGGTTGCACTGGGTTCTGCTTCCCAGAAACTCCTCCGGGCAATATACATACATGGGATCCCGCCGGGTATACTTGGAAGCCATCCTAGTGCCGGACTACTGGCGAAAATTGCCGCTGTGCCAAAAGTCTTAATTTTTTTCATAATCCCCACGTAGCCCACAACTACCTATGTAGCCATTTGCAAACTCACAAAACATCTCGATTCAAGCTTTTGTAAACTACCCGACACCCGCGCTATGCGCAGGGTGCGGGCTTTATCCCAATCCCTAGCGGCCCCAGAGGACAGCTAAGTTTCGGAATTTCAGGCGAGTTTACAGTCGCCCCAAGGAGAGAGATTACTTGAGCAGCGTTATGGTCAGCATCCCCTTCCCACCCGCAGTGTCCACACTTGAACGACTTACCATTGCGGTAGGACTTACCCCGCTCAGGGTGGATGTGCAGGCATTTGTGGCAGGTCTGACTGGTATAGGCAGGCGGCACCAGCACCACAGGCACTCCGGCAATGGCAGCCTTGTAGGCTACAAACATCCTGAGCTGGTAGAACGCCCAGTTGTTAGTCCTGCGCCGCTCAGCCTTACTTCGAGACTTCTGATTCAGGCAATCTCTGATGCCTGTCAAGTCTTCAAAAGCCAGTGCCGCACCAATAGCCTGGGCATCCCTGACCAAGGTTTTGCTGATGTTATGGTTCAGCCATGTCTGGTAGCGCCGTTCTCTCCCAGAGAGCCTTCTCAGCAGCCTCCTAGAGCTGCGAGTGCGTTTGGATTGAACCTTGGCGCGTACACGGCTGAACCGGTCACGGACGGCCTGGATGTGCTCTCCACTCCAAGAGCGTCCGTTGCTAGCGGTGGCGATATCCCGCCTGCCCAAGTCAACTCCGATTACCTTTGGAGTTTTGCCAGTTGGGGGAGTGTCCAGCTCAACAGCAATGTTGATGTAGTAGTCCCCTTGCTTGGTCTTGGACAGGGTTGCGCTGGTGGGCGCTTGCCCCCGCAGCAAAGCGATTTGATAACCGCCAATCTTGAGCTTGAGCCAAACCCGTCCGCTTATCAGGGTTACGCCCACGGCTTGGTCGGACTCTCGGTACTTAAAAGTACGCGCGTCCAAAGTCAGACTGGTGGGGCGGAACTTGTGGACTTGCTTCACCGCCTTGGCATTGCTAATCACCCGACGGAGCGCCTGACAGACGTGGTTGGCTTTCAGCCCCGTTGCTGCCCTTACCGGCCGATAGACCAAGTGGTGCAGCTTGGCGGTGTTCCAGCAGTTCTTTTGTTTGGCGGTGTCGAGAATCTGGTTGCAAGCATTCGCAAAGCCCTGCAAAGTGCGGTCAATTTCTTGACGCAACTCTTGTGGGACTATCAGCTTGCAACGTACAGAGGTAGTCTGGCTCATGGGCTTATTGTAGTTCATCCAGACTTTTGACCAGCAAACCTATATGGAGGAGGGCTTTCCTCCCGACACCAAGCCTGCGGCTATGGTGCGGGCCTCCAGCCCGAAAATTTGGTGAAATGCAAGGACTCCGTCCCGCTTACGCGTTCGCGTTAGCGTCGCGTAGCGACAAAGGACTCCGTCCCGCTGACGCGATCGGATCCCATTCCCCGCCTCTGGCCAACCCCTCGATGGTGGTGATGGCTTGGCCCTGCAAGCGCGCCGCCGGGTACAGGCAACTGTGGACGGGATCCCCCTCCAACAGCACCGTGCAAGCCCCGCAATCCCCCGAGTCGCAGGCACGGCGTACCCCCACCCAGACCAGCTCCCGCAACAAGCTCAGCAGAGTGATCCCCGGCGGAACCACCTGCCCATAGGGTTGGCCGTTCACCTGAAATCGGATGGGAATGGGAGTGGGATCCATAACGGTCTTCTTTTTTCACTCACATCTACCCCATTCTGTTTTGAGCAAAATGTTTCGAGTGAACCATTGGATTGCCCTGTTTGTTTTCATCCCTCTTCCCCATGAGGTGAGGGGATCCTGCCTATCGCAGATCGGTTTGCCCTCCCTCGCTGGGATGGCTTTCTTGGATGATCAGAGCAGGATTTTGTGAATTCAAATCCCAAGTGCAGGCCAAGCCTTCTTTGCCGAGATCTCTTCGCTTCCCTCAACTCCATTGATGACTTAGCCTATTTACCCTAGGAGACACTATGGCAACTCTTTACTTCAGCCCGCTTTTCGAGGTACAAGCTCTGCAAGCGGAGCCCAACCGGGGACGCTCTCGCTCCTTCCTGCCCACTCCTCTGCAGGTTTGGGAGAGCGGCGAAGCCTACACCGTCCAGTTGTGGGTGCCCGGTGCCAATCGGGAACGCTTCCACATCGAGGCCACGGCTCAACAGCTCTCCATCAGCGGCGAGATCCAGGTTCACGGCCCTGAAGGTGCTGAATTGCGCTACCAAGAAGTGGAGCCCCAACCTTTTCAACGCATCCTCAAGCTGGCCCGCCGCATCCAGCCGGAGAAAGTCTCGGCCACCTATCGCGACGGCATCCTCACCCTCACTCTGCCCAAAGCCGACGCAGCGCGGGTGATCAAAGTCCAAGTGGGCGCCTCAAACCCCACTACTCCGACGGAAGCCGTGACGGTGGAAAGCCAACCTGCCTAGGATCCCCAGTCTCTCCCTCTCTTTTCAGGCGAGGGGATCTAGCCGCTCCACTGCACGCGCACCTCATCTCCCACTTTGAAACCCAAGGCACGGCTGGCATTGCCTCGGTTTTGCACGATCTCCACCCAGCCGGAGCTGCCCACCAGGGCCAGCACTTCCCCAACTTCTCCCTCAGCAAAGGTGGCCACGGAGCGGACGGGGATCCCTTTGATCCAGGCGCTCCAGCTTCGACCTTCCACCCACTGTCCGGGCAGGTTGGTGATGCCGTTGCCGAAGTGGTCGATGGCCTGGACCAGGCCGCGACAGCCGTTGGTCTCCATCTGGGGTGGCGGCCACTCCCAGCGGGTTAGTTCTGCTACGTCTAGGGGATCCCCCAGCTCCGCCAAAGGGATCCCGTTGGCCAGATGAGCGGCAACCGGGGCAAAAATATCCCGCCCATGAAAGGTGCGGCTGGGAGAGGGGGTGCGCCAATAGCGGGGCCGGTTGAGTTCCACAGCAGCCAGCGCCGGAGTTTGGGCCAAAACGCCGCTGAACAGGCCATTGTCAGGGCCAACCAAAAAGCCCGTCTCGGTTTGGATGGCTACCGCCCGGCGGCTACTCCCCACCCCTGGATCCACAACGGCCAGGTGAATGGTGCCCGACGGCAGATAGGGGTAGGCCGTCATCAGGGCAAAGCGAGCCGCCGCCACATCCTGAGGCGGGATCCCATGGCTGAGGTCGATGAGTTGAGCCTGTGGGGAAAGGGTATGAATCACCCCTTTCATAATGCCCACATAGGGATCCTGCAGGCCAAAATCCGTCAACAGGCTAATAAAAGGCATACCCTTTTGAGGCTTGAGGATCCCAGTTTAAGGATCCCAAAAGATAACAGCGCTTATGGATGGGGTGGCTAGCGGGCAGCAAGAGCAGGTTGCGGGCGCTCATACACCTGCCCCAAACGCGCCAACTGCTGCACCAACAAACTCAAGAACAGGCCCACATCGGTAACAATCCCCACCGACTCCAGGGATCCCCGATCGGCCAGCTTGGTCACCACTGCCGGGTTAATGTCCACGCAGATCAGCTTGACCCCGGCAGGCGTCATGTTCCCGGCACCAATGGAGTGCAACATGCTGGAGAGCATCAGCACCATGTCGGCCCCCTGCAGCAGCCGCGCATAATCCTGTTGGGCCTTGATCAGATCCATCTCCGTATCTGGCAGCGGCCCATCGTCGCGGATGGATCCCGCCAGGGAGAAGGGCACCTGAGCGCGAATACACTCGTAGAACACCCCGCCGGTAATCACGCCCGCTTCCACCGCAGCTCGGATACTGCCATACTTGCGGATGAGGTTGATGGTTTTGAGGTGATGCTTGTGGCCGCCCTTGACCGGGGTGCCCCGCGACAGATCCACCCCCAGCGAGGTGCCGTAGAGATTCTGCTCCAAATCGTGAACGGCAATGGCATTGCCCCCCAGCAGCGCCTGCACATAGCCTTCGCGGATGAGGGTGGCCAAGTGGGATCCGCCGCCTGTGTGGATGACCACCGGCCCTGCCACCACCACCGTTTTGCCGCCCCGCTCCTTGATTTGCCGCAGCTCCCAGGCAATCTGCTCCACCAGGATCTCCACCCGCCGCTCGCTGGAGACCCCCGATCCCATAAAGGTAAACTCCTGGGAAGAGCGCTCTTTGCTGGCCTGGCGCACGGTGCGGATCCCTTCCACCCCACACACCACGGCATCCCCCACCTGCAAATCTCGAATCAGGGTGCAATAGGCTGAAAACTCCGTCTTGCCATTGCAATCGGATCCCTTGACCACGATCACCCCATCCATGCGCTGACGCTGCACCGGGATCCACTGGCCGGCCACCCGCACCTGCGTGGGATAGATGGTGGTGACATAAAAATCGTCGGGCGCTACCCCTGCTTTCTCTACCCGCTCCAGACGGGCATCTTGCTGGGTTTCCTCCGAGAGACGGGCCCCCTGCTCGATCAAGGCGCTGAGAATGGTATCCAGGGTCTCTTCGGTGGGAGCGGAAACGGCCAGTTCCACCGTGGAAGTGCTCTGCCGTTTTTCCCCAAGCTGAAACTTGAGGATCTGGAAGCTGCCGCCATTGTCGACAATGCAATCGACGGCTCTGGTGAGCAGGTCGCTGTCCACCAAGTGTCCCTGGAGGGTCACCGTCCGGCTGAGCACCGTGGCCACCGGATCGGTTTGGGGAGCCACCGTCTCGTCGAGGCGCAGCGTCAGGCACTTGGCCGCCCCACCGGCTTTCAGGAACTCCGTCAGCTCCGTCTGCACCACCGCAAATCCCCGCTCCTGTAGGGCGGCTTCCAGCTCTGGGCTGACCCGATTCACCAAGATCGTGCCGTTCACATCCACGGCATTGCAGGCAAAGTGAATGGCATCCGCCTCCTGAACCGGGATCCGCTTTTCAGGGGGCACCCGCATCTCGATCAAGCGGTTGGAATAGGCATCAAAAGCCGGTGGATAGTAAAGCAAATAGCCTTCGGAGAGGGGGCAAAAGCAGGTGTCTAGGTGGTAGAACCGCTCGTCCACCAGCCGCAAAGACAACACCTCGATCCCCAGCCACTTGGCCAAGTAGGGGTGAGACTCCAACATGGAGCGAAAGCCGTAGCCCGCCCACAGCCAGCGCCCTGCCCGATCCAACAGAGCATCTCCCGCCCCCTCAAAAGCCAGGGCCGGCGGCAGCTCATAGACGGTGTAGCCCTGTTCCTCAAACCAAGCCTTGAAATGGGGCTGTTCCCCCTGCCGCTCTGGGTGATAAAAACGGCTCAGCACCACCTTGGATCCCAGGATGAGCCCAGCATTCGCCGTAAACACCATATCCGGCCATCCCGGCACCGGCTGGATCAGCTTCACCTCCGCCCGTTGCGAGAGATGCCGATAAAGAGCCTGCCACTGCTGCAGCGCCCGTTCTCGCGAAGAGCGGTGAACATTCCCCACCATCCAGGGGTTGATCACATAGTCCACCTCGTAGTGATCGGGTGGGCACATCAAATACCGAATGGCACCAGGCATAGATCTCAGAGCGCAATCTGCAGCAGGGCATCCCCTAGATTAGCAGTTGCGTGAGCAGCATCCTCAAGAATCATGAAAGAATCATTATTTGTGGGAATCTTTCGCCAGCTCTGGCTGCGGTGGGACGGGATCGGCGATGTTGGGCAATTCCAGACAGTAGCCCGCCCCATAGACGGTTTTGATGTACTGGGGGTGGCGGGGATCCGGCTCCAGCTTGGTGCGCAGGTGGCGGATGTGAACACGGATGGTCTCGATGTCGTCGTCGGGCTCGTAGCCCCACACCTCCTGCAGGATTTCGCTGGGGGAAACGGTCTGCCCATGTCGCTGCATCAGACAGTGGAGCAGGTCAAACTCCAGGTGGGTGAGCTTGATCGTTTTGCCGAACCACAACGCCTCAAAGCGCTCCGGCACCAGCGTGAGAGGGCCATAGGTGAGGATCTCCCCATGCTTGGCCGCCTGTGGGATCCGGTCTGAGCGACGCAGCAGGGCCCGCACCCGCACCAGCAGCTCCTGCACCTCAAAAGGCTTGGTCAGGTAGTCGTCGGCACCGGCATTGAAACCCTCGATCTTATCCTGAGTTTGGCCGAGGGCGGTGAGCATCAAAATCGGGATCTCACTGGTGCGCTCCTCCCGCCGCAAGCGCTGACAAACGGTCAGGCCATCTACCTGGGGCAGCATCAGGTCGAGGATGATCAGATCGGGGAGAACTTGCAGAGCCAGTGCTTGTCCGCGCACCCCATCGGTGGCCTTCACAACCTCGTAGCCCGCCAACTCCAGATTGATGCGCAGGATATCCAGAATCGAAGGGTCGTCCTCAATAATGAGTATGCGAGCCATAGCCGGTTGCAGCCCAAACTGCGGATAAAACGTTTTGTTAAATGTGCTAACAAAGAGCCGAAGCTTTACGACTGGAAGTTTACTTAATTTTAGCCTCATTGCAAATCTTACTGCGAAGTTAACCCGCAGGGTTGCCCAGCCCGGAGCCGGATGCAGGGGAAACTTTTCAACCCGTTTGGGGCAAATGGGTGCGTTTTTTCGGATTCCCTTTGGGGGAAGTGCTCCGCACCGCTGGCGCGAACGCGGCGATGAGGCGGCGGGTGTAGTCCTGCTGCGGCTGCTGGTAGATCTGGGAGGCGGGGCCAAGCTCTTCGATGCGGCCCCGGTTCATGACCATGATGCGGTCGCTCATGAACTTGACCACGCTCAGGTCGTGGGAGATGAACAGGTAGGCCAACCCCAGTTCCTCCTGCAGATCCTTGAGCAAGTTCAGCACCTGGGCCTGCACGGAGACATCCAGGGAAGACACTGCCTCATCGCAGACGATCAGGCGGGGCTCCGAGGCCAGGGCGCGGGCAATACAGATCCGCTGCCGCTGTCCTCCGGAAAACTGGTGGGGCAGGCGATCCAGCGCTTCCGGATCCAACCCTACCCGTTCAAACAGGCGTTGGGCCCGTGCTCGTCGCTCAGCAGCATTTCTCCCAATCCCGTGCAGGGCCATTGGCTCTATGACGCTGGCTCCCACACTCATGCGCGGATCCAGTGAGGCTGCCGGATCCTGAAAGATCAGCTGAATCTCGCGGCGGAGACGACGTAAGCGTTGGGGCGGCAAGCGGAGCAGCTCCTCGCCGTCGTAGATCACCTGGCCAGAGCTGGCACGGACCAGGCGCAACAGGGTTCGCCCCAGGGTGGTTTTGCCGCAGCCGGACTCTCCCACCAGCCCCAAGGTCTCTCCGGGGTAGAGGTCAAAGCTGATCCCATCCACAGCTCGGATCTCGCCCACCTGGCGGCCAAATGGCCCTCGACGGACGGCGTAGTGGGTTCGCAGATCCCGCACCTGCAGCAGGGGGGGCTGACTGTACAGCCGGCGCAGCCGTTCTTCCTCTAAGGACTCCGTCCCGCTTACGCGAACGGCAGCCGGGATCTCCACCTGCTGCCACTGCTCCTCTGGGGATCCCCCTTTTTCCAGAAAATCCTGGACGGTGGGCAACCGCCGCAACCGCCGCTCCAACACCGGGCGACAGGCCAACAGGCCGCGGGTGTAGGGATGCTGGGGATCCCGAAAGATCTGCTCCACCGATCCCTGTTCCACAGCTTGGCCCCGGCGCATCACCACCACCTGATCTGCCAGTTCGGCCACCAAATTGAGATCGTGGGTGATGAAGAGGATGGCCATCTGCCGGTGCTGCTGCAGCTCCCAGAGCAGGCGCAGGATTTCCGCTTGCACCGTAACATCTAGAGCGGTGGTCGGCTCATCGGCAATCAACAGTTGGGGATTGGAGGCGATGGCACAGGCGATGGCCGCCCGCTGGATTTGGCCGCCGGAGAGCTGATGAGGGTAGCGCTCCAGCATCTGGGGAGAAAGCTGCACCTCCTCAAACAGGCGAATGGCTTGGGCGCGGATCTCCGCCGGGCTCAGGGAGGTGTTGGCCCTCAAGGTTTCCTGTAACTGCTGGCCACAGGTGTAGAGGGGGTTGAGGGCGGTGCTCGGCTCCTGGAAAATCATGGCGATCTGGGATCCGCGATAGCGCCGCCGTTGCCGGGGATCCAACTGCAGCCAGTCCACCGTTCCGTCAGGGCCCTTGAAGAGGATTTTGCCCTCCACCCGAGCCGAGCTGGGCAGCAGATCAATCAGCGTCAGGGCGGTCATGGTTTTGCCGGATCCCGACTCCCCCACCAGGCCTAAGGTCTGGCCGATCCCGATCTGGAAAGACAGCCCGTCCACCACCGGGGATCCCGAGGGCTCGCCAGCTGCACGGCTGGGCAAGAAAACCCGCAGCCCTTGTACGGTCAGCAAGGCAGAATCGGCAGTAGAGACAGCCTCAGTCATGGCGACGAAAGTGCTCCGCACCGCTGGCGCGAACGCATTAGGGGAATTGGCAGGATTATAGACTACCGCCCCCGCCTTGGCCTCCAAAGTGCTCCGCACCGCTGACCAAAAGGCGCGGCAAGCCCCGTCCTTCAGGGCAGGGAAGGATAGCGCCGACCGTAGCCGACGCCCTTTAAAAACGCAGTGTCGGCCATGTG